>JBAUTF010000371.1:0-33112 GCA_049582065.1 Candidatus Dormiibacterota bacterium | reverse complement strand
GGCCGGCCCCGGCCCTCAGGCCGTGGTCGACGGCCTGCTGGCGGCCACCATGCTGCCCGCGGCGGCCGACACGCCGGAGGCCCGGCCCCTCACCAAGGTCTATTTGTGGCAGTTCGATTCGACCAGGGTGTCGCCCATAGCCTCGATCGCCGACGCGACCGCCGCCGTGCTCGCCAAATATCCCCCGCTGGCGGCCGGCGTGGTGTTTCACCACTGGGCTCCTTCCGACACGTGGGCGCTCCTCGGAGGTTGTTATCGCTACCGCGTCGTGATCACAGGCAGCGTCGCGCCGACGCCGGCCACGATCGGGCTTGGCGGCAGCGCGCTGTGCTCGAGCCCGGCGCCAAGCTCTTCGCCCAAACCGACTTAAGCTGACCCCGTGGCCGGCTTCGATTTTCTCGCGAGCCATGCGGAGTCGACTCCGGACAAGGCCGCCGTCTTCCTTGGCGACCGCGCGCTGACCTTCGCGGCGCTGGATAGAAGGGCGAACCGCGTGGCGCACGCGTTCGCAGGCATTGGGTGCGCGGCGGAGGACCGAGTCGCAGTGATGTCGTTCAACTCGGTGGAGACGTTCGAGGTCGCGAGCGGCCTGCGCCGCTCGGGCGTCGTGATCGTCCCAGTGAACTACCGGCTTCGTGGCTCGGAGGTCGCCTATGTGTTGAACGACTCCGGCGCGAAGGTCGTGCTGGCCGGGCCGGATCATGCCGAGGTCGTCGAAGCCGCGCGCAAGGAGGTCACCGGGGATCCGCGTTTCGTCGCGATTGGAGAGGCGGCGCCGCCCGGGTGGCTGAGCTATCGAGCGCTGATCGACGGGTCGACGGACGCGCCTCTGCAGGGGACGGGTGGTGGCGGGCTCGGCCCCTCGATGATCTACACGTCCGGCACCACCGGCCACCCGAAAGGCGCCTGGCGGCCGCACGGCGTGAACATCGAGAACGTCTTGCAGATCATTTCGATCTTCGAGCTCAACCAGTCCGACGTTCACCTGACCTGCGGCCCGGGCTACCACAGCGCGGTGTCGTTCTTCACGGCCCTGCATTCGCTGCTCGGATCGAGCGTGGTGCTCCAGTCGAAGTTCGAGGCCGCGGGCGCGCTCGACCTCATCGAGCGGCACCGAGTGACGACCACATTCATGGCCCCCACCCTCCTGCAGCGACTGGTCGACGAGCAGGAGAGGAAGCCGCGCGACCTGTCGTCGATCAGAGCGCTGGTGCTCGGCGCCGCGCCATGCCCTTACGCGTTGAAGGTGCGGGCCGAATCGGTGCTCGGCCGCGTGCTGTGGGAGTTCTACGGCGCGACCGAGACCGGCATCAACACGGTGCTCCGGCCGGAGGACCAGCTGCGCAAGCCGGGCTCGTGCGGCACTGCGGTGCCCGGACAGGAGCTCAGGCTGGTGACGGCCGATGGCGTGGAGGCGGCCCCCGATGAGCCGGGCGAGCTGATGGTCCGCAACTCGTGGCTGGCCGAGTATTACCACCGGCCCGACGCGACGGGCAAGAGCCTGCACGACGGTTTCTTCTCGGTTGGGGACATCGCGTACAGGGACTCCGAGGGCTACTACTTCATCTGCGACCGTCAGATAGACATGGTCATATCAGGCGGCACCAACATCTACCCGGCCGAGGTTGAGGCGGTGCTGCACGCCCACCCGGCGGTGATGGATGCGGCGGTCATCGGCGTGCCCGACGACCAGTGGGGCGAATCGGTCAAGGCAATCGTCCAGCTCCGCTCAGGCATGAGCGCGTCGGCGGAGGACCTGATCAGGTTCTGCGGCGAGCGCCTGGCCGGCTACAAGAAGCCGCGGACGGTCGACTTCGTCGACGAGCTGCCGCGCGATGCGGCGGGCAAGCTACTGAAACGGCAGATCCGGGATCGCTACTGGGCCGGCGCCGGGCGCAAGATCTAATGGCTTAGGAGAGAAGAGGCAGCAGGTATTCGAGGGAGCGGCTGATGCGGCCGAGGGGCCGGTCGTCAGCCGAGGCAAGGCGCGTCTCCTGCTGGAGGGTGTACCAGCCGCGATAGTTCGCCCTGCGCAGCGCTTCGATCACCCTTGCGACCGGCGCTCTCCCTTCGCCAAGCGGTCGGTAGAGGCCGATCTCGACCGCCTCGTCGTAATCCACCGAGCCGTCGCTCACCTGGCGCGCCAGCTGTGGATCGACGTCGTTCAGATGAACGTGGCGGATGCGGCTCCCTGCGAGCTCGAGGACCTCGATGGGGTCAGCGCCTGCGAGCACGAGGTGCGCGATGTCGAGGCAGAGACCGGCCTCTGACCCGACCAGCAGCCGCTCGATGTCCTCAGGGCCCTCAATGATGCTGCCGAAGCGCGGCTGGACCGCGACCCGCATCTTGTGCCGCGCGGTGACGTGCTCGACCGACCCGACCAGGTGCAGCAAGTGGGCCCACTCGGCGTTCGACAGCACCATCCCGCGCGCGCTTTTCGACGTGCGGTCGGGGATCGCGGACAGCACCAGCGTGTCGGCGCCGAGGGCCGAAAGCCAGCTGGCTTGCCCGTCTATGTGCGCCATCTCGGGCCCGCGGATCTCGTGATGGTGCAGTACGGCGCGGACCTGGCCTGCGACCACCTGCAGCCTGTGCCTGCGCAGCAGGGCCTTCGCCTGGTCGCTCTTGTCTGGCAGGAAGCCGGACGGTCCCGCGGTGATCGCGCCTTCACCGACGGCGGCCGCCTCGGAGAGGACCCGCTCGACCTCGAGCTGATGGCCCGCGTCTCGCGATTCGCCGACGCCCCAGCACGAGGGCGACAGGGCCAGGTGGTGCACGGACCGGCCGCGGGACGACCGCAGGCCCGGGATGGCGCGCGCGCTGCGAGAGATCACCGCGCAGAGATTAACCTTCTAACCACGGGGTGCCGGCATCCGTGCTCGGACTGAAGAAGCGCCTGGCCGCTCAGAGACCCGCCGCACCTCGATTTCGCTGGGAGTTCCATGTGATGTCAGAAGAGCCGTACGGCGTCAGAGCGCTGCCCGAGATGTACAGGGAGTGGGCGACCACCGGCATGGTCGCCAACATCGGGACGAGGATCGTCGAGCTGGGCCACGGGAAGCTCGTGCTCGAGGGCAACCTGACGGCCGAGTCGCATGGGTTTCCCACCTCACGCGGCACCGTCGTGCACGGCGGGGCGATCGCGACGCTCGCCGACGAAGCTCTCGCGTCGGCTGCGTTCACGGCCGCCGAAGAGGGCGAGACGACGGTCACCGCTGACCTCAAGGTCGACTTCCTCCGCCCGGCGCGCCCGGGACGGCTCGTCGCGCGCGCGACCGTCCGCCATCGCACGCGACGGCTCGCTTTTTGCGAGACGACGGTCGAGCAGGCCAACGGGCAGGTGGTGGCCGAGGCGAGGGCCGTGATCGCCTACGTGAAGGCCTAGATCGGCGGCAGGATCAAGGCCCGCCAGTGGACGCCGCCGTCGGCGGTGGTTTCGAGCACCGGCCGCCAGCCCGCCATGGCGGCGAACCACGCGTGGCCGGCGTCGAGGACCTGTAGGGATCCGGGCAGCGGCGCGATCACGCCGAGGTTGCGATAGGGCGTCCAGGTAGTGCCGCCGTTTGAGCTGGTCGCCCAATCGCCCGAGCCGATCCACCACCAGTCCTGGGCATTCGAGTAGCCGACGGCGCCGGCGGCCGTTGGCGGCACGATCGCGGTCCAGGTGGCACCGCCGTCGAGCGACCCGAGCTCGACCTGGTTCGGCGCTGGGCTTTGCGTGATCGGCAATGTCGTCCCGGTGATGTCAACCGAGCCAAAGCTCGCGACCGTGTCGATGAACGTGGCATATGTAAAGGTCACCGGCACGCCGCCGTCGAACGCCCGGACCGTCAGCGGCGGGTAAACGAGAACGGCCGCGCCGACACCATGCCGGCCCTCTATCGGTGGGAAGTTCACCACGGTGGCGACGACTCCAAGGCCGCGCGTCGGCCGCGCCCCGACGAAGAATTGGCCATTGGCCGGCCAGCCGCCGGGCGGCGCGGGCAGCGGTACGCGCGTCCAGGTCGCGCCCGCGTCGCGCGAGCGATATGCGTATGGCCCGGCATTGACGCTGTCCAGCCAGCCTTCGTCGAGACCGGCGAACTGCACTCGGTAAGGCTGATCCGCTGTGAGGGTGGGAGAGCTCAGGTCTGTCCACGTCGCCCCGCCGTCGGAAGTTCGATACAGGTCGGCGGTCGGGGCGGCCGCCGACCCCGCGCTGACCAGGAGCCACCCGTCACGCGGGTCGACAAAGCTGACCGACAGCACGTCCGCGCGTCCGCCCAAAGGGACTTGCGAAGACCACGTCCGGCCGCCGTCGCGGGTCCGGTAGACGACGGTCCGGGCGCCGGTGAGCGCGAAGATCCCGTCCCGGGCGTCGAAGAAATCGAGGTACGTTCCGCGGCCGTTGCCTGGGCCAGCCAGGTCCCTGGTCCACGTGCGGCCGGCATCGGTGGTACCCATGACCGCGTAACCACCGCCGGCGAGCCCCGCGACCATCCAACCCGTGGTTGGCGTGGCGAAGTCGACCGAGAGGAGCTGATAGCCGGCCTGCGGCGAAGGCCGGGGCGACGGCGCGGACGGGATCGAAAGGCTCGGGTGGACGTAGGCGATGCCGGTCAAGGCGATCACGGCGACCGAGGTCGCGATGATCGCGAAGGCGCGGCGCGCGCGGCCATGGTCGAGTGGCGCCTCGGGCTCGGGCTGTGGGTCCGCCGTCTCCATCGTCCCGAGCTTAGGCCGGCTGAGCCACGTTGACAAAGGTCCAATGCAGGCCGCGGGTGGCGGATGCGCGTCGAGTCCTAGTCCATCCTCGCCAGATAGATTGTGGGGAGATGGTGCGGCCGGCCGGCCTGGGTGACGCGGCGGCGATCGCGCGGGTGCACGTCTCCACCTGGCGCACGACGTATCGCGACATGCTGCCCGACGACTTTCTTGCGTCGCTGACCGAGGGGCACTATGCCGACCGCTGGAAGAGGGGGATCGGCGACCGGACATCGCGCGTCTACGTCGCGGAAGACGCTGACGGCGTGGTCGGCTTTGCGTCAGGCGGACGCGAACGCGCCGGGGAAGACGGGTTCGGCGGCGAGCTGTACGCACTCTATGTCGACGACCGCGCACAACGCCGGGGGCACGGGCGCGAGCTGGTGCGCGCGGTGGTGGGCGGCCTTCGAGACATGGGCTTGCGCGACATGATCATCTGGGTCCTGCGCGACAACGCGGGCGCACGGGCGTTCTACGAGCGCCTCGGCGGGGTCTACGTGCGAACCCAGCCGATCACGATCGGCCCCACGCTCCTCCACGAGGTCTCATACGGCTGGCGCAGCCTCGATGATCTTCGCTAGCGCGGCGGCGGCAACGGCGTCTGGGTGAAATCGAAGCAGTCCGCCATGCCGTCGTCGCCCGAGGTGCGCGCGTTGAGCGACGGGAGGCCGAAGTTGTCCTCGCAGAACCTGACCAGGCTCACATGTGAGTGCCGCGCTTTCGACACGTAGCCCTGGCGGGCGTAAGGGCTCAGCACCAGGCAGCCGACGCGCCCGCCGTACCGGAACTGAGTCCCATCGGTCCAAATCTCCACCTCTGGCGGCGTGGCGTGGTCCCACCAGCCGCCCCAGTCGTCCCAGGTGATGAAGATGCGACCTGGGGCCAAAGGCCCGCCGCGACGACCGCCTGTACCTGGCCGGCGGTCCACTCGCTGCCCTTGGTGACGTCACCCGCGCCGGCGGCGCGGTCGGCCGCGGTGTCGGCGGGGTGCTCGCTCACCGGCCCATCCGCGTCAAGCCATGAGACGGCCGGCAGCCTGCCATCCCGCCTCCTTTATGGAGTTTCGGTCACTCGCCTCGCATGCGCCGCCTGCGGCACCAACGCGGTGCTCGCTCCCAACAAACATACGGCGGTGATCGCGAGGAACGCATAGGTCGGGCTGAGCCCGAACAGGGAGCCGCCCGCGAGCGCGCCGACGATCTGAATCAGCGTCTGCACGGTCTGGAACACTCCCTGGGTGCGCCCCTGCTGCCCCGGCTCAGCGCTCCGGCTGACCTCCGCCATGATGCTCGGCGTGCCGGAGATGGTGAAGGCGCCTTCGACCAGGCCGAGGCCGATGAGCCACGGCACCGAGGCGACGAACGGGTACAGCGCGGCGAAGAACGCCGTGCACATCAGCGCCACGACGATGAACCTGCGCGGGCCGAACCGGTCGCCGAGCGTCCCGGCCTGGGTGCTGAGGAGCATCGCCGGCAGCGCGAATGCGACGAACGAGAGGCCGACCGCGAAAGTGCTGGCGCCGCGAGCCGTCAGGTAGAGCGGCCAGATGGTGTCGAAGGTACCGATCATGTACGACGTGCCTGCGCCGAGCAGGATCAGGGGCACGAGCGAGCGCGCGATGTGAAGTGCGCGCGCCGGGGCTTCCAGCGCCGGCTCGACACGAGCATTGGGCAGGGTGGCGAGCGCGACCACCGCCACGACCGAGAAGGCCGCCGCCGCCGCAAACACAACGCTGAGGTCGAAGAGCGCGATAAACCCGCCGATCGCGGGCCCGATGAGCATCCCCGCCATATTGGTGGACTGCATGAATCCGAAGACGCGGCCGCGCTCCGCGGGCGCCGTGATCTCGGCCAGGAGGCCGTTCGCCGCGGGCCAGTACGCGCCCTGCGCCCCGCCCTGCAGCAGGCGGATGCCGATGAACGCAGCGGTCGGCAAAGGCACCAGGTAGGCCAGGAACAGCGCGGCGGTCGCGAGCACCGCCCCTAGCATCACCGGCCTCGTGCCGAGCCTGTCGGCGGCCCAACCCGCCGGGTAGCGAATCAGGGCGTTGGCGAGCAGGCCCGCCGCGAACACCGCCCCCACGAGCGCGGGAGAGCCACCCCTGCGTCCGAGAAAGATCGGTAGCAGCGGCAGGAAGAACCACGTCCCGACCGCGTTCAGGAAGTTGACCGAGTAAAGCGTCCAGAGCGTCCGCCGGTGAATCATGCGCATCAGGAATACTGGCAGAGGGATGACGGCGGACCGGATGCACGAGGTCGACTGGGAGGTGCTCCTGCCTTCGGCCCATCCGGCTCACATGCACATGGCCCTCGACGAGGTCCTGCTGGAGCGTGTCATCACCGGACGGCGCGCACCAACGATGCGAATCTGGGAGTGGGTCGAGCCCACGCTCGTCATCGGGTCGCACCAGTCCGTCCTGAACGAGGTCGATGGGCCGGCGGCCCACGAGCTGGGCTTTGTCGTCACACGGAGGATGAGCGGCGGCGGCACGATGCTGTGCGAGCCCGCCCGCACCATCACGTACTCGCTGTATCTGCCCGAATCGCTCGTCGCCGGCGTCTCGTTTCGCCGTTCGTACGCGCTGCTCGACGACTGGGCGGTCCGCGCGTTCGTAAACCTGGGCGTTCCGGCGACCTACCGGGAGATCAACGACATCATCTCGCCTCGCGGGAAGATCGCAGGCGCCGCGCAGGCACGCAGGCGCGGTTTTGTCCTGCACCACACGACCATCGCCCACTCCATGGACGTCGAGCTCCTGCCGCGCGTGATCAGGATCGGGCGCGACCGCATCGCCGAGCGCGGCGAGAGAAGCGCGGAGAAAGCAGTCTCGCCGCTGTCATGGTTCACGGCGCTGTCGTGCGGCGAGGTCGCGCAGAGCCTGCTCGATCATTTCAGGCGTGAATTCGCCGCGCGCGAAGGAGTGATCTCGACCGACGAGCTCGAGGCCGCGCAGATGCTGGTGGGATCGAAGTATTCAACCCCGGCCTGGATCAACCGCCTTCCGTAGAGGCGACTCAGGAGCCTGCCTTCCAGGCGCCGACGAGGTCCGCGCTCTGCTGGACGTGCTCGCGGTAATGGTCTCGGAGCCAGCCGATGACGTCTTCAGAGCTCGTGGGATAAGGGTCCTGGCCCGCGGCGTAAACCACCGAAGCCTTGCGCCCCCAATCGCCGTCCCCGAGCCTGGCGACGGCGGCCACGACAGCGGAATGGAGGCGCGCCATCTCGTCCAGGGCCGCGCGCCTCTCTTGAGAAGTCATCCCCAGCTTGGCCTTATGGCCTGCTGCTTCCGCCTCGCCGGGCGCGTCCTGGGGACCGAGCTCGCCAAAGCCGCCGGCGATGATCCCGTCAAGTACCCGGCGGTAGTGGACGAGCACCCAGTTCACGTGCGTCTGCAGGCCTCCGAGCGAGTAGTCGTCGCCGGGCTTCAGGTAAGCCAGCGCTTCGTCAGGCACATGTTGAAAGCTCGCAGCCCACTCGCTTCGCGCGGCTTCGAAGTCCGCCAGCGCGGCGTCTCGGTCCACGTCGAGCCTCTAGGCGAAGTAGCTGTGCTGCTGCAGGTAGGCCGTCGCGACGGCGTCCGCGTCCTGGTGGAGCAGCTCGACTTGCCCATTCATGGTCACCAGGTCGGCAGTGGTGAGGCCCGCGTCGACCTTGTCAAGGACGCTCCGCACCTCGGAGGTGGCGATCGCGGTGCGGACGACCGGCACGACGTTGTCGGCGGCGATCATGTGTTTGTCGTCCTGCAGCACGACCAGGCCCAGCTCGTTGAGGTCGGCATCGCTGCTGAAGACCAGGCCCACCTGGATAGATCCGTTCTTGAAAGCTGCCCGCGTGGCGGCCCCATCGGTGTCAAGCGTCAGCGTCTGCTTGAAGTGGAGGCCGTAAACGCTCATCAGCCCCGGAAGGCAGAACTTGTAGGTCGGGCATTCGGGCCCGGCGCCAAAGACCAGCTGGCCGGCGACCGCGGTCAGGTCCGAAAGGGTCTTGAGGTTGTACTTGGTCGCGGTGGCTTGTGTCACGGCGTAGGCATTGCCGTCGAACGCCTGCGACGGCGTCAGCGCCTCGGCATTGATCTTGGCCAGGTAGGTGTTCAGCTTGGTCGTCGTCGCGGCGGGGTCGGCGGTCGCTTCGCCGGCGCCGTTGTTGTAGTACTCGAGCTCACTGGCGGCATAGCCCGGGTAGATGTCGATCTGGCCGCTCTGGAGCGCGGGCGCCACCACCTTTCTCGTGCCGAGGTTCAGCTTGTAGTTGACCGAGTAGCCGTCGTGGGCGAGGGCCTGGCCGTAGAGCTCGGCGAGGACGCTGCTCTCGGGAAAGTTGAAGCCGGCGACAGTGATGGTGCCCTTGCTGGTGGTGCCCGACGAGTTGGTGCTGCCGCAGGCGGCGACGGCGGTGACGAGCACCGTCAGCGCGGCAACCGTCCACGTGGACCCTGATTTCCAGTTCATCGAATCTCCTTCTTCCGGCGGCGGGATACCCCGATCCAACCCTCCGAATCTGCTGATTCTTCCACTTAAGCGGTTTTAAAAGTGGTTGCTCTACGCGACTGAGGGGCCTTGAGCAGCCGGATGCCGCGCGGCACGAGGATGCCCTGCAGCCCGGCCAGGATCAGCTCGGTCGCCAGTGCGAGGGCGGCCACGAGCAAAGCGCCGGCCAGCGTCCGGGGGTTGTCGGAGCGGGCCAGCCCATCGACGATATATCGGCCCAGGCCGCCGCCGGCGATCAACGCTGCAAGCGTGGCGGTGGCGACCACCTGGACGGCGGACGTCCTGACTCCGGCCATGATCAGGGGTACCGCGAGTGGTAGCTCGACGCGAAGGAGCTGTGGAAGCTCGCGGTAACCCATGCCGCGGGCGGCGTCTTTGACGTCGGGATCGACCTCGCGCATCGCTACGTAGCTGTTCGTCACCATCGGCGGCACGGCCAGCGCGGTGAGCGCGATCACAATGGGCAGGTCGCCCAGCCCGAAGACCTGGAAGGCGATGACCAGGATTCCGAACGACGGCACCGCCCGGCCGACGTTCGAGATGTTGATCGCCAGGTTGCCGAAACGGCCGTAGTGGCCGAGGACGATGCCGACCGGCAGGGCGATCGCCGCCCCGATCGCCACCGACTCGATCGAGAGATGGACCTGCTCCCCGACGCGCGTAGGTATGCCGTCGATCCCCTGCCAGTGGGCCGGATCGATCAACCACTGCAGCGTCGCCTGCAACAGGCTCATGCGGGCCGGGACCAGGGGACCGCAATGCGCTGTATGCCGGCAATGAGGAGATCGGCGAACAGGGCCAGCACGATGCACAGCGCCGTCGCCACGACAAGCGGCGTGTGAAAGCTCTCGATGAGGCCCCTGAGGATCAGCTGGCCGAGTCCCCCCAGCCCGATTACCGCCGTGATCGTCACGATCCCGATGGTCGAGACGGTGGCGACTCGCAGCCCGGCGAAGATCGATGGGAGCGCGAGCGGCAGCTCGATGCGGATCAGCCTGGCCCAAGGCCTGTAGCCCATTCCGTCGGCCGCGTCGATGACGTCCGGCGGCACGCCGTCCAAACCGACCAGGACGTTGCGCACCAGTATCAGCACGTTGTACCCGACGAGCGGGATCTCCGCGGTCAAGGTGCCCAGTCCGGTGTAGGGGATCAGCAGCGCGAACAGCGCTATTGATGGAACCGTATAGAAGGCGCCGAAGACCGTCAGAGCCGCCGGCCGCAGGTGGAGATTGGGCCACCGACGAGCGGCGATCCCAAGCGGCACCGCAATCACGAGGCCGCCGGCCAGGGCGATCAGCGTCAGGGTGACGTGCTCCTGGACAGCCGCCAGCACATATGGGATGTGGGTGGAAAGCCAGGCCCAGTTGATCCACGGATCGACGATGTCCAGGAATACCCGGCCGGCCATTCAGATACGGTAAATGACGCGGTGATCCGCCTGGAGAACGTCACCAAGCAGTTTCCGGGCGGCTCGAACGCCGTGCGCGACCTGAGCCTCGACATCCCGACGGGCAAGACCTGCGTCCTGATCGGGCCGTCCGGTTGCGGCAAGACGACCACGCTTCGAATGATCAACCGCCTCATCGAACCGGACCAGGGCCGGATCTTCATCGACGGTGAGGACACGCAGGGCGTCGACCCCGCCCGGCTCCGGCTGAAGATGGGCTATGTCATTCAGCAGACCGGGCTCTTTCCACACATGACCATCGGCGACAACGTCGCGACGGTGCCGCGACTGTGGCGGTGGGACAAAGCCAGGATCAAAAAGCGCGTCGAGGAGCTGCTGCAGCTGGTCGGGCTCGATCCAGCCGAGTACCGCGACCGCTACCCGCACCAGCTGTCGGGCGGCCAGCGCCAGCGCGTCGGATTTGCGCGGGCGCTCGGCGCTGACCCTCCCATCCTCTTGATGGATGAACCGTTCGGCGCGGTCGACCGCATCACCCGAGAGCGCCTGCAGAACGAGTTCATCAACATCCAGCGCTCCATGCGGAAGACGGTGGTCTTCGTCACCCACGACATCGACGAAGCGGTGATGGTCGGCGACCGCATCTGCCTTCTGAAGATGCAGGCGCAGGTCGCGCAGTACGACACGCCTGAGCGAATCCTCACTCGGCCGGCGAGCGAGTACGTCGCAGAGTTCCTCGGCCGCGAGCGGCTGGTTCGCCGGATGTCGATCGTCCAGATCGACACGAGCACGTTGGAACACCCGACCAGCGGGCCGGCGACGGGCGAGCCCCGGCTGCAGGTCACGGCCAACCTGACGGAGGCCTTCGCGGCAGCGCTGGCCAGCCCCACCGAGCACGCGGCGGTGTTCGACGGCGACCACTATGTCGGCACTTTCACGGCCACGTCGCTGCTGGAATCGCTGCGGCGCGCCAACATCGAAGGAGGGGAGCAGGTTGCAGCAGGAATTTGACGTCGTGTGCCTGGGCGGTGGGGTGGCCGGCGAGGCGATCGCGAGCGAGCTCCAGGGCAGCGGCCTGACTCTCGCCGTCGTCGAGCGCGAGCTGGTCGGAGGCGAGTGCCCCTATTGGGGCTGCATCCCGTCCAAGACGCTCCTGCGCTCCGCCGAGACCCTGAGCGAGGCTGGCCGCGCGCGCTCTCTGGCGGCGTCTCGCGTCGAGTGGGACGTCGACTTCCCCAAGATCTCCAAGCGCGTGCTGTGGATGGCGCGCGACCTCGACGACAAGCGGCCGGCGGCCGCCCTCGAGGCCACCGGCGCCAAGCTCGTTCGCGGCGCCGGCGCGCTGGTCGACCTACGTACCGTCGAGGTGGGCGGCGATCGCCTGGTCGCGCGCAAAGCCCTGGTGATCGCCAACGGCAGCACTGCTGCGATCCCGCCGATCCAGGGCTTGGAGACGGTCGACTACTGGACCAACCGGCAGGCCACGGTCCCGCGCGAGCTCCCGGCCAGCCTGGCGGTGCTCGGCGGCGGGGCGGTCGGCGTCGAGCTGGGGCAGGCCTTTGCGCGGGTCGGATCGAAGGTCACCATCGTCGAGGCGGGCCCTCGTTTCCTCGGCCTCGAAGAGCCGGAGGTGGGTGCGGCCTTACGCCCGCACCTCGAGGCGGACGGCATCGCGCTCATCATCGGTGACCCGTGCATCGCGGTCGAAAATCATGCCTCGCAGGTCGTCGTCCACCTGAAGTCGGGCGCGGTCGTGTCGGCCGACCAGCTGCTGGTGGCCACTGGCCGCAGGCCCAATGTCGAGGCGTGGCGCACGGTGGGCCTGCCGCAGAGCGAGCGCGGCTGGCTGAAGGTCAACCCGGAGACGCTCGAAGCCCACGACGGCGTCTACGGCGCGGGCGACGTGACAGGGCTGGGCGGCTTCACCCACCTCGCGTACTACCACGGCCAGGTCGTGGCCCGCCGCCTGCGCGGGATGAACGCGCGCGCGGACCACACGGCGGTGCCACGCGTCACTTTCACGGACCCGGAGGTGGCGTCGGTCGGGCTCTCGGAGGCGGGCGCCCGCGAGCGGGGTATCGACGTCGTCGCGACCACGACCGACCCTGCGGAGACCGCCCGCGGATACATCCACGACTTCCACGGAGGCACGCTCAAGCTCGTGGCCGACCGCGAGCGCAGGGTGCTCGTTGGAGCCACGTTGGTGACCCCGCGCGCCGGCGAGATCCTAGGTGAGCTCGTGGTTGCGGTCAAGCTCGGCCTCTCTTTGCGTGACCTGGCGGACGTCATCCACCCGTTTCCCACCTTCAACCGGGTCCTGGGCGCGGCCCTGGGCGAGATCGCGGCCAAGATCTGAGCGTGTTTTGCCGCCGGCGCGTTTTCTGGATGAACCCGTCCCGTTGACCAGGCGCCTGGGGGCCGTCCGCTCCCAGGCGTTCCTCACCAGGCGCTCCGCGAGGTCTTTTCCGACCCCCGCGAGCCTGACGCTGACCCAGCCGAAACGGCCCGTATAAGCCGACACCGAAAAGGTCTTCGGGTCCATCTCCACGAGGCCTGCCTGGTCCTCGAACGACGCCTTCACCGACACCTGGCCGCCGTCGGGCGATCCCATGGCGAAGATCTTGTCTTTGACCCGAAACGTAGCCTCACCCCACGTCTCGCGCTCCTCCGCCTCGGGCAGCGCAAGGCATAGCCGCCGGAAATCGTCGAACTTCACGCCCGGACGACCTCGAACGTGAGGCGGCCGTGGAGCCTCGTGAGCGCGGCGAGCACCGGCGCTCCAAGCGTCAGCACCATGACCGCGTTGCCGACGGCGCGAAAGGTGTCGTACACGAGCGAGGTCAGAAGGTAGTACCGGCCGAAGTGCAGAAGTGCGGTGGCCGGAGACATGCCGGGCAGCCAGCCGAGAGTGGGGTTCCCGCGATAGACAGGCACCCAGTCCGTCACGTCGAGGAGGGCGCCGAAAACCCAACCCATGATCGCGCCGACCCCGGCGAGCAGGAGCACGTCGCGCCAGCCAGGCGACGCGCTTCGCCAGTGACCGGCGAGCCCCGCGGCCACACCGACCCAACCGAGACCGAACACCTGGTACGGCACCCAGGGCCCGATACCGCCGCTGAGCAGCGCCGAGACGAGGATCGAGAGAGCGCCGGCCATGAAACCGAACGACGTGCCGAAAACGTAGCCCGCGCACAGCACCAGGAAGTAGATCGGGTTGAAGCCGCCGATCCCCACGATCACCGCCAGCCGCAGGGCAGAGTCGATGGCGGCGATCGCAGCCAGCAGGGCCACTGCGCGGGCGTCGAGCTGGCGCGTGCCCGCCTCGACCAGGAGCAGCCCGGCGACGCAGGCGAACATGAGCGCCCACGCCGGCGTGTCCGCTGGAAGCCCGCTGCCGAGGAACGGCCAGCAGAAAAGCACCAGGCCGGCCAGCGAGACGAGGCCGACCGGAAGGGCCCTGCTCAAGCGATCGCCGCCCGCCGCGCCGTCTCGCTGACGTGGCCGCCCGAGACGTCGACGACGCGGTCCGCGACCGCCTCCCTGAGCGCGACGTCGTGCGTCGCGAGCACCACCGCGCTCCCCGCATCCCTGAGGGCGGCCACGACGCGCACCAGCGTCTCTCGCGCGGGCGCATCCATGCCGCGTGTCGGTTCGTCGAGCAAGACCAGGCCTGGCCGCCCGGGAAGCACCGCCGCCAGCGCCGCGCGCTGGCGCTCACCGCATGCGAGGTCGCGTGGATACCGGTCGGCGGCAAGCAGCAGGCCAAACGCACGCAGCACGACCTCAGGACGCTCTGACTCGCCCGAACGTTCGAGAGTGAGGCTGACCTCCGAGCGCACGGTCGGCCGGTGCAGCAGCGCTGTGGGGTTCTGAGGCAGGTAGGCGATCCTCCCCGGCCGTCGCTCGACCCGTCCACTCAAGGGGGCCAGCGCGCCGGCGATGATTCTCAAAAGGGTGGTCTTGCCACCGCCGTTGGGACCGCTCAGCGCTACGACCTCCCCTGAGCGCCCGGCCAGGTCGACGCCGTCGAGGACGAGGCGATCGCCGAACCCTGCCGTGACCCCGCGCACAGACCACGCCTCGGGCCCGGGCGCAGACATGCGCGGCGGCGGGTGAGAGGCGGCAGGGGCCGACCACGATGAGGGCTCTACCGCCGTCGCCGTCCCGCCGTCCACCACGATCATCGCGCGAGCCGCCTGCACCAGGCGCTCCATCCGGTGCTCGGAGACGACCACCGCCCTGCCGTCGCGCGCGATGCCAATGGCCGATGAGAGGACCATCGCCGCGCCATCGGGATCGAGCTGCGAGGTGGGCTCGTCGAGCACGACCATTCGCGGCTTCATCGCGAGCGCCGACGCAATGGCCACCCGCTGGCGCTCGCCGCCGCTGAGGGTCTTCACGCGCCGGCCGGCGAGGTGTCCTATGCCCGCAGCGTCGAGCGCCTCTTCGACTCTTGCGGGGATTTCGCGCGCCGCCACCGCGAGGTTCTCGAGACCGAAAGCGACCTCGCGGTCGACCACGTCATAGACCGTCTGGAGCTCCGGGTCCTGGAACACGAAACCGACAGTGCGGGCGAGCCGGCGGGTCGGCGTCTCGAAAACGTTCATGCCCGCCACCTCGGCCGCGCCGGCGATGCGGCCACCGTGGAAGTGGGGCACGAGACCGTTGAAGACCCGCAGCAGCGTCGACTTGCCTCCCCCGGACGGCCCGGCCACCACGGTAAGGCCGTCGTCGATCGACACTTCGATGTCGCGCAGCGCGGCGTCTCTCCCGTTGGGGTACCAGTACGTGAGGCGGCTCAGGCGCGCGATCGCCACAGGACCACCGGTGAGAAGAGAAAAAGGCAGGCGAGCAGCGGGCGTGGGTCGAGGTCCGGCGCCGCCAGCGTCGGGTAGGGCGCCCAGTCGGCGACCCAGCCGAACACCTGCGATGCGATGAACCCGACCACGGCCACCGCCGTCGCGGCGATCAGCCACCAATCGCGCGCGCTCAAACGGACGGTGCGCATCGAGGTACGAGAGCCCGACCCATATCCGCGCGATTCCATCGACTCGGCCAGCTGGATCGACCCCTCGACGCTGGTGAGCACCACCGGGACGACGACCTCGGACCACGAGCGCGGGCCACGGGGCCGCCAGCCGCGCAGGCGCTGAGCTTCCGTGACCTCGGTGAAGGAGGTGGCCACGGCTGGAACGAGGTTGAGGGACGCGGCGATGGCGGTCCCGGTTCGCGAGAGCGCCGGCGGCAGCGCGTCCATCACCTGGTGTGACTTGAGGAGCAGTGAGAGCGGCGCGGCCGCGAGGATGGCCGCCGCGATCGTGAGCCCGCCGGAGACTCCATAAGACAGCGCCTCGAGCGTATACGGGCCTCCGACGCCGGGTATCGCGTCAGGCAGAGCGAAGAGCACTGTCGTGCCCAGGTGCGCGGACACGAAGTTCAGCAACACCGCGAACGCGGCAATGAGTGAGACACCGGTGAGCAGGTGGCGCATCCGGGCAAGGCCGACCCCGGCGGCGAGCGCTGCGAACGCCGCCGCCAGGACCAGGGCCTTGTAGGCCGGGTTGGACGTAGAGAGCACGATGAAGATGCAGGCGGCCGACCATGCCGCCACCGCCCGCGCGCTCAAAGCGTGCTCAGCTTTCCCTGGCCGCCGGAGGGGGAGCCGGAGAAGGGTCTGACTGCTGCACGTAGTGCCAGCCAAGGGCGTCCCTGTCGTGAAGCGAGATCTGCGTGTATCCGTTGGCCGCCTGTGCCCAGGTGCCGTTGGTCTCGATGAACAGGGCCCAGTAGGGTTGGTTTTGCGGAAAGCACTGCTCGAACGTCTGCGGCTCGTTGTCGATCTGGCATACCGCCTTGCCGAAGCTGAACGTCTGGGCCTGGTACTCGATCTTCGAGCTGTCCATCAAGGTCGGGCCCTCGATGGTGTCGGTGCTGAAGCCGACGCACTTCTGCACCGTCGTGCCGGAAAGGTGCTGCACCACGACGTATGCATGGTGTGGCGCGCCGGCGTTGACGCACGAGATGCCCGGGCTCGCAGCGGCGTTGGTCGCTGTTCCGCCACACGCGCCGGCGGCGCCAAGTATGAGAGCCAGTGTCGCGCTGGCTCCAATGAGGTGCTTGCGCACGGTGATCCCTCCAGGCGGTCTGCCTTTCCCGAACGCGCTGTTGAAAGCCGACCGCCAGGAGCTTCCGTGCCGTTGCGCGCGGACGGTATGCCGTTCTAGGGCGTTCAGGTCTCCTGGCTCGCGGATCGCCGCCACCGTCCGCCTTCCCGAGGTCCATGCCTCAGTGGCTCGATTTCGGACGGAGGCTCCTCGCTCACAGTTGCGCGACAGCTCCGGTTTCACACCGGATTCCCTTGGTGCCCTGCCCGGAATCTTAGCTCCTCGCGGGAACCTCGTCGGAGCGTATCAGCCGGTCGTATCCCGGCTGGCGCGTGACCGGCATGGCGAAGTCGAAGCGGTCAGCCTCCAGGGCGAGCTCGAGGTCGGTGGCGGGGAATCCGGGCCACGTCCCGCTCATCACGCGGCGGTATCGATCGCTGTCTCGCAAGGGCTTGAGCAGGCTGTCCAGGTCGGCCTCCTCGCCTCGCACGATGCTCTCCATGTAGATCGCGCACGCGTGGTCTTCGGGATAGTCAGCCGAAGCGATCAACGTCAGCGTCGCGGGGCCTGTTAACAGGCAGGATTGAACGGTCGCACGCGCCACGGCGAGACTGGCCGCGTAGATGTCGTCGCTGTCGACCGCCGCCACCACAGGCGTACCTGCGCTCGAGCGCTGCACCAGCACGCGACCCTTGAGGTCGGCGGCCCGGATCTGGGTCGGCGAATTGCTGATCGCGATGCCCTCGATCGGCAGGGCGTCCTCTTCCGCGCACAGCAGCGCGCCGGGGATGCTGGCTGCCAGCGCTCGAGCCTGCGCGGTCGTGGCCACCAGGCGGCACTCACGCGCCCCGCCGGCGAGCGCGAACGCGCTCACCGTGAAGGACCGCAGCACGTCGATCACGACGACTGTTCCGCGGGCGCGGCGCGCACCCTCGATCCCGGTCGAATGGACTATCTGCACGGCGCGATTGTCAGACACCTGGCAGCGGCATGATAGTCAGCGGTGACAGCGCCAGACCACGGCGAGCAGCCGCGCGCGTTCGGATTCGAGCAGATCGCAGACTGCGGCTCGATGCGCGTGGTGGGCCTTCGCCTGGAGCCCGGCCAGCATGTGCCCGAGCACCGCAACGCGATTCCCGTCGCTTTGATCGTCACGCTGGGCCGGCTGAAGTTCGACGACGGGTCGAGGTCGGGTGAGGTCGGCGCCGGCGAGATGCTCCTGATCAACCCGGGAGAGCGGCACACCTACCAGGCGGACGTCGAGACTTCCGCCTTCCTCGTGTTCGCCGGGCTGCCCGGGGTTCGCAGTCGCCGGTGGAGCCTGCGGCGCAAGAGCTCCGAGGTCTAGAGCCCGCGCCGTCTCAGGGCGCGTTCCAGAGCGTGATCAGCCGGTGGCCGTCGTCCTGGAGCACGCTCAGGGTCGCCACATCGAGCATGAGCCCGCCGGCGACTTTGACGTCCGCATGGATCCAGGCCGCGCCGACGGCGCGCAGGATGTGACCGTGCGCAAATGCGAGCACACGGCTGCCCGAGGTCGCGGCGAGGGCGATGAACTGCAGGGCTCGCTGATAGATCTGGTCGGGCGTCTCGCCTCCGGGTGAGCCGTCGCTATAGACCTCCCAGCTCGGATTGGCCTCGTGAATCTCTATTGAGGTCAGCCCTTCGTACTCGCCGTAATCGACCTCTTGAAGGAGTGGGGTGATCCGCGCGTGGGGAAAGCCCGCGAGCTCGGCCGTGCGCCGGGCTCTCTGCATCGGGCTCGAGAACACGGTGTCGAACTGGACCTTGGTCAGTCGCGGACGGAGCGAGGCGGCTTTCTCCTCGCCTCGGGCCGTCAGCGGCAGGTCGGTGCTGCCCGTGTGGCGCCCGCTGAGGCTCCATTCGGTCTCGCCATGGCGAGCGAGGTAGATCTCGAGAACGGCCAATCCAGGTCCCCTTCCGCCCTTGCGGGCTCAGGCAGGCTTGCCCATCATCTCGGGCCGGCCAGAGCGCAATGACCGGCCTGCGCCTTCAAGGACGGCGCCGGCGCGGACGCGCTGGCCGGGCCGGATGCAGACGAGGCCGACCGCCGCTTGCCCGCCCTGCGGCTTGAGCGCCTCGTTGACCGCGGAGAGCACGCGGTTCGCGGCATGGGCGGTGCCCGCGACATCGGTGTCTGGAAGGATGGCCAGGAGCTGAGGCGGCGTGCGGCTCAGGACTCCAGGCGTGTCGACATCGCGCACCGTCCCTGCGAGAGCCGCGGCCATCGACTTGAGTGCATCGTCGGGCGGCAAGGCTCCGTTGGCCTCGATGAGGAGAACCCCGAGGTTCCTTTGATATCGGTGGGCTCGCGCCAGCTCGTCCTCGAGCACCGGCCGCACGAATCTTTCGTTGAACAGGCCCGTCGTACGATCCACGATGTGGAGCGGCTCGGCCTGAGGGTCGTCCGCCCGGACTCCGCACGAAGGGCAGAAGACGGCGCCCGAAGGGAGAGGCGACCCGCACGCCTGGCAGCTCTGCGCCTCGGGCCGGCGGCGGAGGAAATCGCCAATCGGCATTCGGTAAAGCCTATCAGCCGTGTTCGCCATGCCTCGCCGCTCGTCTTAACAGGCAGCGTTGGGCCGGATTCTTTCGAATCCTAAGGTCAGCGCAGGAGAGCCGGTGGGGGAGGGGCCGGTCGGGAGGAGGGAGGGCCCGATGAAGAAAATGCTGGACGGCGCCGGCTCAGCCGACAGCCGCGGCAGGCGTCGAGAGCCAGCTGTCCGCCCAATCGGACACCGCGAGCAACACCGGCTCGAGAGCGCGTCCTCGAGACGTGAGCCGATAGCTGACGCGCACGGGCGGACCCGGATCTACGAGCCGCTCGACGATGCCCTCGGTCTCCAGTTCGCGCAGCCGCTCGGTCAGAACCCGATCGCTGATCCCCGGGATGCCGGCCAGCAGCTGGTTGAAGCGCGCGGGTGCGGGGATGAGCGCTTTTACGACCGCCCCGGTCCAGCGCTTCCCGATCAGCTCGATAGCCCTCTGAAAGGGTGCGCTGTAGTCGATTCCCCCTCCGACCATGGGGAGTGATTCTATGCGCTATCAGAAGTCTCGGAAAGCGGCGCCATGGTGTTTTCCACAAGAAATTTTTCCACCGAGCCTGTGCGACCTCGTCGCAACCCCCTCAACCCTCGCGAGGACGGTCGAGGCGTAGACTCCGGCCGTGAGCCTCATGGTCGATGTCTTGCACCTCGTCGTCATCGCGGCCGGGGTGGCGATCGGCGCCTGGGCATTGATCGCACTGCGTCGTGGACTCCCTCGCGGGCGCTTCCTTGTCTTCGGGGCCAGCTCG
Source organism: Candidatus Dormiibacterota bacterium (assembly GCA_049582065.1). GTDB lineage: Bacteria > Chloroflexota > Dormibacteria > Dormibacterales > Dormibacteraceae > DATKSS01. The sequence continues at coordinate 13,060 of JBAUTF010000371.1, read as the reverse complement.
TCGGGCGCGCTCTTCGGTTGCGCCGCGCTTGCGGGTGAGGTCGGACTCGTATCGCCGGCCGCATGGTTCGCGATCGTGATGGCCGCAATGGCGGCCGTGACGGCGGTCGCGGTCAGGGCAGGCCGACCGAAGGCCCGGACCGCGTAAGGCTCGACCGGGGCGCGATGGAGACGTCCGACAAGGTCATCGTCATCACGGGCGGCGCCCGCGGTATTGGCAGGGCTCTCGCTCGCCGATTCGCCGCCGAAGGTGCGAGGTCAGTGGTCGTCGCCGACATCGACGGCGCGGCTGCGAAGGCGGTGGCAGCTGAGATCGGCGGGACGGCCGTGCGCTGCGATGTCAGTCGCGAGTCTGACGTCAAGGAGCTGATAGACGGCGTCCAGTCGGCCCACGGCCGCGTCGACATCTTCTGCTCCAACGCCGGCATCGCGGTTGGCGGCGGCCCTGAAGCGGCCGACGAAGACTGGCAGCGAATCTGGGAAGTCAACTTGATGGCTCACGTGTTCGTGGCCAGGCACGTGCTTCCCGGCATGCTGGCCCGCAAGGAGGGTTACCTCCTCGGCACCGTTTCCGCCGCGGGGCTCCTCAACCACGTCTTCGCGGCCCCTTACGGCGTGACCAAGGCCGCGGCTCTCTCGTTCTTCGAATGGCTGGCGATCGCCCATGGGCCGGATGGGATCCGCGTCTCGTGCCTTTGCCCGCAGGGCGTCAAGACCGACATGCTGGCCGCCGAGCGGCGCCTGGGCCTCGAGTTCCTTACGGCCAATGCCCTCGCACCGGAGGCGGTGGCCGAGGCGGTTGTGCTCGGCATCAGGGGCGAACGGTTTCTCATCCTTCCGCACCCCGAGGTTGGGGAATTCTTCCGTCGCAAGGCCGAGGACTACGACCGCTGGCTCAAGGGCATGCGGCGGTTGCGAGAGAGAATACTGTCCGCCTCCCAGAAGCAGTAATGCGCTGGGTTTCGCTGGGCGCGGGAATCGCGCTCATCGTGCTCGCCTTCGCCGCCGCGACTCGGGTCGCCGACACGCGCGAAGGACTGATCGCCGAGGTCATCACGCTGCTGGCTGGTCTTGCCGGGATCAGCCTGCTGCTCTACGGCCTGATCGGAGGCGCCACCCGCACTACGGCGGGGACTGAACGCCCGCTGCCGGCGAAGGTTCCAGCGCCGGCGGTGCGACCGGTCACCGACCTGCTGGCTGGTGGCGGCGGCATCGTCATCGCATTCGTGCTGCTGGGCGGCCTCGCGGTCACCGGCGGTTTCGAATGGGCAGGCCTCGGACTCGTCATTCTCCTTCCAATGTTGGCGGGGAGCGTCTACCTGTGTGTGAGGTTCGCCCGCGCTCCCGCGCGCGAGTGGAGGATCGACCTCAAATGGCCGGGGCGCGAAAAGCAGTCCTAGGGCTCGCGCCGCGAGTTGCGCAGCAGCACGAAAGCGCCGATCGCAATGAGGATGACCGGCCACAGCACCGACCAGCTGACGAAGCCCGTGTTGTTGCCGAGCAGCACCAGCCCGATCACGAGCAGGATCCCGCCTAGCAGCATCGACCGGTCGCGCGCGGGCGCCGCGGGCACGCCGGGCGCCGGCCTGCCTCGGACCTCCGCCCACATGCGATCGAGGTCGGCGGTCACCGCATCAAATCCTGAAAGGCCGCGCCCCTCGCCGTCCGGAGCCTCCGGCATCACCAGCCACAGCAGCGCATAGATGACAAGTCCGATGCCCTGGGCGAAGGCGAGGACGACGAACGCGATCCTCACCCACAAGGTGTCGACGTGGAAACGGGCCGCGATCCCGCAGCAGACCCCTCCGATGATGCGGCCCCTGCCGCGGTAGAAACGCTCGCCTGCCGGTGCCTGCATCGCGGGCCAATTTACTAGGTGTTCGTCGATTCCGCCAACAGTGCGAGGATCTCGCCGACCAGGTACAGCGAGCCGCAGACCAGCACGTTGCCATCCGGGCCCGCCAGCTCACGCGCGCGCGCCAGCGCGGCCGTGGCCGGACGGACGTGATGAGCCCCCTGCCCGTAAAGCTCGGCGAGCATCTCCGCATCCACTGAATGTCCAGCCGCGCTCAGGGGCTCGGTGAAAACGGCGGCGTCAGGCTTCAACGTTCGCAGCGCTGCCATCAGCTGGGCAGGGTCGCGCTCGCTGAGCATCGCGAACAAGGTGACCAGGCGCTGCCGGCCGATCAGGGCCCGGAGCGCGGCGCCGGCCTTCGTCATCGCCGCGGGGTTATGGCCTCCATCGAGCACCACCCGCGGTCGCGACGCAACGACCTGCAGCCGGCCCGGCCATCGTGTCGACGCGATCCCCTCGTGGACCGCACGGTCGCTGATGTCGTCTAGAGCGTGCGCGGCGGCGATCGCCAGGGCGGCGTTGGCGGGCTGATAGTCGCCGACCAGCGGCACATGAATGCCGTCGTGGGCAAAGCCGGGGCCCGAGACCGCGATGGTGTGGCCGTCCCAGCCCAACGACACCGACTCCACTTCGATCTCCGATCCCAACCGCCAGAGGTTCGCACCTGCATTGCGGGCGTGCTCTTCGACGATTGCAAGGGCTTCGCCGCGGCACCCGGTAACCACGTGGTCCAGCGGCTTGATGATCGCCGCCTTCTCGTGCGCGATCTTCTCGATGGTGTCGCCGAGGTATTTCTGATGGTCGAGGTCGACGTTGGTGATGACGGCGACTCCAGGATCGAGGGCGTTGGTCGCGTCTAGGCGACCTCCGAGGCCGACCTCGCAGACGAGCCTGTCGACCCTTGGTGCGAGGTAGACCACCGCCATCGCGGTCAGCATCTCGAACTCGGTCGCCTGACCCATCCTCACCGCCACCACGTCGAGCGCGGGTCTTAGCTGCTGCAGAGTTTCGACGAACTCGTCTTCGGAGATTGGCTTTCCGTTCACCTCGATGCGCTCGGTGTAAGAGATGAGATGCGGCTTGGGCATGAACCCGACGTGATGCCCGTCTGCGCGCCACATCGAAGATAGGCAGGCGCCGGTCGAGCCCTTGCCGTTGGTGCCGGCGATGAGTGCTCCCCGCATTCCACGCTCGGGATTTCCGAGCTGCTCGAGGATGGCGGCGATCCTCTCGGTTCCAAGCTTCATCCCGAACCGGCCCTGCCTTGAGATGTAGGTCAGAGCCTCCTGGTACGTCATGGACTCGGGCTCAGGCGGGTACGGCCTCGAACGCTCGTGGGTCGCCGGTCACCGCTTGCCGCGCCTGCGGACCTCGGCTTCGAAAGTGTTCTTGATCAGCATCGCGCGCGTCATCGGCCCCACGCCGCCCGGGTTTGGCGTCAGCCAGCCGGCGACCTCCTCGACCCCCGGCGCGAGATCTCCCACCTGCCGGGCACCGGCCCAGTTCGTGCTCACGTCTACCACCGCGGCGCCAGGCTTGACCATGTCCTTCTGGATCAGGTTCGCGCGCCCCGCCGCGGCGACGAGGATGTCGGCGGCGCGCGTGTGGGACGCCAGGTCTTTGGTGCGGGTGTGGCACAGGGTCACTGTCGCGTTGCGCCTCAACAGGAGAAGGGCGGTGGGCTTCCCGACGAGGTTGCTCCTCCCGACCACTACCGCGTTGGCGCCTTCGATAGTGATGCCCGCGCGGAGCAGCAGCTCGACGATGCCGGCGGGCGTGCACGGTTCGACCCCGCCGGGCAGGCCAAGCGCCACGAGCCCGGCATTGAACGGGTGGAATCCGTCGACGTCCTTCGCCGGGTCAAGCGCGAGGATGACGCGGGTCATGTCGACCTGTTTCGGCGTCGGCTGCTGGATCAGGATTCCGCTCACGCTGTCATCGCGGTTCAACCGGTCGACGAGCTCGAGCAGCTCCTCAGTCGTCGCCTGCTTGCTCAGGCGGTGGTCTTCCGATTCGATGCCGGCGCCTCGCGCGTTCTTCTGCTTGAGCCCCACGTACTGCGCGGAAGCCGGGTCTTCGCCCACGAGCACCGTGGCGAGCTTCGGCCGCGAACCGCCCGAAGCCACACGTTCGGCGACGGCTCTTCCCACGTCTTCGAAGATCTGCTTCGCGACCGCCCTGCCATCCAGCACGCGCGCGCCCATGCGGCTAATTGTCAGGCGTCGGCGATTCCGACTAGTGGGTCGGTGCACCACGGCCAGGATCGCGAATACGACCGCGACCGCGAAAACAGTCCCGATCACAAGTAACAGACGCGCAGGCTGGCCGAACAGACGGCCGGAGTTAGAGGCCCAGCTCCTTGCGAGCCGCCTCCACGACGGCTCGCATGACGTCGCGCAGGTCGGCGCCGCTCTCGCGGGCGAGGCGGCGGCAGTCCTCGTACTCCGGCGCGACGTCGACGGGCCGCCCGGCCAGCTCTTTGACCTTGGCGCGAGCCACTCCGAACTGGGTGCGGACCTCGACCATGCGACGCGCCGCCACGACGCGCTGCGTGGCTGACATGCGCACGCCGAGCGTAGTGCTGTGCCGGAGCAGGTGGTCGGAGAGCTTCGCCACGAGCTCAGGCGACGACATCACGGTGACGAGGTGGCCGGGACGGCCTTTCTTCATCAGCACAGGTGTGACGCTGACGTCGAGCGCGCCGGCCGCCATCAGGTCTTCGACCAGCGCGGCGATGAGGTTGGGCGCCATGTCATCGAGGTTGGTCTCCACCAGCGTGACGTCCGTCTCGTGACGGGCGTCCTCCCCGAGCCAGACGGCAAGCGCGTTGCCCGGTTGGTCACGGGAGCCGATTCCATAGCCGACGGAGCGAAGTGAGATCGCAGGTCGCTCGAACTTGGCGCACACCGCGAGGATGGCCGCGCCCGTGGGCGTGACGAGCTCGCGTTCCTCATCGACCGGATGCAGCACCGCGCCGGTGCCTTCTAGCACCCGCATGCTCGCGGGCGCGGGCAGAGGCATGTCGCCCTTCCGGCCATGGGGTGCGGGTAGGGCCGACGCGTACACCTGGCCGACCTCCAGGCCCTCCAAGAGCCAGAAGGCCCCGACCAGGTCGACCAGCGTGTCGGCGCCGCCCAGCTCGTGCAGGTGGACCTGCTTCTCGTCCACGCCGTGGATGCGACTTTCGGCCCGGGCGAGCCGGTCGATGGCGTCGACCGCCGAGCGCTTGACGTGACCGGGCGCGCCAGAGCTCTCGACCACCGAGCGCAGGGCGGGCACGGTGCGCTCGACCCTCTCGGTGGTGTGCACGATGACGCGGGTTCCGCCGACATGGCCGCGCGTCTCGTGGCGGACCTCGAACCTCACCTCATCGCCCAGTCGCAGCGCCTCAATTGTGGCGTCGAGCAAGGCGTGGTCGGCGCCACAGTCGAGCAACGCGCCGAGGGTCATATCGCCGGAGATTCCCGCAAAGCAGTCGAAGTACGCGATGGTCACGCGCGCGTCCTATTAATGCGCACCGCCGCCGCATCGATCGGCTGCATGCTCGCGGGCCGCTTTGCGATGCGCACGGAGACTGCCTCGACCGACGGCATCTGCAGGACTCGGTCAGCCATGCGCGAGGCCAGAGTTTCGAGCAGCTGGGCCGACTCGCCCTCGATGACCTCTTTCGCGATGGCGCGAATCCTCGTGTAGTCGACAGTGTCGGCCAGCTTGTCCGTCAGGCCGGGTTTGGTCAGGTCGCACTCCACCTCGACATCGACTCTGAACTCCTGGGTGTGGGCACGCTCGGCGTCGCGCACGCCATGCCGCCCCTGGAACGACATGCCGTTGAGCTCGATGCGGTCCACCGTTCAATTGTCGGCCTACGCCCAACCGGCGGCTTTGGCGGGATTAATAAACTGACAGGCGTGATCACCTCCCGCGTCGACGTCAGGGCCGCGACCCTCGAGGACCTCGAGCGGATCAACGACATCGCGAACCAGTACATCAAGGAGACGCATTACAACTTCGAGCTGGAGCCGATGACGATGGAGACGCGCGCCGAGTGGTTCACCCACTACGCCGACCACGGCCGTCACCGCGTCCTCGTCGGGATGTCCGATGACCGCATAATCGGCTTCGCGAGCAGCGGGCGCTACCGGCCGAAACACGGCTACGACACTTCAGTCGAGACCAGCATCTACCTCGCGCCCGAAGCGGTCGGCCGCGGCGCGGGGTCCAAGCTCTACGCGGCGCTCTTCAAATCACTCGAACACGAGGACATCCACCGCGCCTACGCAGGGATCGCGCTGCCCAACCCGGCCTCGATCGCCCTGCACGAGCGGTTCGGCTTCAAGCGCGTCGCTCACTTCACCGAGCAAGGCCGCAAGTTCGACCGCTACTGGGACGTCGCCTGGTACGAGAAAGCGATGGGCGTCGAGCCCGAGACGCTTGAAAACGGCGGGCTGGAGGCGGAGGTGGAGGACTAGCCCCGGACCCATCTGCGGGCGATCCGGTCAAGCAGCGACTTGACGGCGGATATATTCCCCTCGTATATTCCACATAGAATATATGTCCGAGATAGCCCCCGACGTCTCGCCCCTGGCGCTCTCCATCCTCGAGCTCCTCGACGAGCGGCCGATGCACCCTTACGAGCTTGCGGCGACGATGCGGGACCGCCATCACGACGAGTTCATCCGGCTCAACTTCGGCTCCCTGTACCACACAGTCGACGTGCTCGAGCGCGACGGCCGGATCGCGCCGGTCGAGCGGGAGAAGGAGGGACGGCGCCCTGAGCGGACCATCTACCGGCTGACCGATTCCGGTCGCGAGCTGCTGGTGCGGGTGGTCGGCGAGATCCTGGCCCGGCCCAAGCGCGACTACCCGCATTTCGCAGCCGGCCTGATGTTCATGCACCACCTGGAGGCCCCTGCGGCGGCCGCCCAGCTGAAGCTCCGGGCGGAGGCGCTCGGCGCGGCCATCGACAAGCTCACGCGCATCATGGGCGAGCTGCGGACGGAAGGCGTCACGCGGCTCTCGATCATCGAGCTCGAGCACAAGATCGCGATGCTCGACACCGAGCGGGCGTGGGTCCAAAAGCTGGAAAGCGAGATCACTGACGGCAGGCTGGAGTGGAACGCCGGAATCGAAGCCGGCGCTGAACGGTTGAGGAGAAGGCATGGCACAAGCGCGCACTAACCCGTGGCTCGTCCTGTTGGTTTTGACCACGGGATTCTTCATGATCCTGCTGGACACGACGATCGTGAACGTGGCCATCCCGGCCATGAGCACGGGCCTGAGCACGACGCTCGACCAGATCCTGTGGGTGCTGAACGCCTACATCCTGGTTTACGCGGTCCTTTTGATCACGGCCGGCCGGTTGGGCGACCTGTTCGGCCAGCGCACCCTTTTTGCAATCGGCCTTTTCGTGTTCACGCTGGCCTCCGCTTTGTGCGGAATCTCCCAGACCGTCAATGAGCTGATCGCGGCGCGAATCCTGCAGGGAGTCGGCGGCGCGCTGTTGACGCCTCAGACGCTGGCGATCCTGACATCGATCTTCCCGCCGGAGCGGCGCGGAGCGGCCTTCGGCGTCTGGGGCGGCGTGGCCGGCCTGGCGACCATCGCCGGGCCGACGATCGGCGGCGCGATCATCACCTACATCAACTGGCGCTGGATCTTCTTTATCAACGTCCCCATCGGCATCGGGGCCCTGATCGCGACCTTCGCGATCATCCCGGACCTCCGTCCGGGCCGCCGCCAGGGTTGGGACCTGGTCGGAGTCGCGCTCGCGTCGGGCGGGCTGTTCGGCATCGTCTTCGGCCTCATCGAAGGCCAGCGCTACAACTGGGGTCAGATCACGTCGACGGTCATCACGATCCCAGAGATCCTGGGCGTGGGAGCGTTCCTGATCGTCCTCTTCATCTTCTGGGAGCGATTCCAGACGCAGCCGTTGGTCCCGCTTTCGCTTTTCGAGGACCGCAACTTCGCGGTCGCGAACTGGATCGCAGCCGCGATCAGCTTCGGCATGCTCAGCATGTTCCTGCCCATCACGATCTACCTGCAGTCGGTGCGCGGATTCTCAGCCCTGACGGCCGGTCTGACCATCGCTCCGATGTCGCTGACCTCGATGTTGGTCGCGCCCTTCGCCGGGCGCTTCTCCGACCGAATCGGCGGCAAGTACATCCTGATGACCGGCATCTCGCTGTTCACGATCGGCATGGCCAGCATGGCCTTCGTGGCCGGGCCGGACTCGACCTGGATCAACTTCCTGCTTCCCACGATCATCGCCGGCGCCGGGATGGGCATGACGTTCGCGCCCATGACGACGGTCGCGATGCGCAACATCTCGCCTCGCGTCGCGGGAGCGGCTTCTGGCGTCCTCAACACGATTCGCCAGCTCGGCGCCGCGATCGGCAGCTCCGTGATCGGCGCGATCCTGCAGAACCGGCTCGCCATCAGCCTTCACGACCAGGCGGTCAGCCACGCCGGAGCGCTGCCGGCGGCATTTCGCTCGCAGTTCATCGCCGCGTTCAGCTCCGTGGCCTCGAACGGTTTCGAGATCGGCACCGGCGAGAACGGCGCGAAGCTGCCGGCCAACATCCCTCCCGCCGCCGTGCACCAGCTGACCGTCCTGGCCCACGACGTGTTCGTGAGCGCGTACATCGACGCCATGAAATCGACGTTCGTCCTCCCGGTCGCGTTTCTCGCCTTCACGGCGGCGACGACACTTCTGATCAGGCGCAGGCCACGCGACGTCGCCGCGGAGCGGGCGCCTCGGGAAGAGGTCAAGGCCGCCGCGGGCTAGGCTTTCCGTCGTGCGCGATCCCAAGGACGGGTGGCTCGAGAGGGATGGCGTAAGCCTCCACTACCTCGACTGGGCGCCGGAGTCAGAACCGGGCGCGCCTCCGATCCTGTTTCTGCACGGGCTCAGCTCCAACGCCCGGTACTGGGACCGCGTGGCGCGCCACATCACCGGGCGGCGCATGGTCGCGCTCGACCAGCGCGGGCATGGGCTAACGGGTCGCCCGCCTCGCGCGCCGAAGCTGCCGGACGGCTATGCCATGGATGCGCTGGTCGAGGACGCGGCGTTTCTCATCTCTCGGCTCGGGCTCGAACCACCCGTTGTCGCAGGCCATTCGTGGGGCGCGACGGTGGCGCTCGAGCTGGCCGGCACGCGACCGGGCCTGGCGTCGGGGCTCGTTTTCATCGACGGTCCGGTGCAGAGCGCGGCGAACCTGTTCAGCTGGGAAGACGCGAAGCGAATCATGCAGCCGCAGCTGCCCCGTTTCGCCACCTTCGCCGATGCGGTGACTGCCTCTAAGAGTGATTTCGAAGGTGCGTGGAATGACGATCTCGAGGCGTTCGTCAGGGCGAGGATCGTCGAAGATGGCGACGAGCTGGTCCTGACCTTGACCGGTCCGGTTCGGCTCGAGCTCCTCAAAGGCCTTTACGAATCGCAGCCCGACGTGCTTTGGCCGGCCATCGACGCCCCGGCCGCGGCGCTGCTCGCGCTGCGCAGCTTCGCCCGGACCTTCAGGTCGGCGGACAGCGCGGTGAGCCGGCTGGGCGAGATCGCGCCGGGAGTCCAGGTCAAGTGGTTCGACACGCCACACGACATCCCGCTCTACATGGCGGCCGAGGTCGCCGCCGAGATCGAAGAGATCGCGCGCCTGGCCGCCGCCAGGTCAGAGGCGGCCGCCGGATAGCAGCTTCAGTGCCGCCAGCAGCACGGCGGCACCGATGAACGCGACGACGATGCTGCCCCAGAAGCCGACGGTCCCATTGGCGCCGAACAGGGCGCCGAGCAGGAAGCCGCCGATGATGGCGCCGGCCACGCCGACCACGATGTCCGCGATGCAGCCAAAGCCGCGACCGGCGACGACGCGAGCCGCGATGGCTCCGGCGATCAGACCGACCACGATCCACGACAACCAAGACCCCGGGTCGAGGTTGAGACGCGATGCCATCACCGGGAAAAGCAGGATCACTTGCGCAGCCAATCGGCGATCGTCAAGAAGACCTCCTGGTCGTCGCGGTCGTTGAATGGCTCATGGTATCTGCCCTCGAGCAAGCGCAGCTCGCTCATTTCGCGCGTCTTTTCGTGGAGCGCGACGCTGCCCTGGGGGTCGATGAGCTTATCGTCGGTTCCGGCGAGGATCAGGAACGGAACCTTGATCTCGCCGGCGCGAGCGAAGATCTCCTGCTGCGCGCGCAGCAGCTCAGTGTAGGTGCGGCTCGAGATCTTGCTGTGCACCAGCGGGTCGGTGCGGTAGGCCTCGACGACCTCAGGAATGCGCGAGACCGTGCCGGGATCGACCTCGTTGCTCATCGACAGGCGAGGCGCCAGGCGGGACGCGACCTGACCGAGGCTCATCTTCCATCCCGGCACCGCGACCTTGAGACGCAGCGCGGGGCTCGAGAGCACGAAACGCGTGCTGTGCGGCACCTTGCCCGCCAGCACCGTGCTCAAGAGAATCGCGCCTCCAAACGAGTGGCCCAGCGGCACGACCTCGCCCGGCACCAACTCCTGCACGTGCCTCACGAACGCCGCGGTGTCGTCGACCCACTGCGACCACGAGTCGATATGCCCGCGCTGGCCCTGGCTCTGGCCGTGGCCTCGAAGGTCGACCGCATAAGTCCCCATCTGGAACTTGGCCATGCCCCGCGCGAAGCGCTCATAGCGACCTGAGTGCTCGCCCAGGCCGTGCATGACCGCGAAGGTGATCGTGGCGCCCGTGACCGGCCAGCTGCGGTACGCAAGCCGGGTGCCGTCAGCGGACGAGAGGAAGTCGGCGCCGGCGGTCGCGCCTTCAGGCGCCAAGATGACCGAAGCCTCTCAGGATCTTCAGCGCCTCGTGCTCCGCCTCGAGCAAGGTCGGGGCGTAAGCCCGGATGCCGCACAGCGCGTAGGCCCACTCGGGGCTAGGCGGGCTCTGCGAGTGGAGCCGGAACGTCGGCGGATAGAAGAAGATCCGCTCCCCCTCGACTTTCTTGATCACCGGCCGCTTGGCGAGCACATCCTCGAGGGATTGCCCGTTCGGCAGCCTCCCCGAGTCGAACTCGAGGCGCCGGAGCTTGGCGAGCGGATGGTCCTCATCCTTCATCGTGGCCCGGATCCCGTACTCAGCGCTCAGATCGCGCATGAAGATCGTGATGATCAAGGCGTCGGTCTCGTCCCCGGCCATCTTCACGAAGCCGGCGCCGCTCAAGTCGGAGCTCTCCTCCGTCTTGAGGTGGCGGAAAAACTCCATCTCGAACAGCCCCCGAGACTGCAAGCTGGCGATCCAGGGCTCGCCACAGCGCCAGGCGCGGGCCCTGCCGAGCGCCTCGAACTGTTCGTGGACTCGCTCGAGGCGGTGCTCGGGAAGGCCGTGCAAGCGGTAATGGAGGACTCGAGGCATTCTCGATTAAGCCTACAAGTCAGGGCGGGGGTCGCGGCGCGGCTCGCGCAAGGCGCATTGCCTCCTCCTGCCAGGGCGGGGCCTGCACCGTGACGGCGAGACGGTCGCTGCCGGCGGCCACGAGAAAGTCTCCACGCCGAGCGGACTCCAAAAAGCCCCTTTGCTTGCGGCTGAGATGGAATGCGGCCTCCAGCTTGGCCGCCTCTCCCGGGCGCTGCGCGCCGAGAAAGAGCGCTGCCGGGTTGGTTGCCACGACGGAGCCCTGGTCCGAGCTCAAGAGGTCGCCGGGGTTCTGCGTCGCGAACGCGAAGCGCGTTATGATGCACACATGATGAACACAGCAATCTACGTTCGACTCTCGTCCGATCGTCACGACGACCACCAGGCCGTCGATCGTCAGCTGGAGGATTGCCGTCGCAAGGTCGAAGGTCCCGCGCTCGTGTTCGAGGACAACAACAAGTCAGCGTGGACGCGGGGCGGCGGTCGTCCCGAGTACAGGCGCTTGCTCGGCGAGGTGAAGGCCGGCAACGTCGACCGCATCGTCGTCTGGCACATCGACCGCCTTTACCGTCAGATGGGCGAGCTGAGCGAGCTCACCGATCTCGCCCGTGACGGTCGCGGCGTCATCATTGACCCGGTCAGCGGCATGAGGCTCGACCTCACGACCGCCGATGGGGTGATGATGGCACAGCATTTCGTGAGCACCGCGCAGCACGAGTCGAGTCACAAGGGCGAGCGCGTCAGGCGAGCGCAGCAGCAGAAGCGCGAGCAGGGCAAACCGCACGGCGGTCCTCGCGCGTTCGGTTGGAAGAAGGACGGCATGACGCCCGAACCGAAGGAAGCGAAGGAGATCGTTCGTGCGGTCGAGCTGCTGTTCGCCGGGCAGTCGCTCAAGGACATCGCTCGGTTGTGGAATGAGAAAGGCTTGAAGCGCACGCTACACCCCGACTCGCTGTGGGCGGCTGACTCGATACGGCGCACCGTGTCCAACCCGAGGCATGCTGGCCGGATGACGCACGACCTCAAGCGGAAAGGCTCGTACCAGCGCACGGACATCGGCAAGGCGCAGTGGCCCGCGATCATCGAACCGGATCGCTTCCAAGCGCTGATGGCGTTGCTGGCATCGCGCAGTCGAGCCACGACCGGGATACCGAAGCGTCGCTCGTTGCTCACGCGGCTGGTCGTGTGCGGCACCTGCGGCACGCCGATGACTCACGCCAAGGATCACAACATGGAGTTCTATCGATGCCCGCACAAGCGACCGGAGATCCCGAACGCGTGCGGCGGCGTGTCCGTCAATGCCAAATTCCTCGAGACGTTCCTGACCGAGGCGACGCTACAGCGTGCCGACACCGGTGAGTTGGCGAAGCTCATCCGAGCGCAATCGAAGGACGCGGTTGATGGCACCAAGCTGTTCGCGCGCATGGAGACGCTCGACCATCGCCTCGCCGAACTGGGCACGATGTTTGCCGACGGCGCGATCAGTGGTCCCGGCTTCGCCTCGGCGGACGCGAAGATTAGGAGCGAGAAGGACGCGCTACAGAAGCAGCTCGCGAGCGCATCCTCGACCTCGGTGCTGGCGCCCTTCGCGTCGAGGCCTGGCGCGCTACGCACGGCATGGCCGACACTGACCCAGGATCAGCAGCGCGCAGTCATCGGAACGATGTTGGGCAAGGTGCGCATCATGCCGACCGCTGTGCGGGGACGGCATGTGTTCGACTCGAAGCGAGTGCAGATCGCGAAGCGCTAACGAGGCCCGATGGGCCTGTAGAGGCCTAGGAAGCTCGGAGACGGCCGATACATTCTCCGAGTCATCTACATCGCGC
>JBAUTF010000370.1:0-5129 GCA_049582065.1 Candidatus Dormiibacterota bacterium | reverse complement strand
TCCAATTCCCGACCGGTGAGCTGCCCGTAGTCGATCGGGTCCGACATCTCAGCTTCCTGTCGGGCCAGCTCGAACATCTCGGTGATTTGCAGTGCCGCCCCCTCTGCGACCGCCGCCTCGTACTCCTTGGACGTGAGGCGGGCTCGTGCCACTTCCAACTCGGGCCCGTTTTGGAACCGCTTCCGATCAAAAAGCTCGCAGAGCCGCCAATAAGCACCAGTCAGTCGGGCGGCTTCGCGGGCCCGGCCGGCGCGCGCCGCGAGCATCGCGACTGTCATCAAGACCTGAGCGTGTGTTGCCCAGTTCCGGTGCTGGGAGAGCAGGCGCAAGTTCGCGCGTAGAGCGCGGCGGGTTCCCACATTGTCGCCCTGCAGCAAGCACAAGTACGCGAGATTGCCGAACCCGTCGCTCGCGCCCTGAACGTCACCGAGTTCGAGGAAGACAGGAATTAGCGTCTCGAGGGGCCCGCGAGCCTCAGCCAGCCTGCCCGCGACAGCTACGCCCACCATCCGCACCGCATCGACCCAGACCCGGAGCAGGCGGTCGCCGATTTCGCCGGCGACGTCGGACGCCTCGTCGAAAGCTGCGCTGGCGAGGTCGGGATTGCCGTTTTCCACCTGGGCCCAGCCCAGCATGAAGAGCGCATAACCCAGCTCGGCACCGGCTGCCGCCGCCTGGGCCCTGTCCACCGCGCGTTCGGCGTACTCCGGGAGCCTCGGGTCGCCGCGGTGGCCGGCCAGGTCCGCAAGCCCGGTGTAAATTCGGGCCAGCTCGGCATCTGTCGGACCAGTCTCGAGCGCGGCCCGCAGGATGGCGTCGCCCTCGGTCAGCTGACCCGCCAAGCGCCAGGCGAGTCCGGTAGCCGCTGCCATGCGTGCAGCCCAGGCTGGCTCTCCCTCGAGTGACCAACCAAAGGCACGGCGAAAGTCCGGCAACAGCTCCCTGAAGGCTCTAACCGCCGCGAGCTGGCCGTGGCCGAGGACCCTGGCGCCGAGGTCTTCGACAGATGCCAGGACCCACCGCGCATGAAGCCGGCCGGCGATGCCTTCGTCACCGCCCCGTCGGAGGCGGTCGTCGGCATACTGGCGGACGGGCTCCAAGAGACGGAAGCTAGCCATTGCGCTCCCGGTGTCGGCGGCCAACAGCGAGCGATCCCGCAGCGCCGCCAGCCGGTCCAGCGTTGCAGTTTCGTCCATCTCGAGCACGGCGGCTGCAGTGGACAGACTGAATGGGCTGGCGAACACAGACAGCCGGCGGAGGGTTGAGCGGTCCTCCTCGGCAAGCAGGTCGTAGCTCCAATCGAGGGCCGCGCCGAGAGTTCGGTGCCGGGGCAAACCTTCGCCACCGGAGAGCAGCGCCAGGGCGTCATCGAGCATGTGCATCACCTGGGCAGCCGGCACGAGCACCAGCCGGCTGGCGGCAAGCTCGATCGCCAATGGCAGGCCCTCGAGCCGTCTGCAGATCTGCGCCACCGCAAGGCTTGCGTCGGCGGAGAGGGCATAACCGGGATCCGTGGCGCGAATACGTTCGAGAAGCAGCTGCGCTGCGTCCGAGGCCTCAAGCCCGCCGGACTCCTCCGGAAGAGACATCGGCGGGATTGGCCAGGCGGTCTCGCCGGCCACCCGCAAGCGCTCGCGGCTGGTGGCGAGAATCGACAAAGCACGGGTGCCTATCAGGAGCCGGGCGATTAGATCAGCAACGGCCGGGCGCAGATGCTCGCAGTTGTCGAGCACAAGTAGCGCGTCCCGCTCGCCGACCTGCTGTGCGACGACCTCGACGAGGCGATCGCCTGGGTCAGTACCGATGTCGAAGGCGGCCGCGAGAGCAGCCGCCAGGCGGTTGCCGTCGACCACGGATGCCAGTTCGCAGATGAATATGCCGCCTGGATATCTCGAACTCAGTCGCTGGGCCGTTCGGTAGGCGAGGCGGGTCTTGCCGCTTCCGGCGGTGCCCATGATCGTGAGTAGGCGGGTCTGTTCCAGCAATTGGCTCACGAGCTCCATCTCAGAAACGCGCCCGACGAATGAGGTTAGAGGAGTGCTGAGCACCGTCCAATGGTGGACCGTAGCCAGCCGATCTGGACCGGTCTGTCCATCGTCCGTACTCGACTGAGTACCGATCCCACGTACCTTCCCGGATGTCGGCGGCCCTCTCGGCCCAATACGGTGCGACCAGCCACCTACCTGAAGTGAGGTTGACCGTGGACACGCTAGACCTATATACCGCCGAGAAGCTCGTCGCCGGCAAGCAGGACAAACTGCGTGCGGAAGCCAAGCAGGACGCACTACGTGCGGCGTCGGCTCGAGAGTTCGAGGTGACGGAACACCTGCTTTCGATCCAAGCTGTAAGAGCGGCGGGAGGCCTTGTGCGCCGCTCCGCGACTCGGGTTTGGAACGGCTGCGCCAAAGGAAAAGCGGCGCTGGGTAGGGCCAGCCGCTGACCAAGCTCGACCGCCGAAGGTCAGGTGCTCGGGCAGAGTCAGGGAGGCATATTCCCCAGCCGATACATCTCGTGCTGCCGGCCTGGAAGGTGATCCCAAACCTTGTGGCGCCATGGTCGACTTTGGGATCGTTGAGCGGCGCCCCATCGATGCATCCCGTCGAGCCGTGGGAACCTTGGTCAGGTTTGACACAGTGGTCGGAGGCCACCACACATGGTTCGGTTCCTACCTAGGGATCGGAGATCCCGTG
Source organism: Candidatus Dormiibacterota bacterium (assembly GCA_049582065.1). Lineage (GTDB taxonomy): Bacteria > Chloroflexota > Dormibacteria > Dormibacterales > Dormibacteraceae > DATKSS01. The sequence goes on along the minus strand of JBAUTF010000370.1, from coordinate 2,439 downwards.
GTTGGAGAACCAAGCTCCAACGCAGTGGTCTGGGACTTTTTTCACCAGCTTGGCGCCGAAGTCGTAATCCGCGGCGACATGGGGACAGACGCAGCATGCTGGTGCTCGCGCAGGGAATCGAACCGTGAACCTTGGGATTAAGAGACTCCGGACGGATCGTCACCGGGCATCTGAGGGCATGTCATGCCGTCTCTCCCGTACTCGGGATATGACGCAGTTGTCTCAGCGCGTCTCCCAATGCCTCACAGAGTCTGCCGGCGAAGCTGTCAATTGGAATGGACAGTTGCAATTGGCCTGGAGCTAGTTCGTCTAGCGAAGACGAAGCACTGCAATCCAACTCAACCGCGGCCCACCTCGAACGAGACTGGTGGCGTAGATTCGGCCGGCGAGCCTGGCCATCCCGTAGATGGATGCCAGCATGATCAAGACAGCCAGTGGCATTTCCCAAATCGCAACCTGGCCCAGCGCGAGTCTTGCCGGCATGAGGGCGGGCATCAGCGGAGGGACGTAGGAAACGACCCGGACCCAAGGAGAGTCCGGTGAGGCGATGGTTGCGTACATGAGCAGGTAGCCCCCAACCAGAAACACCGTGAAGGGCATGCCGACAGATTGCACCTCTTCCTGTCGCGCAACCATCGCTCCGGCTGCTGCGTAGCCGAATGCGTACAACGCGTACCCGAGGACGAACCACAACAGGATGGCCGGGAGCAGAACCCATACTTCCGATGGCACCAACGAACTCTGGACAACAGCGTTGGCGAGCAGGGCAGCGCCTATGGTGATCGCCATTTGAGCGAATCCCACAAGACCGATTCCGATCACTTTGCCGGTCATCAGCTCGCTCGGAGTGACCGCCGCCAGCAGCACTTCCGCAGTCCGTGAGGTTTTCTCCTGAGCAACCCCGCTGGCGACCGCGTTGCAGAAGATGCCTACGCTAAAGAAAAGAAGGATCCCGGCGGCCAGCGCCGCGATCCTGCGGCCTGCGATATCGGAGGGCGCGGACTTAAGAGTCACCGTGCTTATCGGCTCAGGCTGTTGTGATGTGCCCACGACCGATGGGGACACGCCGGCTTGGGTCAGAACATCTCGCTGATGAACCTGCTCGACGACTGCACGCAGCACCGCAGCCAGGGTGGGTGAGACCGTCTGATAGAACTCGATGGTTGCCGAACCTGTGTCTAACCTCAGGGCGACGTCAAGAGTTGCGCTCCCTCCACGCAATGACGAGAGCAGCCCTCCGCCTTGGCCCGATGTCTGCTTGGGCGTCAGCTCGGACCTGGCGGTCGCGTCGTCGCTCACGTCCATGGTCGTCATGTCCACGCCTAAGGCCTTGGCGGCGGCCAGAAGCGTCGGGGCGAGCGCTTGCGCCGAGGGACCGACGAGGCCGACGGCGTATGCCTTGGTGGGCATACTGAACAAGGTCGGACCGACGATCAGCGCTACGGCGCCCACGGTCGTGATCCCGGTCAAGATCCAGGTCGCACGTCCGCCGAGGCGCTCAGAGATCTCGCGACCGGCAATCAGCCGAATCGACTTGAGAGAATTCAATTGCTCACCAGCTGGCGGTAGAGCTCGACCAGACCGCCCGATTCAAAACCGAAATGCTCGACCAATCCCGCCGACATCGCCTGACGGAGTACGGCCTGTGTGTCCATGCCTGGAGTCACCGCCAGCAGGACTCCAAGTGGATCCTTGCTGATGATCTCGACTCCTTTCAGGCTTGCAGCCCAATCGGCCGAGGTGGCGACTCTGACTCGTAGCCTCTGAGGCGATCGAGCTCCCAGTTCGTCGAGCGTCCCGCTGGCTCGCACCTTTCCCAGCTCGAGGATCACGACCCGGTCGCACAGCCGCTCGACGAGGTCGAGCTGGTGACTGGAGAAGAGCACGGCCGTGCCACGTGCCGTCTCGGCACGCAGCACCTCAGACAGCGAATCGACTGCCGACGGATCCAATCCTGCGAACGGTTCGTCCAGCACCAGGAGCTCGGGGTGGTAAACGAGGGCAACGGCAAGCTGGACTCTCTGCTGGTTGCCGTGGGAAAGAGCCACGACCCGGTCCAGCTCTCGACCCTCGAGACCGAGGCGGGTTAGCCATCGCTGCGCCTCTTTCCTGGCGGCCGGCAGCTCGACCCCGTGCAGTCGGGCGAAGTAGGCGATCTGGTCGAGAACGCGCATCTGGGGGTAGAGGCCGCGCTCCTCCGGCATATAGCCGAAGCGCAGCCGGTCAGACAGACCAACAGGGTGACCGGACCACGTGATCGACCCGCCTAGCGGTCGATAGATGCCCATGACGGCACGCATGGCGGTGGTCTTGCCGGCTCCGTTGCGGCCGACCAGACCGACGATCTCGCCTCCATTGACGGCGAGAGACAGCTTGTCTACCGCAACCCGGTCGCCGAAACGTTGGTACAGCTCCGAAATCTCAAGCATCTTCAGATTG
>JBAUTF010000369.1:0-9977 GCA_049582065.1 Candidatus Dormiibacterota bacterium | reverse complement strand
TTACGGTTTGACCGAAAATCGCTCGTAAGTCATCAAATGCGTCTGCAGTTCCTCGATGGGCATCGGCTTCCCGAAGAGGTAGCCCTGTCCGATGGTGTACCCCAGCTCGGCCAGCGTGGCAGCCTCGGCATCGGTCTCGACGCCCTCGGCGACGACCTGTGCCCCGATCGCTGCACTCACCTGTAGAATGGCTGCGGCCATCGATCGTGCCGGGGCTCGCTTGTCGACGTCGGTCACGAATGCGCGGTCGAGCTTGATTACGTCGACGGGGAGACGCTGCAGCCGCGCCAGGGACGAATATCCCGTGCCGAAGTCGTCGATTGCGACCTTGACGCCTTGAGACCGAAGCCGCTCCAAGGCTCTTCGAGCCAGTCCGATGTCGTCCATGAGTGCGCTCTCGGTGACCTCGACCACCAGTGCGTTGGGGGACAGCCCACTGCTGCCCAAGACATCCTCGACCCATCCAGCGAAGCGGTCGCCGGCCAATTGGCGCACCGAGACGTTGACTGCGATGTAGATGCCGTAGTTGCGTTGTAAAGTCAGGACTTTAGAGCACGCCGTCGACATGACCCACTGGCCAAGCGGCACGATGAGGCCGCTCTTCTCGGCGATCGGGATGAAGTCACTGGGCGGAATGAACCCTTGCTGAGGATGCCTCCACCGCAGCAACGCCTCGGCACCGATCACGCGCTTATCGAAGAGGTTCACGATCGGCTGATACGCAATGTGCAACTCCCCGGCGCTCATCGCTCGCCGCAGTCCATCCTGGATTTCGAGCTGATGCCGCACCTGTCGTCGCATAGCTGCGTCGTAGAGTCGATACTGTCCCGCACCAGCGCGCCTGGCGTGTGTCAACGCCGAGGCCGCATTGCGAATCAGCATCGGTGCGGAGCGGCCACGCGGCATCTTCTGCAGGCCGATGCCAAGACTCGCAGTGACCCGGAGGGGATGACCGTGGACCTGAACATCGTCTTCTAGCGTTGCGAAGATGCGGGCTGCGGCGTTGGCTGCTTCGAGCCGATTGTTCACAGATGGTGCCATCACCGCAAACTCATCAGCCCCATACCTGGCAACCACCGACTCGGGAAAGATCGTCGAAATGCGTGCTGCGATCTCACGCAATACGGCGTCGCCGACCTCGTGCCCGAGACTGTCGTTGATGAGATTGAAGTCGTCGAGATCGAGGAGGATCAGGGCGCCGGTCAGCTGGCCGGCTGCCGCGAGGTCATTGAGGTGCTCCACGAGACCGGCGCGTCCGAGAAGGCCAGTCAACACATCGTGTCGCATAGCAAACAGCCGCAACTCGTCGGCCCGCCGGCGCTCCTCCTCGGCCGACACCTCGGCGGTGATGTTGCTGGACACGGCAATCACACCGACGATTGCGCCCGCGTCATCGCGCATCGGGGCGTTGAGTGTGAGATACGTGCTGCCATTGAATAGCGCCCTGGACGTCGACTCGAATCCGGCGAGCGCTTGTTCAAGTGCGAGCACTCCCCTCGCATCGGTCACGATCTCTGAAACGTGCTTGCCAACATAGTCTTTGAGGCGTATGCCCGCGAGCTCGCGCTCCCCGGCGGCGAAGGTCAGACGTAGGCTGGTGTCGTACGTCGTGAAGACGACGGGGAGCGCGGCGACCGCTGCGTCAATCACGGCCTGGCCACGCGCTTGTGCTGCTTTGACCTGGTGCTGCTGTGTCAAATCCTGCATGAGCACCAAAGCCTGTACTGGCACCCCCGCATCATCGCGCACCGCGGAGACCGTCGACAGTATCGGGAAGATGTGGCCGTCTTTGTGCTGTAGCACCCGCTCGACGGAGTAGCCGTCGACCTGGCCACCGGCCAGACGCGCGATTGCATCGGGCGTGGGATCTAGGTCGGCAGGGAAGATCTTCGCGATCGGCGCGTCGACGAGTTCGTCAGCGCGGTATCCAGTCATGGTGCACAGCGCCTGGTTCGCGACGTGAATGCGAAACTCGGTGAAGTCGACGATCAACTGCCCCAGCGACCCGCGCTCGAACATGGCCCTGTACAGGCGAAGACCCTCCTGACGGCCTGCCTCGTGGGCTGCGTCGAGACGGCGTGCCGAGCGGGTGCGCGTGCTGGTGCGAGGAGCGGGTAGTACCGCCAGCGGGTCGCCACGCGCACCCTGCCGCATCTTCATCGCCGCTCCTGTTCGCCTCTCTGCTGTGGGTTCCCAGTTGTTCACGATCCGGATGTGTTGAAGGCCACGCCGGGCTCAACACCCCGATCCAGACTTGCGGGGTGCATCCCGCGTCCCACGCACCTGTATAGGGTGGCGGTGTAAGCCTCCAGATACATGGCGCTCACGTCGTGATCACACTGTGACCGCCCGGGCACATCGACCTCCACTTGCGGGTGACCTAGGTCTCGAGTCTGGTGACATGGATTACGGTTGTGCCGGCCGCCGAGCGCCGTGGACGCGCGACCGCTGTCTCGGCGGTTGAGCCGGAGACGGGTCCTTGGAGCCGCCGCGACCCGCCCGCGTGCCGCCCCCAGTCGGGCCTCGGCGGCGAGCCCGTGCGCGTGTGCCGACGACGTCCCGGTTGACGATCGTGATCGTCCCGCAATCAAGGCGGAACCGGTTGTGCACAAACGCCATTGCACGTCAGGGACTGCGATCGCGCGGGGGCGACACGCGTTGCCATCCTACGAGCTGACAGGTCACCCCATAGCGAGCTCGGCGAGTCGAGCCTCATCGATGACGATCACCGATCCAGTTGATGTTTCGATGATGCCACGCCGTCGGAGTGCGTTCAGTTCGCGACTCACGATCTCGCGGACGGTGCCGACGGCGTCCGCCAACCGCTGGTGACTGATATGCGCGACGGCACGCCCGTCCGGCTCGCGGAGCGCGACTTCGCGAAGGTGGCGAGCAACTCGCACAGTCATCGGTTGACCACCTGTATCAGCGATCGAGAGCAGCGTCTCGGCGGTCCAAGTTGCGATGTGCTGCGCGATCTGCCATGGCAGTTCGGGGTCGTGCGTCGCGGCGCTCCGAAGTTGCTCGATGGTCAGCACCTTCAAGCTCGTGTCCGTGATCGCCTCGGCGTTCCACTGATCGGTGCGGGCCAGGTGGGCCGCGAGGCCGATCAGCTCACCCTGGCGTGCATAGCGGATGGTCAGCTGCCGCCCCGCCGATGTCAGGAGGAACACTCGCACGAGGCCGGCTCCGAGGAGCGCGATTGTCGGGGTGTGACCGGCGCGAAAGACGTGGGCACCGGCCCTGACATGCACTTCGTCGGAGCCGACGCTGAAGGGGGGGTGCCACATGCCGTCAGCTGCTCAACGGTCCCCTGTGTGCGGCGGGGGACGGCGCATGTGTCCCGACCGATCCATCGGGATCGGTGGGTGCGCAGCCGGCAAGGAGGGTGCAGGGGTCTCTGACCATCGTTACTCTGAGAGTGTCAGGCCCGGACCTCGGCCGTCACCACCCACCCGAGTGGAACTCCATCACCCAGTTGGGGGATTTCTTTACCGTCCCGAATCCACGGTGTCGCCGGGCGAGACACGGATGCGGTATTCGACCCGTCCTGACGGCCTCCAGTGGGCGGGTGCTAGGATCACCAGGCCGTCGGAACCACTGGAACGGTTCGTTGCAGACCGATCAAACCTTCCGCGAACAGCTCAATTCGCTTCACGCGATTTCCGTTGAGATCGCGTCCCTGCGGGAGCTGCCTGAGATCTATGAACGGGCCCTTGCATATTGCCTGGAGCTGACAAGATCCCAGCTCGGATTCATCGATCTCGTCAGCAAGAGAGGCGAGTACATGGACATCGTCGCGGTCAAAGGCTTCGTGGCTTCCGATCCGACCTTTCACGACCGCTACCGCGTCATGCCCGTACGCCGCAGCGTCTTCGGCGTGACCATCATCGATCAGCGCCCGTACATCTCCAATGACGTTGCCTCGGACCCGAATCACGTCGGGACGCCACCCGGTCATCCCGAGGTCCGCACCTTCCTGGGAGTACCGCTCAGGGTCGGCACCACTGTCATCGGCATGATCGGTGCCGGGAATCGCCTGGGTGGATATGGCGACGATGAGGAGCGCCTGCTCGCCACCTTCGCCAATCAGGTAGCAGTTGCGATCGACAACGCTAGCCTTTATGAGCGGCAGCGCGAGATGATCGCGGGGCTCGAGGACCTCCAACAACGCCTCGGACACGCGGAACGCGAGAGCCTGCTCGCACAGGACCGTGCGCGCATCGCATCCGGGCTTCACGACAGTGTCGGACAGAGCCTGTTCAGCCTCGGTCTCAGCGTCAATGCGCTGCTCGAGCGGGATCTAGACACGGAGAACGCCCGCCGCGTGTTGGACATCCGGCGGATGGCGGCCAGCGCACTTGACGAGTTGCGCAGCGCCATCTTCGCGCTGGCCGCGCCGCCTGACGGCGAGCCGGATCTGACGGGCGCGATACAATCGTTGCTGCGCAGTATCGGGCGTGAACACAACCTCGACGTCGACCTCATCGTTCAGGGGATCCCCCATTCGATGGTCGAGACCTTGCAGGACGATCTGGTGGCCGTGGTGAGAGAAGCACTCACCAATATCGCTCGCCATGCCCATGCGCAGAGCGTGTTCATCAACATGCGATACGAATCCGATGACGTGGAGATCGGCGTGCAGGACGACGGTGTCGGCATGCCCACGCCCGGCGACAATGACGCATCTGGGCGTCAGAGCCATTTCGGACTCGTCGACATGCGCCGCAGGATCGACGGTCTCGGAGGGACGCTGACGATCGAGAATGGCGAGGATTGCGGAGTCATGGTCAAGATCTCGGTGCCGATACCGAAGACGACGCCATGATCCGCATCGCGATGGTCGACGACCACGAGCTTGTGCGCGAGGGGGTTCGGGCAATGCTGGGCGATGATCCCGACTTCCAGATTGTCGGCGAGCGAGATTCTGCAGAAGACATCGCCGACTTCGTTTCCGAAACCCGACCCGACATCGTGCTCCTCGATGCCCGTCTTCCGGGCTTCTCGGGACCCGAGGCATGCCGCATTCTCGGCATCACGCACCCCGACGTCAGGGTCATCATCCTCACCGTCTACTCGGACGACGTGCTCGTCGAAGAGAGCATCCGCGCCGGTGCACGTGGGTACGTCATCAAGGACATCGACCGGTTCGACCTGAAGCAGTCAATCCGGACCGTCTATCGTGGTGAGGCGGTCGTTTCGCCGGCGATTGCCCAGCGCCTCATGGATCGAGTTCGCGAAAATGCAAACTCGACCGCCAATCTCCCAGTGCTCAATGAGCGGCAGACCCAGATCCTCCGGCTGATTAGTGAGGGCTACTCCAACAAGGAGATCGCCAGGCGTGTCCACCTCAGCGAAAACACCGTGAAGAGCCATGTGCAGGACATCTTCGCGAAGCTCGATGTCCGCAACCGTGTGGAGGCTGCCATCACCGCGGCGCGCCAGGGACTAATTTGACCCGCATCGCGTGGTGCCCCGGGGGGGGCAGTGTCATCGCGTGTGTTCACCACAAAGACACCGCGTGACGTCGATCACGCTGAATGAGAGCGCGATCACAGACGGAATCGTCGCCCTTCATTACGGTGTTCTGAACTCGTCAGAACGTCGGGACAAGCGCACGACTCCAGATAGATCCCCTGGTTGGTCACTCAGCGGGCGGACCAGGACAGCAACCATGAGCGCCGATGGCACGAGCGTCGGCGGCAATCGGATTCTGAACGCCCTACCAGCGTCCGAGAAACTGTGGGTGTCCTCGCTCACCAAGGCTGTGACGTTCTCAGCCGAAACGGTGCTCTTCGAACCCGGCAGCACCATTGACGCGGTGTACTTTCCAACCGACGGGCTCGTCTCTTTGGTCACACCGCTGCGCGGCGGCGCATATATTGAGGTCGTCACGGTCGGCAACGAGGGAATCGTCGGTGTTCCCCTGGTCCCTCCCGCGGGGTCTTCGGTGCGCGCGATCTCGCGCGTGGCCGGTTGCGGACACCGGATGGACGCGGGGGTCTTCCTCGAATTGTGCGGGCGGAGCCACGCGTTCCAGACCCTGGTCGATCGTTACACGCAAGCACTGTTCTGTCAGATCTCCCAGACGGCCGCGTGCAACCGCTTCCATGTCAGCCAAGAGCGCCTGAGCCGCTGGCTGCTGACGCACCACGACCGCATCCACTCCGACCACTTCATCATCACCCAGGCATCGCTCGGGCAGATGCTTGGCACGCGGCGTTCAACGATTTCCGTTTCAGCCGGTGGCCTGCAGCGCGCGGGGCTGATCCGCTATGCACGAGGCCGCGTCACGATCATCGATCGGCAGGGGCTCGAAGCCCTTTCCTGTGAGTGCTACGCAATAATCAAGACCGAATTCGACCGCAGCGCCCGCCGAGACTCGTGCTCACAGATAGGGGCGAGGCCGGTCCCGTGACCTGGCGCACTGACAGCATTCTCAGACGTCTGTATCGTCGTGAGCGGGGCCGGGCAAGGCCGATGCAACCCCCCTGAATCCGCGTCGACGACCGCCACCTGGCCGCCCGCGAGCTTTGCCTGGCTCCGCTCCCTTCAAGACGACGCAAGAGCATGTGACCGAAAGACTGTATCCACCGACGGCACGTGAACGAGCTGCCTTCGATGCTGCAACCCGGGCAGCACCGAGTGCATTCGTCAGCCTGTGCCGCATGGTCGAGAAGGACCCGAAAGAGCTCCTCGACAGCTTTGATGCCGCGCCCTGGCGCTGGCTGTTCTATTTCTCGCCGTCAGATCTCGTTTCGGATGCCATGCGGGATGTTTCATTCCCACCACCGATGCGGGCGCGTCTCGATGCGACTCGCGAATACGTCGAGACCCCGTGGTGGCGACAGATTCTCGGATGGTCCGCGCAGCACCGACCAGAACCTTCAAAGACCTCTGCATCGTCGTCAGCTTCACCCTCTTCCTGGTGGCCGGAGTCGTGGAACTGACCGCTGACTCGCTGCTTTCCCGGACGGGGGTGGCGCTGGCGCTCTTCGCGATCGGCTTCTTCGTACTCTCGCGAATCGGGCCGATCTCGTTCCCGACCGCGAAGGGACCGCCACCTCCCAGCTGACGCGCTAGGCAACCGCCGCCGAATCGCTCGGTCGCGAACCGCCGAGCGGACTCGACGGGAGCGCCAGGTCATCGGCAGACATCGGCTGGCTGATGAAATATCCCTGAGCGAGATCGCATCCAATGGCCGCGAGAAGGTTGAGCGCCTCAATGTCCTCGATGCCCTCCGCAACCACGCGCATATCCAGCTTGTGACCGAGGGCGATCGTGGCGCGAACCAGTGCGAGATTACGTTCCGTGTCCCCGGTGGCGAGGCGGGTCAAAAAGCTGCGGTCGAGCTTCAGCTCACTGACGGCAAGGCTTCCAAGATAGGCGAGTGAGGTGACGCCCGCACCGAAGTCGTCGATCGAAACACCCAAGCCGAGTTCGCGCAATTGCTCGATGACTCCCTTGCACAGATCGAAGTCTCGAATGATCGTGGTCTCTGTGATCTCGAGGATGAGGCATCCCGGAGCGACGTCGTGCCTGCGGAGAGTCTCAACAACCGACTGGCTGAACCCGGAGTCGAGGAGGTTGGTTGCCGAGATGTTGACGGAGATCGTCACCATCTCACCGGCCGACCGCCAGGCGGCGCACTGTTCCACGGCCCGCTCGAGGACGAACGCCGTGAGTGACTGCATTAGACCGGCCTCCTCAGCGAGGGGAATGAAATCGAGGGGAGCCACAAGTCCGAGTCGCGGATGCCGCCAGCGCACCAGCGCTTCCATGGCCGACCGCTTGCCGGTGACCAGGTCAATCTGTGGTTGGTAGTGCACCTCAAGTTGATCCTCGAGAATGGCGCTGCGCAGCTCCTCCACAAGCCGCAGCCGGTTGCCGCCGTCATCGACATCGTGCCGGTATGACTCGAAGGGCGTCGGGCCGACCTTGGCGCGGTACATGGCGAGGTCAGCGCATCGAAGCAGCGCAACGCTGTTGGTGGCATCAGCCGGCGCGCTGGCAATGCCGACACTGGCGCCCACACGGACGCTCAGCGCGTCCAGGTGGAATGGCTGCTCGAGTTCGGTGATGAGGCGTTGCGCGACAGCCAGCGCGTATGTGGACTCCGTATCCATGACGAGCACCGCCAGCTCATCGCCGCCGACGCGCACGAGGATGTCTGTTGCGCGCAGATGTGCGGTGAGTCGCGGGCCTAACTGTCTGAGCACTTCGTCCCCGGCCGAATGGCCGAACGAATCGTTGATCTCCTTGAAATGGTCGAGGTCGATGTAGAGGAGCGAGAGGGTGCGGTCCATGGTTTCCGGATCGGCGTAATCGGCGAAGAACGCGTCAAGAAGGTTGAAGAGTTGACGACGGTTTCCGAGGCCGGTGAGCTCGTCGGTAATCGCCTGACGGTGGCGCATCTCCGTCAGGACTCGCAAACTCTGAACGGAGAGGCCCAGGCGAACGCCGACGGTGATCAAGGTCGCCGTGGCGAGCCCAACAGCCACCGGAGAGACCTGGTGGAACGTATCCACCAAAAGGATGGAAAGGCCGGCGCCGGCGCCGAGGCCAGGGAGCAGAAACCCCGGAGCACCAGTGCGCGCCAATGGATTGGTGTGCACTGGAAGAACCCAGACTGCAAAGGAGATCAGGAGTATCGCGGCCGGCCACGCGATACCATCCAGGATGATCCCGACATGCGTGGGGGAACCCGAGCTGGCGAACAAGTTGAATGTATCGCCGATCGCTGTGCAACCGATGGCACTCGCAACGAGTAGCCACTGCGGGTTCTTGCGACCGGGCATGATTGCCGTTCCTCCCACCGCGAGGATGAGCAGCAATGCGTCGCCGATCGGGTATGCGAGGTCTGTCGCGACCGTCGTGGCGTCTCCGCCGACCGAGTGCAGGATCGTATTGAAGGCAAAGCAGGCGCACAGCGCTGCGGCGCCCAGACCGGCCACGCCACCGTCGAGCCACGTTGTTGCTCCCACTCGCGTGAGGTGCTTGCGCGTCATGACGACGAGCGCGACATAGGTGATGGGGTAGAAGGCCAGCCAGAAAAGGTCGGCGAGTGAGGGCACCGGCACTGACGCGCCACCCGCCGACTCCACGGCCAAGATGGCGTCGCCGATACTCCACGAGAGTATCCCGAGACCCAACATGAGGGGAACGAGTCGCCGGCGCGAGCCGATCGCTCGCCAGATGCACAGCGCACTCGTGAGCACCTCGAACGCCGCGACTCCCCAGCTGTCGACAAACGGATTCGACTGGTCGGCCTGCCTGAGGATCAACGACAGACAATATGCGACGAGCAGCACCGCCAAGACGGTGTAGACAACCATGACCCAACGCGGCGCGCGCGGAGTCTGCCCCGAAGCGCGGGTCGTATGAATGCGAGGGTGCTCTATTGCCACTCGTGCAGAGTAGGCGTGCGGCGCCGAGGGTCCTGCAAACAGTCGGTGGTCCATCTGTTACGGAACCGGTACAAAGCGATGGCTTTCGACGCGGATCAGATGAACGCAGCAGCGCCGAGACCGTCGGACAGTCTGGATTTGCCTGTGCCTAAACTGTAGAGAGCCCGCCGTGAGTCCACACATCCTCGGCGATGAGCCCGTCGGCCTTAATGAACCGGCCTCAACGAGCCGTTCCAGGAGACGTCGGCTGCGACGCAACCATGCAAATCACAGAGATCTTCAGTGGTTTGGATCGAGGTCGCAGCGTGCGGGTCGATCAAGACGCCACTACCTCGATTGAGGATCGCGCAACCCGGACGTGCGATCAAGCGCCTCGCCGATATGACCAGAAAGGGGCGCCGCTTCCACGAGCTGCGGGGAAGTTGGGTCCTGGGGCCTATCTGGGCGCTGAGGTTGGCATAGCTGCGGGCGGTGCAGCGATTGATGTGCGGACGACTCGGCGCCTTGTAACCGGCTTGCGTGCCGTCGCCGGCTTGCGTGCCGTCGCCGGCTTGCGTGCCGTCGCCGGCT
>JBAUTF010000368.1:0-6491 GCA_049582065.1 Candidatus Dormiibacterota bacterium | reverse complement strand
CCCCGGACGCTAGCGTGCCGCGCGTGATCGCCGCCGCAGCGGCCGGCGCTCGCGCAGCCGTCCTTAAGACCCCAAGCCAGCTGCAGATCCTGCGCGATGCGGGCGTGGTCGACGCAGGCGGTTATGGCCTGCAGATCATCCTCGATGGCATGCTGCGAACGGTCGAAGAGGCGGAGGCTGTCCCGGCCGCCTCGGCCGCCTCAAGGGCCGCCATCTCGTCCGCGGCGCAGGCATCGATGGCGCTCCCGGAAGGAGGTTGGGGCTACTGCACCGAGTTCCTCATCGAGGGCTCGAGCCTCGACCTGGACCTGATCCGCAACCAGATCGAGGCCCTGGGCAACTCGGTGCTCGTGGTCGGTGAGCCCGAGCTCGTGAAGGTGCATGTCCACACCGATGACCCGACGAGGGTCATCAATCTCGCCGGCGGCTACGGCAGGCTGCTGAAGCTCAACGTCGGCGACATGTCCACCCAGCACAAGCGGATCCTCGAGGGCGAGGGCGATGCCCCCAGGACGCAGCGCCCGAACGGCATCGGCCTGGTCGCCGTCGTCGCGGGCCGCGGATTGGTCGACATCTTCCGCGGCCTCGGCGTGGACGCAATCGTCGAGGGCGGCCAGACGATGAACCCCAGCACGCAGGACATGCTCACCGCCATCCAGGCAGTGCCCGCTGACGAGGTGATCCTGCTGCCGAACAACCGAAACGTCATCCTCGCCGCCAAGCAGGTGCTGGGCCTGACAGGCAAGAAGGTCCATGTGCTGGAGACGCACAGCGTGCCGCAAGGAGTCGCAGCCGTGGTCGCGTTCCGGCCGGAGCGGAACGGCGTCGACAACATGCGGGCGATGCGCGCCGAGGCCGACCGCGTGCAGACCATTGAGGTCACGCACGCTGTGCGGGATACGCGCTCGAACGGGCTCAAAGTCAAGAAGGGCGACGTGATCGGCTTGATCAACGAGAAGCTCGAGTTCACAGGCGCCGATTACGTCGACGTCGTGAACAAGGCTCTCGGCAAGCTTGGACCGGATTCATATGAGCTCGTCACGGTGTATCGCGGCGAGGGTGCCTCGGACGATGAGCTGAAGAAGCTTGAGTCCGCGATCAAGGCCAGCTATCCGGGGCTTGAGGTCGAGGTCCAGCAGGGCGGCCAGCAGCATTACCCGTTCATCCTCTCCGTCGAATAGCGGCCACTGAGATGGGCCGCGGCTTTGCGATCGTCACCGACTCGACAGCCGACCTGCCCGACGAATGGCGCGACCGGTATGCGATCGAGGTCGTCCCGCTGAAGGTGCTGTTCGGCAGCGAGACGTTTCGAGACCGGGTCGACATCACCGATGACGAGTTCTTTCGCCGTCTAGAGGCGTCGAACAAGCTCCCTACGACGTCGGCGCCATCGCCAGGCGACTTCGCCGAGGTGTACCGGCGCCTGTCGAAGGACTATGAGGGCTGCATCTCGATCCACATCGGGGCGCAGCTCTCCGCCACGGCGGAGGCGGCTCGGATCGGCGCCCAGTCGGTGGAGGGTTTTCGGGTCGATGTCATCGACAGCGAGACCGTCACGATGCCTATGGCGTTCCTCTGTCAGGTCGCGGCGGAAAGCGCGACTCTGGACGAGGCGACCGCCGCGGTGAAGCACCGGATTCCGAAATGCCGTGTGCTCGCACTGCTCGACACGCTGCGCTACATCGAGATGGGCGGGCGAGTCGGCCGCGCCCAGGCGATGATCGGGACGATGCTCGACCTCAAGCCGATGTTCCTGGTCGTGGACCGGGAGATCAAGCCGGTCGACCGCGTGCGCACACGCTCGCGAGCGATCCCGCGCATGATCGAGCTTTTCAGGGCGGATCTGCCCGTGGAGCAGGTCGCGGTGATGCACGGCCAGGCGCCTGATGAGGCCGAGCGGATCGCGGCGGGCCTTCGCAAGGAGCTCCCGCACCTCGAGGTCCCGGTCGGCCGGATCGGTTGCGTGCTCGCCACGCACACGGGCCCGAAAGCCCTGGGCCTCGTCTACATCAAGAGCTGAGCATGTGAGAGGGAACTCGGATGGTTCCCTCTCATCGGGGGTCGCCCCGCAGCCACGACGTGGGGGCCCCGCAGGAACCGCGCCTGCTCTCTTTCCGGAATAAGGAAGAGCTTTGACTAAGGGACTCCCGGCCACGCCTGGAGTGAGAGAGACAAAGTCGCGGCCGCAACCCGGCCGCACCTGCGAGGCCTGGTCTACATCAAGAGCTGACGGCCCGGCCGCCCGGCGTCAGCCGTAGCGTGCGGCCCGGGAGCGGCCAGACACGGATCAGGGACGGGGTGAGCGCGATGATCCGCGGCAGCGTCCTGACCGCGAGCCGGTAGGCGCGCTGCTGCGAGGAACCCCAGGCGAGACCGTACTGGTCTCGCAGCGTGGGCGGCAGCAGGCCGGTCGTGATGATCTCGAGAGGGACCATGAACGGGCCGGGGAGCAGGCGCAAGCCCGGGCGCAGCACATGCCGGGCGAGCTCATGCGCTCTTCGGCCCACGCGGACCGGCCCGCTGGACATCATCTCGTCGAGGTAGAGCGCGAAATCTCCGAGAGTTACGGGGAATCGCCCTGGCGGAATTCCCAGCAGCTCTCCCATGAGCTTGAACTCCTGGTAGAAGTCATCGCGCTCGCGCGCCGATAAGCGCTGCACGAAGGTCTCGTACGTCACGAGCGCCGTATCGGCGAGGGTGGCGTGTACCCACAGCAGAAGTTCGGGGTCCAGCGCGCGGTAGCCGCGCCCGCGCACCCCCGCGTGGACCTGGTTGACGGCGCGCGCCGCGCCCAGCGCCGTCTCGCGGTCGCCAAAGACGATCGCCATCGTCATCCGGATCGTGCGGCGCAAGCGCCGGATCGGCTGCTGGCGAAAGTCGGAATGCTCGTCGACGCCAAGCGCGACCTTGGGATGCGCCAGCTGCATCAACAACGCTCGCCCTCCGCCGAGCAGCAGCACGTTCTCGCGGTTCACGCGGCGTGTGACGGAGTTTTCCGCGAAAAGGCCTGGCATCACCGAATCCATTAAACCAACCCGGCTAATCTCTGAAGGTCGTGTACCAGCAGCTCTTCGTCTTCGGGGCGGCTTTTCTCGGTTCCGCCGTCGAGTCGACCGAAGCCCTGACCATAGTGCTGGCGGTCGGCCTCACGCGTGGATGGCGGGCGCCGCTGTTGGGAACCCTCGCTGCGCTGGCGGCGCTGGCGGTGCTGGTGGTCTTCTTCGGGCAGCTGATCGTCTCGCGAGTGCCGGAGTCGAGTCTGAAGCTGCTGGTCGGCACGCTTCTTTTGCTCTTCGGGCTCCGCTGGTTGCATAAGGCGGTGCTCAGGTCGGCGGGCATCGTCGAGCTGCACGACGAGGAGCGCGCGTACCAGCAGACTGTGGCCGAGGTGCGCTCCGCGACGGCGCGACACGACTGGGTCGGCTTCGTGCTGGCACTCAAGGGCGTATTCCTCGAAGGGCTCGAGGTGGTGTTCATCGTCATCGCGGTCGGAGGGACGGGCCGCGGCTTGCCGGTCGCGGTCGCCGGCGGCCTGCTGGCGATGGTGGTGGTCGCTGGCGCCGGCGTTGTGGTTCGCCGGCCACTGGCGCGGGTTCCCGAGAACACGCTCAAGTATGCGGTTGGTGTGATACTCGCCAGCCTCGGCACCTTCTGGGCGGCGGAGGGGATGGGCGCCATATGGCCTTACGACTTCGTCTCGATCCTGGCCCTCGTGGCCGTCTACTTCGCGGCCTCGAGGCTGGCGGTATCCCTCGTCCGGAGGCCGGTCCTGGCGTGAGGTTTGCGCGCTCGGCGATCTCCGAGGTCGTGGGTCTGTTCGTCGCCGACTGGGTGCAGAGCGCGGTCATCGTCGCGATTCTCGCGTCCGCGTGGTTCGCGGTGTCCCGGCTCGGCGCCGCCGCGCTGGCAGGCCTGGTGCTGCTCCTCGCCGGGCAGATGGTCTGGTTCGCGCGAGCCGAGGCGCGCCGCACCGCGCGCTAAGCCGTCGCCGCGGCCATCTGCGAATTGAAGTCGGCGACCAGGGGCTGGTAGTAGTTGTCGATGTCCGCCGAGATCTTGTTGTAGTTGTAGCCGCTGATCTTGTCAGAGTCGGCCTGGACCGTGGTCGCCGCGCTCGTGATACCCCGGTCGTCGGTGGCGTGTGCCGCAGTGATCAGCTTCCCAAAATCGGCCACCAGGGTTTCGAAGTCGTTCATGAGCGCATGGAGGTCTGGGGGCAGGGCGGGCGCGGTGGAGAGCCGCAGCGCCTTGTCCACGTCCGATTTCATGGTCACCACAGTCGAGCTCGCTGCAGCCAGGTCTGGGCTCGACGTCTGCGCAGCCAGAGTATCCCGGTCGGCGGTGGCGTCGATGAATGCCTGCAAGAACTGGCCGTCTAGCACGTAGTCGCCCGCGATCGTCCTCGCGTCGGCGAGGGCCTTTCTCGCATGGGTGACGCGGCCGGCCTCTTTATCGATAAGGCTCTGGCTGAACACGGTGAGCCATCGCCGGTCGTCTAGGGAGGTCGATGCCGTGGCCAGCGATGCGTCGTCCAGGTTCACGGTGGTGTGGGCTTTGGTGGCGCTGGCGACGAACTCGTCGGCGACGCTCCGAGCCAGCGCCGAGTTGAAGCTCGTGCTGGCGCTCAGCGCGCTGAACTCGCCGTCGATGTTCTTGAACGTAGTGTTGAGAGTGTTTTGGTGCGAGATCACGGTGTTGAGGGTGCGGTCCGTGCTTGCCACGCGCGTACTCGCGTAAGCGAACCCGGTGACCGCGTAGCCGATGATTCCGATGATGACGACGGCGATGAGGACAACCACCAGTACTCTGGTCCGCAGCCGCCGCCGCGTCGGTTCTGAGGTGACTGCAGCAGCGCCGGGATCGGACGGCGGCGGAGAGTCGGGCGGCGGAGGTATCACCTTTCTCCCGAAGATAGCGTAGATGGCGATTCTCGTTCTCCCCCGCACGCTTGACGCGCCAGTGTCGGCGCTGCCCAAGGTGAAGCCCGCCGATGCCCGCAAGCTCGACAAGCTCGGCATCGCCACTGTCCGTGATCTCCTCCTCACGCTGCCCTTTGGCTGGGAGGCGTATGGGGCGCCCGCCATGGTGTCTGGCCTGGTGTCGGGACAGCAGGCCACGGTCGTGGGGACAATCGCGACCATCAGCGCCAAGCAGACCATGCGCCGGCGCATGCGGCTGACGGAGGCGACGATTCGCGACGACGCAGGGGCCGGCTTGAGGATCACCTGGTTCAACCAGCCGTTCATCGCGCGCCAGCTGCACAAGGGAGACCGCATCGCTGTGGCCGGCACTGTCAAAGCGGCTCGGTATGGGGCGATGCTCGAGATGCAGAACCCGCACCACGAGCGGCTCAACGACGACAGCGAGGTGCTCGCGCCGCAGCGAGTCGGCGGGCTGATGCCCAAGTACCACCTGGTCGCCGGGCTCAGCTCGCGCAAGGTCGCAGCCTGGGTCGAGTCCGCGCTGCCGCTCGCCGAACACCTCGAGGACATCTTGCCGCCTGAGGTCCGCGACCGCCATCACTTGCTGCCCGTGGCGCAGGCGGTGCGGCTGGGTCACAGGCCCGGCACAGACGAGGACTTTCACGAGGCACGCCGCCGCATGGCGTTCGCGGAGCTCTTCGAGCTGCAGGCTTCATTTGCCATGATGCGGGCCAGCGTCGCCGCGGAGCCGGCGGTCCCGATCCCGTACCGCCAGGACGTGATCGACGCTTTCAAGGCAGGCATCGGATTCGAGCTCACAAGAGCGCAGCGGCGCTCTACCTGGGAAGCCTTCCAGGATATGGAGAGGACCGTTCCGATGAACCGCCTTCTCAACGGTGATGTCGGTTCCGGCAAGACCGCGGTCGCGGCGGCCTGCGTCGCCATGGCACACGCGGCGGGACTGCAGTCTGTGGTGATGGCCCCCACCGAGATCCTGGCGCGCCAGCACCTGCGGAAGTTCCGCGCCTACCTGGAGGAATCATTCCCGGGCCTCACCGTCGAGCTCCTGGTCAGCGGCCAGAACGCCGCCGAACGCCGGCGCGTCCGCTCGGCGGCCGCGTCGGGCCACTGCGCGCTGGTGGTGGGCACGCACGCGCTGATCGAAGAGGACGTGGAGTTCCTCAACCTCGGGCTGGCGATCGTCGACGAGCAGCACCGTTTCGGCACGGGCCAGCGCGAGCTCTTGCGCGGCAAGGGCCGAGGCCGGCCCCACTTTCTCGCCATGACCGCGACACCGATCCCGCGCACTCTGGCGCTCGCACTGTACGGCGAGATGGCGGTCTCGGTGATCGACGAGCAGCCCCCCGGACGCAGCCCTGTGGAAACGGAGGTGATCGACCCGGCTCACCGTGGCGAGGCCTACGACCTGGTCCGCCGGGAGATCCTTGCGGGCCGGCAGGCCTTCGTGATCTGCCCGCTGATCGAGGCGTCGGAGCTGCTTGCCGCCCGCTCCGCGACCGCCGAGTTCGAACGGCTGCGCACGGAGGTCTTCCCCGACCTTCGCCTCGG
>JBAUTF010000367.1:0-20770 GCA_049582065.1 Candidatus Dormiibacterota bacterium | reverse complement strand
TGCCGGCGCGATATGTCTCCGGTCACCTGCTTGGCCAGGGCGGCACGCACGCCTGGGTGGAGGTCGTGCTGCCGACCACGGACGGCACCGGCGACGCGATCGCGTCGGCCTTCGACCCGACCCACGCCAGCCGTGGCGGCCTGGGTTACGTGACGATCGCGGTCGGTGCGGACTACTCCGACGTCGCGCCGACGTCCGGCAGCTATCTGTCTCCGGCGCCAGGCAGGCTGATCAGCAGCAAGCGGGTCACGCTGACGGAGCTGGAATGAGCTGGGCCGGAGCTCGCAGCCCCGGCCCACTCCGAACCAGCCTGGCTACATCGCCGGGAAGGTTTCGTAGACCGTGACCTTGGCGCCCGGCTGCAGGACCGGGCATCCCTTGGCCAGCTCGACGGCGGACTTGATCGAGTCGGCCTTGATGATCGAGTAGCGGCCTGCGTCCCCACGGCTCCGTCGTGGACCAACCCTCCGTTCGAGATCGTCTTCGAGTCCGGTGTGAACGGGTTGCCCATGTCGACGATCTTGTCGCCCAGGCGTCCGAACCACGCCCCCCAGGCGTCCATGACCTGCTTGCGCTCCGCGTCCGTCGCGGGCGTCCCTCCGTGACCTCAACCTCGGTCTCACCCAGACGACGAACGGGGGACGGCGATTTCGGCAGGCGCTTATCAAATCCTCACGCGGGCCTTATATATCGGTGGACATGACCCGCTCGAGGATTCTCGTGGTCGAGGACGACGCCCGGCTGGCGGCCACCCTCGAAAGGGTCCTTCTGGCCGAGGGCTACGACGTCGAGGTCGTCGGCGACGGGCTCGAAGCATTGCGTCGTGCCCGCCAGCGCGGGTTCGACCTCGTCGTGCTGGACGTGATGCTGCCCGGCATGGACGGGATCGCCGTATGCCGGCGCCTGCGCGCCGGCGGCCCGATTCCCATCCTCGTCTTGACCGCGCTGGGCGGCACCGACGAGCGCGTTCGAGGACTTGACAGCGGCGCCGATGACTATCTCGCCAAGCCGTTCGCGTATGAGGAGCTTCTGGCTCGGGTGCGCGCTTTGCTGCGCCGGACGACGCCTGGAGACCACCTCGGTTTTGCCGACCTCCGGCTCGAGCCGTCGGTCCGTGGTGCGTGGCGTGGGGATCGTTCGATCGAGCTCACCGCGACGGAGTTCGAGCTCCTGGAGCACTTCTTGCGCCATCCACGCCAGGTCATGACGCGCGAGCAGCTGCTCGACGCGGTCTGGAAAGGCGAGCCGGAGACGGACAACGTGGTCGCGGTCTACGTCGGCTACCTGCGTCAGAAACTCGAGCTGGGCGGTGAGTCGCGGCTGCTGCACACGATCCGGGGCGCCGGCTACGCGCTTCGCGAATGAGCTAGCTGTTGCCGCTTCGGGCCAGGCTTGCGTTGTTCGGGGCGGCGGTCGTCGCGCTCACCCTCGTGCTGTTTGGCGTCCTCCTGTACGCGCTACTGGCGCATGGGGTGATCACCAACCAGGACGACGCCCTGCGAAGCCGCGCCCAGGACGCCGTCCGGGCCCTCGACGCCGGCAGCGATCTGGCGCCGCGCGCGCCGATCGCGCCGGCGGACCTCAAGACCAGCACCGACGTGTTCGTCGAGGTGCTCGACCAGGGCTGGTCGCCGGTCTACGCGACAGCGGTGCTGAATGGCGCGCCGTTAGACATCGCGCCCAGGCTCCGCGCGAACGTGGGCGCGACGGCAGGCGGCGTCTTCGACACAGAAGGGGGGCTGCGGCTGTACGCGGTGCGGTACAGAAGCGGATTCGTGGTGGCGGGCCAGTCGACGCGGGTGCCCCAGTCGAGCCTTTCCGGCATCGTGGTATTCCTGGTCGTCTCGGCGATCCCTGCGCTGCTCGCCGCTCTGCTTGCGTCCTGGCTGGTGGCCGGACGAGCCCTCAAGCCGCTGAAGGTGGTCGCCGGCACCGCATACGAGATCGGCCGGACCCGCGACTTCGGGCGCAGGCTGCCCACCCCGGCCAGCGCTGACGAGGTCGCCTTGCTGTCGACCAGCTTCAACACCATGCTGGAGCAGCTGCAGGACTCGTTCGATGCGCAACGGCGCTTCGTCGCGGACGCATCTCACGAGCTGCGCACCCCGCTGACCACGATCCAGGGCAATGCCGGCCTGTTGGCGCGAGGCCCGGAGATCGGCGACGATGTCCGGCGGGCTGCCGCCGCCGACATCGCCGATGAAAGCGCGAGGATGGCGCGGCTGGTCGACCGTATGCTGACCCTGGCGCGCGCCGACGCCGGTCTCGTGCTGGCCCTGGCGCCGATCGACGTGAACGAGGTGGTCATTGAGGTCTGCCGGCAGGCGGCCGCGGTGCACGTGGACCGGGAGCTGACGGTAGATTGCGCCGAGGCTGTGGTCGACGGTGACGCGGACGCGCTTCGGCAGCTGACGTGGATCCTCCTCGACAACGCGTTTCGCCACGGTCGCTCAAAAGTCCTGGTCACCCTGTCGGTCGAGGGGCCATGGGCGCGACTGGTCGTGGCCGACGATGGAGCGGGGATTGCGGACCAGGACCGCGAGAAGGTGTTCGAGCGCTTCTACCGCGCAGACCCCTCGCGCACGGGTGGTCGCGCCGGTCTCGGCCTGTCGATCGCCCGTTGGATCGCGGAGCAGCATCACGGCCGCATCCTCGCCGGAGCGTCCACGCTCGGCGGCGCCGCGCTGCTGGTCGACCTCCCTCTACGCGGCGGCGCGCGAGCCTGACCGACCCGACGCTTACGTAGCTCTTAGGTCGGCCGGCGATTCTCTTGTCATGTTCGACATCGCACCCGACCACGCGATCGGTCTTTTCGCCGGCATCCTCGCGCTTCCCGTTGCTCTGTTCGCGGTCCGGTTGAGGCCGGTCAGCCGAACCGTCCCTGGGACTTTGCTCGGGGCATCGGTTCTGATGTTCGTGGTTGGGGCGATCCACCTCGGGCTTGTCGCAAGCCACCTCAGCGAACCGCTGACAGCAGCGCTCTTCGTGGCGAACGGCGCCGCATACATCGCCCTCTCGCAGCTGATCGCGTGGCGGTGGTGGCGTTTGGCCTCGGCGGCCCTGATCGTGATGAGCGTGTTGGGATACGTCGCCTACATCGTCGTCGGCCTCGATGCCCCGGACCAGGTGTCGATCGCCACCAAGCTGCTCGAGCTCGTCGCGTTGGGCCTCGTGCTCGTGCCGGTCAACGGTGAGCGGAGGACGGCGCGGAGGGCATGGCGGTGGACCGCGCTCGGCATCGCCGTGCCGGTGTTGATGGTGGCGACGACGGCGTCGGTCTGGATCGTGGACCTGGCGCGGCCCGACGCGCGTCACTCGCACGCCGGAGCGATCCTCCAATCGACCAACCAGGTGGCCACGCCGGACCAGGTCGCGGCCGCGGCCACGCTTTTCGCCGAGACGAAGGCCGCGATCGCGCCCTATCAGGATTGGCATGCAGCCTGGGCGGCGGGCTACCGCCCCGGGCCGCAGAACATGCCCTCGACCCACTGGATGAACCAGCGGTACGTCGACGCCGGCTACGTCCTGGACCCGAACCGGCCGCAGGGGCTTGTCTACGCGAACACGAGGCACGGGCCGGTCCTCCTCGGCGCCATGTTCCAGATGAAGCGCCTTGGTCAGTTCGGCCCGGACCCCGGCGGCCCGTTGACGGCGTGGCACGAGCACCAGGACATCTGCGTCACCCCATTCGGGTTCGAGTTCAGTCTCATGACGCCGACGGCGACCTGCCCGGTCGGGGCCGTCGACGTCAGCGTTCCGCCGATGCTCCACGTATGGATCGTGGCCAACCCCAGGGGCGGCCCTTTCGCCGTCGACATCGATGACCAGGTCGTCAAGGCGATCGACAATGCGTGACTCCTCGAAGCCGGAGGCGGCCTTTGTGCTGCTCTTGCTCCAGGCGCTCTTCTGGATGGCGGCGGGCATCTCGGCGATCCCGTTCGCGGTCGCGGGAGAGGTCTTCATGCTCCCTCTGGGGATGGCAAGCCTGACGCTTGCGTTGGGCACATGCCTGCTCGGCATCGGAATCCTGTGGCGGCGGCGATGGGCGCGGCGCCTGACGACGGGCCTCGAGGCGTTCTGCCTGGCGGGCTCGCTCCTACTGTTTGTGCTGCCGATCGGCGCCAACCACGGCCTGGTGTCATGGATGGTTAATGCCGGGCTGCCGGCGGCCGTGATCCTCCTGCTGCGCAAGCCCGCACCGGCGGCCACGGCGTTTGAGTGAGCGAAGACAAATCGCCTTCGGCGCGGAGCGGGCTCAGCCCGACGCGCGTGCCTTCAGAGGCCGCCGCCTGAGGGCTGCGTCGGCGTCGTCGGTCGTGACGTAGCGCCTGCGAAAGTTCCGAAGCGCGAATCGGTCGCAGGCTGTTTCCGCAGTCGAGCCCTTGTGCAGCACCTCGTGCAGGTACCAGTGCAGCCATTCGTGGCAGTACAGAAAGCGCAGGACGTCGCGCCGGCCCCGAAAGGACACTGTCTCCGAAGCCCAGGCAAACCGCATCCCGGCCCCGCGCCTGCGCCGAGCTGCGAAAATCACGGGCTCCTTGAACGCCTTGAACGGGATGGGTACCTGGAGCACGATTCGGCGATCCTCGAACTCGCAGCGCGCGGCGAGGTGGGGGGCGGAGCGGTACCGCAGCGGCTTGATCACCACGTCGTAGTCGCAGCGGGGCAGGCCTTCCAGCGCCCGCCGGGCGTCGGCCGAGGTGAAGCCGGCGAGCTCCGAGTTGATGCTCATGTGCGGGACAGGATAGGCGTTCCGGCCGGCATGGCCGGACAGCGATGGTGCTCATCGACGCGGCGCCCATGCTGGTCGTCGGCCTCGTACGCTGGCACTGAGATGCCAAACCGTCTGAAGAAGCCGCTTCCGGCCTTCGACTGAGAGCCGGCATGCGACACCGCATCGTGCACGCGGTTCGGCGTGCCCAGAAGACGGTGCCTTTCCGCGTCCTGAAGGCGTTTGGCGAGAGCAAGGCCGGCAACTACGCCTCAGCGCTTGCGTTTGCCGGCTTCCTGGCGATGTTCCCGATGGTGCTCGGCGCGCTGTCGATCACCGGCTTGATGATCCGCAACCCGGGCACGGAGGCAAACTTCCAGGCCCTCATCCTGCAGATGTTCCCGGCCAACGCCCAGCCCGAGCTGAGGAGCGCCATCCAGGGGGTCAAGCAGTCGGCGGGGTGGATGGGCCTCCTGTCGATCGGTGGCCTCATCTGGAGCGCGAGCAGCATCTTCGCGACCATGGAGTTCGCGTTCACCCAGATCTTCAGCACGAAACAGCGCGACATGCTGCGCCAGAAGCTGATGGGCTTCGTGATGATGCTGCTGCTGATCGCGGCGATCGCGGTCACGGTCGGGGTCAACTCGCTTTCCGCGTTCCTGCCCTACGCATGGATCGTGAGCCTGCTCGTGGGCGGCCTCGTCATGGTCGGCCTGCTGTTGGTCCTTTATCGCTTCGTCCCCAACCGCACTTTCACTCTTCACGAAGTCCTGCCCGGCGCCGTGCTGGCCGGCATCCTGATCGAGGTCCTTTCGCTCGCCTTCCCTCTGTACGCGCGGTACGCGGGCAGGTTCAACACGTACGGCGCCCAGTTCGGGCTCTTCTTCCTGCTGGCGACGTGGTTCTACCTGCTCAGCGAGCTCTTGCTGCTGGGCGCGGTCTACAACCGGTTCCAGATGGCGGAACCCGTCAAGAAAGGCCTCATCCCGAGCCCGACGGGAGACTCCCACGAGGACACGAAGTCGGTCGAGACGATCAAGCAGGACAAGGCCGGGACCAAGAAAGGGCCGGCTCCCGGGCGATCATCCGCTAATTAGTGCGCCCCGCGGTCGGTAGACCGACCTGGGATCGAGGCGACGGCGCTTCGGCTCACGTCGCTCCCAGCCGCCTGGCGTGTTTTATGGTTGGGGCCGATGCGACAGGTCTTGCTGTGGTGCGCGCAGAACCGATGGCTTGCGACACACGTGCCGCACTGGGGTTTCGCGCGCCGCGCGGTGAGGCGTTTTTTGCCGGGCGAAGGATTCGACAGCGCGCTCAAGGCCGCAGTCGATTTAAAGGCCCAGGGCGTGGGGTCGCTGTTCACGCGCCTGGGCGAGAACGTGAAAGACCTCGAGGAGGCCAACGCCGTCGTCGAGCATTACGAAGAGGTGCTCGCCGCCTCCACCGGAGTTGGCGCCGAAATATCGGTCAAGCCCACGCAGCTCGGGCTGGACATCGACGCCGATCAGGCTTATGCGAACTTGAACCGCCTGGCCGGCGCTGCCGCCAAGGCGAAGTCTTTCCTGTGGATCGACATGGAGGGCAGCGCGTACACCGACCCGACCCTTGATCTGTACACGCGCGTCCACGCCGAGCATCCGAATACCGGCGTCTGTGTGCAGGCATACCTGCATCGGACCGCCACAGACGTCGCGAAGCTGCTTCCACACAAGCCGGCCATCAGGCTGGTCAAGGGGGCATATGCCGAGCCGTCATCCATCGCGTTCACAGCCAAGCGCGACGTCGACGCCAATTACCTCGCCCTGTGCGTGATGCTGCTCCCCGAGCTCAAGCGCAAAAAGCTCCGCCTGGTCCTCGGGACGCACGACGTCGAGCTGGTCGCCCGGGTGGGGCGCTTCGCCCAGGCCCTGGGCATGGAGAGGTCGCAGCTCGAGGTGAACATGCTTTATGGGATCCGGACCGGCGAGCTGCTCCGGCTCGCCCGGGAGGGCTTCGCCGTCAAGGACCTGATCGCTTACGGTGACGCCTGGTACGCGTGGTACCTGCGCCGCCTTGCGGAGCGCCCGGCCAACGTTCTGTTCGTGGCCCGCCAGATGCTCCCTTAATTCGCAAGCTCCGCTCCCGGTGGGGAGGGGACCTCGACTCGCCGGCTGCGCTAATGGACCGCAGGGACCTGTCCCGCGTACTCCTGCTCTTCGTTGGCTGCGGTTTCGTTCGCCTCGTGCGCGGCCCGCAAGTTACCGTGACGCGAGCGGACGTACTGTAATGCGTGTACGCCGTCCATATGGGTTGCCCCCGCGCGGTAGTAGGCACATGGAGATCGCCTGCGCTGCTCTGATCGGAGGGATAGAAATCGTCCATGACCGGATTCGTGACCATCACGTCGACTGCGCCCAACTGGTCGACCAGCTTGACGAGGCCGTTCAGGCCGATCCAGACGTAGTCATCAACGTGCAAGTTGAAGTTGGACTCCACAGCATCGATGGCCCCCGGCACTCATCCGAGCTGGTAGGCGGCGCTGATCTGGCCCATGCCTTCATTGATGCAGTGCCAATAGCTGGAACGACGGGAGCGTTATTCCTGCGGTGAGAAAGCTCATCGTGCTCATGGTTGGGGCGCTCCTGCTCGGCAGCGAGGCGTGGCAGCAGCCGCTGCCTCAAGCTCCGCTCGCCGGCTTCAGCTTCAGCCCGTTGACCTCGCAGTGGGCTGACCGCGACCCGCAAGTCGACCTCGGCCTTCTGCTCGAAGCGACCAACCCGGACCTGGTACGCCTCCCGATCTACTGGGAGTCGGTCGAGCCCACGCCCGACCAGCTGGATTTCTCGCAGATCGACGCTTTGCTGGCCGTGGTGGCGAGGCACAATCAGTCGGCCGCCAGCCCGACCCTCGTGGTGCTGACTGTCGGCGCGCGCAACTTTCTCTACCCGGAGCTCCATGAACCGACCTGGGCCGGGCCTCGCTGGCAGCCGTTCTTGAACAATATGCAGGCGGCCCCGGCCTATCGGGCCTACTTCGATTCGAGCATCACTCGGTATCGCGATTCGCCACTGGTCTACGCATGGCAGGTGGAGAACGAGCCGCTCGACTACGTCGGCAACGCGTTCACGGGTGACGACCAGATCAAAGTCGCGCAGCTCTCGTGGGAGATCGGCGAGGTCCACCGCCTCGACCCCAGCCACAAAGCGATGACCACGACATTCGACGGGTGGAACGTCGCCGTCGACGTGCTTCAGATCTACGCCAAGCCCGCACTGCAGCGCCTTGGCGGGTACCCGAGCGGCCACCCCGAAGAGGCGCTGGAGGCCGGCGACGCACTCGGCCTTGACATGTATCTCGACGGGCCCTCCACGCCGCTCCGTTTCACCAGCATCGACCTGCGCGCGGCCTGGAAAGATCAGTCGCTTGCCTTCTGGATTGCGCGAGCCCACTCGATGGGCAAGGACGTTTGGGTGTCGGAGATGCAGGCTCAACCATGGGCGGACCTGTCCGGGAAGTTCAACGAGGACGACCTGCTTGCGAGCGCTGCCGGCTACCGCCAGGAGCAC
This sequence comes from Candidatus Dormiibacterota bacterium, assembly GCA_049582065.1. GTDB lineage: Bacteria > Chloroflexota > Dormibacteria > Dormibacterales > Dormibacteraceae > DATKSS01. Next base: position 12,514 of record JBAUTF010000367.1, on the reverse strand, counting down.
CTGCAGGTGGTGTTGATGTGGGGAGTCGAGACCTGGCTGGAGGACCCCGCCTGGCTGGCTGCGGCCACCAGGGCCATGGCCATCCTGCGCAGCCGGTGACGGGCGTCGGTCAGGTGGCGACGATTCGGTGCCGGTTCGTGCTCGTCACGGCGTAGCTGCCCGACGACGTCGTGACGTGCAGCGTCACCGCGTACTCCCCGTAGCTCAGCGGCGCGATGATCGACTTGTCGCTGGTGCATGCACTGGTGATGGTGACCTTGATCGAGGCGTTGGCGCCGGCCCGGACGCTGTCCGGTGCGAACGTGGCGCTGCCTGCGTCGTATATGTTCCCGATCTTCTCGAGCCAGGGTCCTTTGGTCGCCTGGAGCTTCAATTGAGCGGTCACAGATTCGATCGTGACCGCCGTCGACGTCGGGTTGTGCGCGTCCAGGCTTGCGTTGAGCTGGTATGGCGTGTTGTTGGATCCCGACGGGCAGGCGAAGGTCGCATCGACCGTTTCGTTGTCCAGGCTGAAGGCAGGTGTGGCCGATGAGCAACCCGCAACGATCGCCCATGTGGCAACGGCCGCGAGCGCGAGCGCAAGAGGGGCGACCTTTCTCATCGGGCGCGACGCCCGCGCTCTGTGGCCGTCGCGACCGCGAGAAGGCCGCTGAACACGCCGCCCTCGAACAGGCCGTAGAAGATCGAACGGAGCAGCGGCTGGTTGAATGGGCCGATATTGATCAGCAGCATGAGCACCGCGAACACGGGGAACGACAGCGCGAGCTGCTTCCAGGTCTCGAGCTTCTCCCACCAGAGCACGACCTGCGGAGGCGGCCGGTTCGTCCCGGATTGGCGATCGTGCCGCGGGGTCCCCATCGACCCGGATGATATGCCGTGAGCCGGCGACCGGCCGTCCGCCTGGCAGCAGGTGCGGCGTTCCTTTTATGTGTGGCCGCTTGCGACCCGATCATGGGGACCGGCTCGGGCAACCCGCCGGACCTGTCCCACTACATCCAGGTCAACGCACCGGACCACTCGGCCGTCGTCATCCTCATCGCGGGATACCCCGCCGGTGACTACCAGTTCAACTACAACGGATACGGCAGTGGCGCGCTCGTCCTGACCGTCCCGGCCGGCTGGAGCGTGACCGTCCAGTGCGAGAACCACGGCACGGTGCCGAACTCGTGCTCGGTCGTGAAGGGCCGGCAGGACACCGCCCCCATCGATCCGCAGTGGTCCACGCCCGACCCGACCAAAGGGCTGGACCCGGGGCAATCCGCCAGCTTCGACTTCGCACCGAACCAAACCGGCAGCTTTCGCATCGCCTCGCTCGTAGGCGGCAACGAGGACAGTGGGATGTGGGCCGACCTCGAGGTGACGGCGGGCGGCACGCCCTCGCTGACGGCGCCAGGAAGCTGATGAATGAGCCGAAATCATCAGCGTCGAAGTCCGCATAGCGCCGCGCTACAGTGAACACCCATGGGTCACCTGGACTCGCAGCGTTCCCTGCCTGTCCTCGGCTCTGAGAAATCCGGCTTCAGCCCGGTGGCCAAGAAGCTGCGGCTGGCTCCTGAACACAGAGTCATGGTGCTGAACGCGCCGGACGGGTACCTGGCCCTGCTGAGGCCTGGGCCATCCGATGTGCGCACCGCCGTCGAGCCGCAGCAGACGTACGACGTGGTGCAGCTTTTCGTGAGCGACGTCGAAGAGCTGCGCCGCCTCGGGCGCGATGCGGTCAGGGCTGTCAGGCCCAACGGCCTCCTGTGGATCACCTACCCCAAAGGCGAGACGAGCCCCGGCGCGACAGATCTTCCGGCGACACCCTGGTGGATGCAGCGGGACGTGCTCGGCGAGCTCACCTCGGAGACCGGCTACAAACCCGTCGCGTTGGTGGCGATAGACGACCACTGGACTGCCCTGCGGTTCAAGCGCACCTGACAATCGAGGCGAACCACGGTGTCGCGCGCGGGCCTGTGGGGTTTTGACCCGCATCCTGGCGGTCGCCGACGAGGTCGATGAGAAGCTCGAAGGGGACAAGCTGCCGGCGCTGAGGCCCGACGTCGTCCTGTCGTGCGGCGATCTGCCCTTCGATTACCTCGAGTACCTGGTGAGCAGGCTGGACGTGCCTCTCCTTTATGTACCGGGCAACCACGACCCGAGCCTGAAGCCGGCGGACCCGACCTGGGCGCCGCTCCAGGCGGACGCGCCTGTGCCAGGACCGCGCGGCTGCGAGAACATTGACGGCCGCGTCGTCGAGGCGGCAGGCCTGCGCGTCGCCGGGCTCGGCGGAAGCGTGCGCTATCGACGAGGGGCGAACCAGTACACGCAGGGCGAGATGCGAAGGCGGGCTCTCAACCTCGAGCTGCGGATGCGCCTGAGCGGTGTCCGCCACCGCGACCGCCGCCTGGACATCCTCGTCACCCATGCCCCGCCTTTCGGGATCGCCTCCGCCCAGGACGCCGCTCATTCCGGGTTCGTGGCCTTCGAGCGCGTGATCCGGAGCTTCGGGCCGCTGCTCGCGGTCTATGGGCACGTCCATCCCTATTGGCGGAGCCAAACCGAGCGCACCATCGGGCCGACGCGGATCATCAACGCGGTGCCGTCGCGGCTGATCGAGGTCTAGAGGGCGAGCGAGACTCCGGCACCTTCGGCGATCGCCCGGTCGTACACGAGGCGGGCCGACGCGGCGTCCTCGACCGCGTGGCCGGTCGACTTGTACAGCGTGATCTCGTCCTGGGACAGCCTGCCGGGCCGGGTGCCCGCCAGGACCTCGCCGACCTCCGTCACCGAGCCCGGATCCAGACCCTGGAGCTCGACCGCGCCCGCGGGCGGCGGGGTGCTCGCGGATCCGCGCCACTCCACGAACACCCGGCTTGCCGCGATCGTCTCCGCGTCGATCTCCGGTCCCCACGTGCCGCCGACCGAGCTGATGTGGGCTCCCTCCTTCAACCATTCGCGCCGGATGACCGGAGTCCGCGCGTCGGTGCAGCAAGCGACGATGTCGGCGCCGCGCGCGGCTTCTTCGAACGAGCCGGCGACCCGCGCATGCGGGTGGCGAGCTGCCAGCGCCGCCGCGTGGTCCGCGTTGCGCGAGGCGATGCGGATCTCCTTGAAGTCCCGGATCCGCGGGAACGTCTCGAGGTGGGACCAGCCCTGTACTCCCGCGCCGAGAATCGCCAGCACCGATGCGTCCTCGCGCGCCAGCGCGCGTGCGGCGACCGCCGCCGTGCCGCCGGTGCGGATGGCGGTGATGTAAGTCCCGTCCATCACCGCCAGGGGCGCGCCCGTCGCCTCGTCGAAGACCGCGATCAGGCCCTGGTGCGATGGAAGACCGGCGTCGTGGTTGGCCGGGAACACGGAGACGAGCTTCACCTCGAGCGCGACGCCAGGCACGTAGCCGGGCATGGCGCCGAGGATCCCGCGCTCGCCGACGCGGGCGCCGGCCCGTGGCGGCACCGACGTGACCCCGGAGGAGAACAGCACCAGGGCTTTGCCCAGCGCCTCGAGCATCGCGTCGACGTCCAGGAGCCGTTCGACGTCCGCCCGGCTGAGGTACAGAAGCTGACCCACGGCGGCGATCATAGAGGTAAGTGAAAGAGTTCCTCCGCAACGGCAAGCTGCTGACCCTGATGCTGGGTCACCTCACGGTCGACAGCTACGCCGGCATCATCCCGGTGCTGTACCCCGTGCTCATCGGGCGATTCAGCTTGAGCCTGGCGACGGTCGGACTCGTCAGCCTTGCGTACAGCGGGATGGCCGCCGTGTCACAGCCGCTGTTCGGCTTGCTCGCCGATCGCTTCGGCACCCGCTTGACCGGTCTTGCGCTGGGCTGGACCGCGCTGACCTTCGCGCTCGTCGGCTTCGTGAACAGCTTCCCGCTCCTTTTGGGCCTGGCGTTCCTGTCCGGCCTCGGCTCTGGCGCATTTCATCCGCTGGGCGCGCTTGACGTGCGCGCTCTGCTGCCCGCCTGGCGCCGCAGCGCCGGCATGTCCATCTACGTCACGGCGGGGACGGTCGGCGTCGCGCTGGGTCCTCTGATCGGGATCTTCGTTTTCGGCGTGTTCGGGATCCACGGCACCGGCCTCCTGGTCATCCCCGGCGTGGCGACCGGCGGGTACCTCCTGTGGCGCATGCGCGGCCAAGTGCGCGCCGCCGCCGCGGGCGTGCGCACGGCCGCCTCAGCGTCCTCCGGCGTTCCGGTCTTCGCCCTGGCGATGGTCATCGGCGTGATGATGTCGCGCAGCTGGACCGTCAACGTGTTCCAGGCCTTCACTCCAACCTGGTACAAGGAGCTTGGTTACGGGCCCGCTTTCTACGGTCCGCTTGCCACCACGCTGGTCCTCGCGAGCGCGGTGGGCACCGTCGGCTGTGGCACGCTGGCAGACCGGTACGGCCGGCGGACGGTCATCCTCGTGACGCTGGTCCTCAGCATCCCCGCGATCCTCCTGTACACCATGTACCCCGGGCCGTGGGCCTTCGCGAGCGCGATCCTCATCGGCTTCCTGGCGGCCTCGACCGCGCCTCTCATGCTGCTCATGGCGCAGCAATTGATGTCGACTCGCGCCGGCCTTGCGTCGGGCCTGGTGATGGGCCTTGGATTCGTGACAGGCGCGATCGGGATCCCGATCAACGGTGCGATCGCAGATGCGATCGGGCTGCAAAATTCCGGGTTACAGAAATCGTTGATGACCCACGTCATCCTTGTCACCGTCACCATCGCAATCGCGTGGTTCCTACCCCGCGAAGACGAGATGGAGCGGTACAGCGTGAGGCCGGAGCCCCTGCGCGCAGCCGCGGATGCGCCGTGAGCGGGTGACTGCGATGGCGTTGACCACCGGCGACCAGATCGAGATCGACGTCCACGACGAGGCGGCGGCCATGACCCACATCTTCACCCTGCCGGCGGCGGCGCGTATGGACGCCCTCGCGAAGATTCGCGGGATCTCACCATTCGACGAGGGCCCGATGGCCTTCCTGAGGCAGATCCACGAGAAAGGCGACGGCTTTCGGGTCAACGTCGACGACCCGAGATTTGCGCCCGCGCTCCAGCGTCTCATCGACGCGGACGCGTGGGGTCAGCTGCGGCGCGAGCTTGCGCGCGCCTGGGAATACCAGCGTTCGGTGCTGCCGGGGATCCGGCATCCGGACAAGATCGAAGTGATCCTTACCCTGGGCAACCCCGACGACCCGGTCTTCATCGAGAAGACGCTCGGCTACTACGGCATGGGCGCGACGCCGGGCAGCATCTGGCTCGTCGCATGGCCGACCGATTACAACTTGACGCGGATTGGCGCATGCGGCGTGCACGAGCTCGCGCACAACCTGCGCACGCCGAACATCGACACCGCTTTCAACCTTGCCGAGTGGGTGATCCACGAGGGCGTCGCCGAGGTCTTCGCCGTCGAGATCTGCGGCCCTGACGCGACGGGGGCGTGGTATTCGTCCATCACCGGCGCCGAGCTTGACGCCGTGTTTGACAAGGTCGTCGCGGCGTTCGGCACCGGGAGCACGTTCAGCGACTGGAGCCCTTACGTCCTGGGCGACCTGGTCGCGGAACGGATGGGCATTCGGCCGGCCGGTGTGCCTCACATGGGGGGCTACGCGGTGGGGCGCCGGATTGTGGAGCGGTACCTGAAGGCGACCGGCCTCAAGGCAGCGCACGCCATGGTGCGCCCGACGTCCGAGATCCTGGCCGGGGCCGGTGTCGAAGACCGCACACGTGAGGTTGCCGGGTAGCATCGGGGGGTGCTGAGTCGGAGCCTATACGAGCTCGTCGGTGGTGAGCCGGCGTTCCGCCTGATGGTGCGGCGCTTCTATGAGCGTGTTGCGTCGGATCCGCTGCTCCGGCCCCTGTACCCGGACGAGGACCTTTCGAGCGCGACGGAACGGCTCACCCTTTTCCTCATGCAGTACTGGGGCGGTCCGGACACCTACAGCGCCCAGCGGGGCCACCCGCGACTGCGGATGCGCCATCAACCTTTCGCCATCGGCGCGGCCGAACGCGAAGCGTGGTTGCGACACATGACCGTGGCAGTCGATTCGCTCGCGCTCGCGCCGCAGGCGCGGCAGGCCTTGCTCGACTACTTCGAGAAAGCTTCGACGGCGATGATCAACCGGCCGGCTCCGAGCCCGCACTCGTAGGCTGAGCCTGTGCCGCCGCGACACCGGGCCGTGCCGCCACGTCGGGCTGGACAAGGTCCTTCGCGACCACCGGCGCCTCCTCCAGCTCTAGCGCCACGCCGTGCCCGCTCGCCTTGGCCCGGCGCAGTGCGGCGCGCAGCTTGGGGATCTGCTCGCGCAGCGGCTGCTCGACCCAGTCGAACGCGATGACCCTTTCGTTGACCTCCCAGAAGAGGCCCTGGTGCAGCGACTCCATGCGGTCCAGCGCCGCATCGACGAAGTCGGGCGGCGCAGCCGCGATGCCCTCGATCAGCACGCGGGCCACGTCTCGATCCTCAGAGGCCATGGCCCAGAAGGTGAGCTTGGCGACGCCTTTGAACATGCCGTTCAGCCCGATCGCCTTGGCGGTAGGGATCAGGTCGAGCAGGTTCCCGACGAGGAGGCGCGCGAGCCGCCTCGAGACCTCCGGGTCGTGGGCTCGGGCCTCGATCGCCAGGTCCGCCACGTCCTCGGCGGCCGCGCCGAAGATCGCGGGCATGCCGGCCTCGTCGAAGTGCCGCCCGTAGCGGAGGAGGTGCGCGGCCGCCTCGACGGCAAGGTCGGGTCGCCACTCGAGCGCCCCGATGGCAAAGCGCCGGTACTCGTTCATGATCCCCGACGCAAACGTCGGTGCTGAACGGTTGATGGCCGTCCGCAGATAGGTGTTGAAGAAACGCAGGGAAAGCTCCGCGACCTCCGAGTCGCCGACGTCGATGGCCGCGATGCCGACCTGGCGGGTGGCCACGGCGATTGCGTGCACGGCCTCCTTGCGGTGAAGCGGAGTGAGGCCGACCATGTCGACGAAGATCGACATGATCGAATAGGGGAACCAGGTCCCGGCACGGTTGACCTCGGCGATGATCTGGTCGGAGGCGCCGGGCAGGTCGCCGTGGCCGACCTTGAACCATTCCGGGCTGAATTTATTCTTCACCCTCATGTAGTCGCCGGCGATGAACTGTCCGAGCACCTCGATGCTCATCACGCACACCGGCATGTCGCCGAGCTGGATGGAGCCGAACGCGATGTCTGTCACCTGCGCGATGGAGGTCATCAGAGCGTCGCGCTGGCGGAGGTCCTTCGGCCGCTTCGCCTCGCTGCGCAGCTGGCGCGTGGCCCGGCGCATGATCCCCGCCACGAGGGTTTCGGCGCGCATCACCTCGAAGATGTAGCCGACGTATGGAAACAGCAACGCGAAGTTGAGGAGGGCCAGCAGGACCGCGACGGCGACGCTCAGTTTGGGAACGTATGCGAGCGTCACCTCCGAGCGGACGAGGAACGTGTAGAGGATCGAGGCGAGCGCAAAGCCCAGCACGAGGGCGTTCAGCGCGTTGCGCGTGAAGATCCCGATGATCCTGGGCGAGTACCGCGACGAGGTCCCCTGAATCCCGAACATGACCGCGACGATGACGATGCTCAGCGTCACGCCCTCCGCGCCGCCGGCCAGGCTCAGCGTCCCTGCCGCGGCGGAGGGGTCGGGGTTGAAGAAGTCGCTCAGCGTGCGGAAGTGCGCGTCGAGGACGCCGAAGAGGATGAACATCATCGTCGTCACCGACACCAGCGCGAGGCCGGAAAGGGCAGCTCCGGCCCAGCCGACCGACGTCATTCGATCGGAACGTGGCGTCACTCCGTAGGACTTTGCGTCGGGCATCAGGATCGACCCAGGAACACGGCCACGGCGATCCTAAGGAATCGGCACGGCGATAGCTAGAGTTGCGGCAATGTTCAAGGCGATCGTCTTCGATTTCGACGGCTTGATCCTCGACACCGAAGGTCCGGTCTACCGTTCATGGCTTGAGGTCTACGAGGCCCATGGGCAGGAGCTCCCTTTCGAGCGCTGGGTCCAGATCGTGGGCTCGACGACGCTCGGTTTCCACCCCCAACATCACCTCGAAGAGCGGCTCGGACGGCCGTTGCCCCAAGAAGTGCTCGACCGGCGCATCGGCCGCCGGACCGAGTTGGTCCTGGCGGAGAAGGTGCTGCCCGGAGTGGTCGAGCTGATCGAGGAAGCCCGCACAGCGGGCATCAAGCTAGGGGTGGCCTCGAGCTCCACCGCCGAATGGGTCAAGGGCCACCTGGCGCGGCTCGGCATCCTCGATCGGTTCGAGTGCATCCTGTGCCGGGACGACGTCGCCCACGCCAAGCCCGAGCCGGACCTGTACCTGGCCGTCCTCGAGTGCCTCGGCGTGGCCGCCGCCGAGGCGTTTGCGATCGAGGATTCGCCCAACGGGATCGCGGCCGCCAAGAGCGCACGGCTCAGGTGCGTGGCCATCCCGAACCCGATCACCTCCGGGCTGGACCTGTCCCGGGCCGACCTGGTGGTGGCCTCGCTGGCCGATCTCTCGCTGGCGGGGCTGGTCCGGGGGCTCAACCGCCAAGAGGCCGGTTAACCTATCTCCAGATGCGCATCGGAGTGCTCACCGGCGGCGGCGACGCGCCCGGGCTGAATGCGGCCATCCGCGCGGTGGCGCGGCGGTCGTTCCAGCTCGGACACCAGCTGAGCGGTGTGAAGAACGGGTGGGCGGGTTGCCTCGAAGAAGGACTGATCGAAGAGCTGACGCCGGCGGACGTGCGCGGCATCCTTCCCCTCGGCGGCACCATCCTCGGCACGTCGCGCACCAACCCGCTCAAAGAGAAGGATGGGATTGCGCGGGTCATCGCAGCCCTGAAGCACAATGGGATCGACGCGCTGGTGACGATCGGCGGTGACGACACGCTCAGCGTCGCGGCGGCGCTGCACACGGCCGGGTTCCAGACGGTCGGCGTGCCCAAGACGATCGACAACGATCTCTCGGTGACCGAGTTCTGCATCGGGTTCGACACCGCCGTCGGCGTGGTCACCGAGGCGCTCGACCGGCTCCACACCACGGCGTCCGCCCACCACCGCGTGATGGTGGTCGAGGTCATGGGACGCGACACCGGTTGGGTCGGGCTGCTCGGCGGCCTTGCCGGCGGCGCCGACCTGATCATCATCCCCGAGTTCCCGTCCACGCTCGCCGACGTGGTCGCCCACCTCTACCGGAGGCGCGGCGACGGCAAGCTGTTCAGCATCATCGTGGTCGCCGAGGGCGCGAAGATCCCCGACCTCGAGCAGGAGCAGGGCGGCCAGTCCGAGAAGGATGCATTCGGCCACGTCAGGCTCTCCAAGCGCGGAATTGGAGATCTCCTCGCAGGGAGTGTCGAGCAAGAGACCGGTTTCGAGACCAGGGTCACGGTGCTGGGACACCTGCAGCGCGGTGGATCCCCGTCCCCGACCGACCGGTTGTGGGCCACGCGGCTCGGCGTCGCAGCGGTGGAGCTGATCACCGAGGGGAAGAGCGGAGTGATCCCTATCCGGCGCAACGGCGACGTCGAGGTCGTGCCGTTGGCGGACGTGGTGAAGGAAACGCGGCGGGTGCCCAAGGAGCTTTACGACCTGAGCCGGGTCTTCGAATAAGCGGCGCGCGATGGCTCCCTCTCGCAAGAAGAAGATGCTCGAGCTGTCGGGCACGGGCGACGACGGGAGCACCGGGCTGCTGGGCGGCGGACGGGCATCCAAGGACGACGCTCGGATCGAGGCCTTCGGGACCGTCGACGAGGCATCGAGCGCGCTCGGCCTGGCCAAGGCGCTGACGGCGCACCCGCGCGTCCGGGCGATCTGCGAGGAGCTGCAGCGCGGCCTTTACTCGGTCGGCGCCGAGCTCGGCACGAACCCGGCCGGCGGAGCCACCTTCGTCACGACCAAAGAGGCTGACGTAGCCAGGCTCGACGACCTCATCACGGAGCTCGAGTCCGAGGTCGCCATGCCGGATGGGTTCATCCTCCCGGGCGCGACGCCGGCGTCCGGCGCCCTCGACCTCGCGCGCGCCGTCGTCCGCCGAGCCGAACGCCGGTGCGTATCCCTGGAGAGGGCGCGTGGGCCGGCCAACCCCCAGGTGAGGCGATGGCTGAACCGCCTGAGCCTGCTGATCTTCGTCGTCGGCCGGTACGAAGAGGGTCTGAGTGGCCGGCGCGCCAAACCGGCGAAGACCACCCGGGCCCGTTCGGGCTAAGCTTCCGAAAAGGGTGGCTCCGATGGTCGAAGTGGTGGTGGCCTTCCTCTTGCTGCTGCTGGTCTACGTCGGCCTCTCGTACCAGCTTTACCGTCGCGCCTTCGTGCCCGCGCGGCCCCAGGTGATGGACGACTTCGCGTTCACGCCATTCGAGTTCCAGGCCGACTACGAAGAGGTCGAGCTGGTGACCGCCGACCGCGTGTCCTTTGGCGCGTGGCATTTCCGCCAGCCGGGCTCACCGCAGACGGTGATCGTGTCCGGTGGCCACAAGGGGCAGCGGCAGGGCGCCCTCGGGATCACGGTCGCCCTGTGGCGCAAAGGTTTCAACGTGATCACCTATTCGTATCGAGGGATGCCGGGCAGCGACATGGCGCCCGTCACTTTCGGGATCAAAGAGGTCCTCGAGCTCCAGGCGGTGATCGCCTTCGCGCGCAAGCGCATCCCGAACGCCCGCATCGGCCTGCTCGGCTACTCGATGGGCGCCGTCGTGTCGCTCCTGGGGGCGGCGGGCGAGCCGGGCGTGCAGGCGCTCGTCCTCGACAGCCCGTTCAGCGACCTGCGCCGGCTCCTGGTCGAGAACGTGCGCAGCGCCAGCAAGCTGCCCGGCGCGCCCTTCGTCTGGCTTGCGGGCGTGATGCTCTGGCTGCGCACCCGCTGCCGCATCTCTGACTGCAGCCCAATGGACGTCCTCAGCTCGCTCGAGCCGCGGCCGCTCTTCTTCATCCACGGCGGCGCGGATGCCATCACCTCCGTCAACCACAGCCGCCGCCTGTATGACGCCTATCGCGGGCCGCGCGAGATCTGGATCGTGCAGGGCGCGCCTCACACCGGCGCCTATTTCGCCGACCGGCCGCTGTACGTCGAGCGCGTCGCCGGTTTCTTCGCGCGGCATCTCGGCCTCGACGTCAGCGGGCATCTGCGTCTGGTGGAAGAGGAAGAGGTCTCCTGAGCTAGCCGCGACTGCAACAAACCGTCCCGCCGGCGACAGGAATAGGTGAGACATGCAGCGGGTGGCAGACATCAACCAGTCCGAGCCACGGGCGATCAGCGAGCGGACCTTCGCCGACCTGTTGACCCCGCTGATCGAACCCGGGTTCCGGCTCGCGCTCGGCATGCTTCACGATCCATACGCGGCCGAGGACGCCGTCCAGGAGGCTTCCTTCACGGCCTGGCGAAAGCTCGACCGGATAAAAGAGAAGAATCGCCTTAGGCCCTGGTTCCTCGGCGTGGTGGCCAACAAATGCCGCAACGCGCGGCGCAATCGCTGGACGTCCGGCGTGAACCTTGGCATCCCTGAGCATCTGCAGGTCGTTTCGGGTGAAGAGCGCTCTGTGCACGGAGCGGATCTTCGCCGCGCCCTCGCGCGCCTTGGCCACGGCGACCGCCTCGTGGTCGTCCTCTATTTCTACCTGGACATGCCCGTCGAGGACGTGGCGGCAGTCGTCGGAAGCTCGGTCGGAGCAACGCGCGCTCGGCTGTATCGCTCGATCAGCAAGCTGCGCCCGGGCGTAGCCATACAGGAGGCACTCAGGTGAGCCTGCGTTCCGAGATCCACGCAGCGATCGATGACATAGCGCCCTCGATGGGAGGGCTCCCCGAACGAGCTGTTGACACGGTGCTGGCCGAAGGGCCGGCCCGCCGGGGGAGAAATCGAATGTTGTTTCGCATGCGCGCACCGCTGTCGCTCGTGGCGGCGATCGTTGCGATTGCCCTGGTGGCCGCGCTCCTGGTCGGGGGCCGGCTGGTCCAGGACTGGAACTCGTTCCACAACGGGACACCGGCAGGTAACGCACCCTCGGTCCTGTCGCAGCTCGAGGCAAGACGGCTCAATCTGCCGGCGGTCGAGCCGGGTGCCGCGTGCCCTGACGGTCCTATCACGACTGGTGACTACTACGGCGCCGGACCGGCTTACGCGGAGCTCGGCCTCATTGCAAAGGACACAACATCGTGGGGCACGTACGGCGGTGGTGTGATCTCGATTGACGGCAGCGTCTCCGACCTCGTCCTGGTCCGGGCTCGGGACCTTCACACCGGCCAGCTGGTCGAATTCGTCGGTCAGTACGGCTCAGGCCCGGTCGAGGGCAAGGATGTTGTCGAGGGGAAAAAGGTCGATCGTCATCCTGAAGCAGCGGTCGACATGAACCACCCGCCGAGCCAGGTTTTGACCGTTGGCAAGGCGACGTGGAACATGACATTCGGCCTGGCGAAGGGCTATTCAGGTTGTGTTGGATGGCAGGTCGACAGCCCGTCCTTCAGCGAAGTTTTCGTGATCGGCCTCGTTGCTACCTAGCCAGCGTGCTCGACATCTCGATTCCGTTTGCCCAGTAGTGACCAGTCGGGCCCGC
>JBAUTF010000366.1:0-28787 GCA_049582065.1 Candidatus Dormiibacterota bacterium | reverse complement strand
GCGGCCAGTGTCTCCTGCTCTCCACTAGAGTGTATTCACCCAACGCGCAACATGACGGACGCCGTCAACCACAAGCTGCCTGGTGACGTGGGTTCAACGACCGACCGCGAGAGGAACGGAACGCATCAGGTAGGTGACGACGTCGGCGGCGGAGTAGCCATCACGATGGCCCAGCACGGTCCGGAGCGTACCGAGACCATCACCGCTGGTGATCACCGCAGGCTCCACGCCGGCCCCGCGCACCTGGCCCAGCCCCACCGCGGCGCTGAGTCCATTGCACAAACACATTCGATCGACCGTCGCGGCGGCATCGCCACCCTTGGCGACGTAATCGGCGATGGGCTCGGCGGCGCAGCGGTAGCCAACGCCGCCGCCGGGCTTGACGTATGCCTCGCGCAGGTAGCCCAGATCGCATAGGCGCGTCCGTGCCGCGTAGACCTCTCGCGCGGACAGAGTCCCGGGAATTGATGCCACCTTGAACGGATACCCCGTCGACGAAGCGCGCGACGACGTGAGCACGAATTCCCCGCCGCTCGCAACCGTGTCGAGCACTGCGCAGCGCAACGCCGGGGTGAATCCTGATTCACGGCAAAAGGCGAAGAGCGTGCCGACCTGGACGCCCGTGGCCCCTGCGGCGAGTGCGCTACGGACGCGCTCCGGTGAGTCCATGCCACCAGCCAGCCAGAAGGGCAGGCCGAGGGCGCGCATAGCTGCAAGATCGACCCGGTCGCGCTCGCCGTAGAGTGGCTGTCCGAGTGCGTCATAGGTGGGCGTGCCCCGTGGCGGCGCGTTATGCCCTCCCGCCGTTGGTGCCTCGACGATAAAGCCCTGCACCGAACCGCTCGCCTTCCGCGCCAGCACAGCCGCCAGGGTGTGTGATGACACGACGGGGAGGAAGGCCGGACGCCGCGGTGCCGTGCTGATACCGAACCGGTTCGGATCGAAGCGGAGATGGGGGATGGTGTCGCTGGCGGAAGCGCCCACCACGTCGAGCCGTGTCTCCACCAACTCCATTTCCGCGAGACGGTCGAGAATGCCGGGAATATCTCGTGGTATCCCTGCACCCATGAGGACGAAGTCGACATCCGCGAGCATGGCGCCAAACAGCGTCGGCACGGTGGGCATCTGCACCTTGGTGAGCAGATTGATGCCGATTCGGCCACGGTGATCGCGCTTAGCGAGCATCACTTCGACGAACGCTGCAACCGCGAGCAGGTCTTGAGCGGCGTGCTTATCCCGGTGCGAGTGCATGGGCACGCCTCGATACGGGCGCCCGCGGCGGCCCGCCGCAAGGAAATAGCGTTGCAGTATCTGCTCGGCGATGGCGGGCACGGGGAATTCCTCGATCGCGAGGCGCATCTCGCCATCTGGATCACCATCTTGGAGCCGTCGCGCGAGCACCAGGTCGATGGCTGTCCCAGAGACGACCCCGAGATGACCGGTCATTGCCACGGCGCGGGCGAGACGATGGTTGGACACAGCAACACCCAGGCCTCCCTGGATCAGCTGCGGTGGTGTCGCATCGACTGCCGGGTTGCGCGCAACTGTTCGCATTGTGCTCCTTCAGTGTCGGGCGACTGCCTGCTAGCGTATAAGCAGCTTTGTCCTCGCCGGCAGAGCCGAAAGACCTTCGGGCGCAGAGCCGAATGTCACACCTGTAGCTGCTTTGGGCCATGCGTATGAGGTGTGCTAAGACTTGTTTGGCCACGACGGCCAAACGATGAGAGTCTTCATGTGGCTACTCTGCCTTACTCCGGTGGTGCATGGCGAGCACAAACCGCTCGAAATACCCGCCCTTGATGGAGGTCGAGCGCCTGTACCGAGTTCATGGCCATTTCGAAGCGCCCCTCAGCACACAGCCCACTCAGCCCTCCCTGTTCATAGCCATCGACAGCAGCGCGTATACAGGCTTCGTGGACGGTTTGAGCCAGGCGCTGGATGTCGTCTTTGGCTAGGGTTGGTTAGATGATGCCGTCGAAAGCAACAACGCAACTTCAGGAGGTGCAGCGAGGAACGAGCAATTTCGTATTAATCGATGCCGACGATTCACTCGACGCTTAGCAGATCGCCATCAGTCACCGCATCGGCGACTCTGCAGACAGCCTCCACGGTCGCCCCGTGCCACGGCGCACACGCCACGCCAATCGACGTTGTGAGCGTTGTCGCCCCTCCCATCGGCAACTCGAACTGTTGGTTCCTCAGCCCCTCAGCCCCTCGCAAACACGCTCGGCTAGAGCGCATGCTGTGTCCAAAGTGGCGTTGGGAAGCACCGCCATGAATTCTTCCCCGGCGATCCGGGCAAGCTCACCCTCGCCGCCAACCGCATCAGTGAGCCGCTTGGCGAACTCAACGAGCGCGGCGTCCCCAACGCGGTGCCCGTATTGGTAGTTGAACTCCGCGAAGTTATCAATATCGATCACAAGCACGCCATACACTCGGTCCGGGACAGTTTCGGCGAGGGCGTGGATCCCCCTCCGGTTCAGAAGTTGAGTCAACTCGTCTTGACGGTTCTCTTTCTCTGGCGCTTGGACTGTGGTCACCGTTCCTACCCCGCGCGTTGTGCTCGGATCAGTCCGTCCCATTGTGCCCTCGCCGCTGGGTATGGGGCCAATCAAGCTGCGACCAAATCAGTGGAGGGCCTACCTTGAGCCAGCTTGCGGTCGAGCGAGAGAGTGATGTCCCGTAGTGTGGTGTAAATCCGGGGTGACCTCAGGGCTGCCGACGAGGTAGACAAAGAAGGCCACCGCGGAGTTCTCTTGGAAGCTCTTACCCAAACCAGGAGACCCACGATGGCCCAGAACAGGATGATGCCCCCGGCACTGCTGGAGCAACTCCAGGGCGCAGACACGGACGTGTTGCGACGCGTCCTCGAACACGCGATGCAGCGCTTGATCGAAGCCGAGGCGGCGACGCAGATCGGCGCCGGCCCGCACGAGCGAGCGTCGACACGTACCACGTACCGCAACGGCTACCGAGAGCGGATCCTCGACACCGGCTCGGGACGCCTCGAGCTCCAGATCCCCAAGTTACGCACGGGCAGCTTCTTCCCGACGCTGCTCGAGCCACGACGACGCATCGACCGAGCGCTCCTGGCGGTGGTACAGGAGGCCTACGTGCTCGGCATCAGCACGCGCAAGGTCGATGACCTCATGGCCGCGCTGGGAGGCTGCAGCATCAGTCGCAGCGAGGTGAGCCGGATCTGTGCGCTGCTCGACGAGGAGCTGGCCGAGTTTCGCGAACGACCGCTCGATGAGCCGTACCCGTACGTCTGGTTCGACGCGACGTACGAGAAGGTGCGCCAGGGTGCGCGCATCGTCAGCCAGGCGGCGGTCGTTGCCGTCGGCGTGCGTGACACCGGCGAGAAGAGCGTGCTTGGTCTCGCCGTCGGCGCCAGCGAGACCGAGGCGTTCTGGTTGGAGTTCTGCCGCAGCCTGTCGCGACGTGGGCTCAGCGGCGTCCACCTGGTCATCTCCGATGCCCACGAGGGGTTGCGCAGCGCCTTGTCGCAGGTGTTCGCCGGCGCGACTTGGCAGCGCTGCAAGGTGCACTTCCTCCGCAACGTGGCCAGCGCGGTCCCCAAGCTGCACGCCCCGGCAGTGCTCGCGGTCGTGAAGTCGATCTTCCTGCAGCCGACCCGCGAGACCGCTCGTGACGCCGTGCAGCATGCGCTCAACGTTCTCGAGCCACGCTTTCCTGCGGTGGCAGCCAAGCTCCGTGCAGCTGAAGCCGACGTGCTCGCCTACCTGGACTTTCCCGTCGACCACTGGCGCTCGATCTCCTCGACCAACGCCATCGAGCGCGTCAACGCAGCGCTCGACCGCCGCGCCAAGGTGGTGGGCATCTTCCCCAACACCGCCTCACTGCTGCGCCTGTTCACCGCGGTGCTTCAGGACCAGCACGACGAGTGGCAGGACGGACGGCGCCACTTCAGTCAGCAGTCGATGGCTCGCGTGATGCACCCCGACGGTCCGCCCTTGCTCACCAATCCGCTCACGGAGGGACTGGTCGCCTAACTCACCGACGTTGCGAGAACTCCACCGAATTCACACCACTACCGGGGACTTGACCGGCGATCGATCGTCCGACTGGTCGTTCATACGCGTGGGACGATGGCCACAGTCACACTTCCACTGACCATCGTGTCACCGTTTTCAAAGGCTCTGGGTCCGATTGAACGCTGCGTTGCCTAAGCCGGAATGGGCTCACAGCATGTTCGCCGTGCGGTGAAATGAGCTTTGACCGCAGATAGCGGTCTGGAAATGCAGTTGGTGGGGAAACCCGCCACGAGGGTTCGAATCCCTCTCGCTCCGGATTCCCTTATAGGATTAGGGATATCGGCGGCGCAGGCGCAACTCATGCTGGAGAAGGACAAACGCCACGGACCCAACGCGGACCCAACGATGTCGCACGGCGCTCCGCCTGCGGGGCTCGATCGCACGGGGCCACGGGCCACCAGTTTCCGAGCCGGGGCCTGAAGGTTAGCGCCTACACGCCTGAGCAGACCACAACTCTGAAGCTACGGGAGAGGTGATCGCATTTGGGACTCGATGCCGGTGGCGAGCCCGCGTAAGAACGCGCGGACGGCTGTCCGCGTCAGCCGACTTGTTTGCTCATCGTCGAGCGCCAGCGCTGTGACAGGAGGCCGAAAAAGTCCAGTCAGGTGGATTAGCGTCCGCTCGGGGTCGAGGGGTCGCAGCTCCAACGTGCTCTCCAGCCGCGACTCTGCGCCTCCTGGCGCCGTCACGGCCCAGATAAGATTGGTGGACACAACTCCGTCGTGACCGTTCACGGGCGGAGTCAGTTCCACAGCCGGGCTAGCGCCGTTCATCCACGTCAAGCTGCTGGGATCCATGCGGGCCCGAAGTATGTCTGCATCTGCATACGCGTCTTGGACACGGCGGGACAGCCACACTTCTTCCTGCAGTTGCATCACTGTCGTTCGTAGATCACATTCCACTTGGACCTCATCCTTGACCGATAGGTTGCGGTGGAGGTGTCGGTGGGAGTCGGCCGGGATTGTTCCCTCGCCGCGCTCCAGCGCCTGGTCGCGCGCTAGGACGTCGGCTAGGGTGATACCGGCCAGCACCATGCGCATCGCGTCGGTCGCGGCCTTCCAACTCTCATGGAGCGGGCACACCGCATCCCAGCGGCACGGCCCTTCACCCAAGGCACATCGCTCGGACCGCAGGGGCCCCTCACCGGCTTCCACCACCTCAAGCAGCGAGATCGTCTCCGGACTTCGCGCCAAGCTGTACCCCCCATCACGTCCAGCCTTGGAGGTTGCCAGGCCGGCCCGGACCAGATCGGCAAGGATTTGCGAGGCATAGGTCTGGGGCACACCCATCTCGGCGACCACGGCGCGGATCTTCTGATGCCCTCCGGACGGATACGCGCCAGCGAGGCACAGGGCCGACCGGACGACGTAGTCACCACGCTTCGAGAGAGTGAGGTTCACAGACTCAAACTGTAGCATGGAGCTTGACGTTAAGCAGATCGGTTGATAGTATCCCTATTCAAAGTACTTCACTACACGTAGAGGGAAGAACCAGGTGTATCGCTCCCTACTCATCGGCCAATCAAGGCCCTGGCGATTGGCGCCGTGACGATAACAGTTGCCAGAGCCACCGACGAGGGAGTGCGATGAAGACATCGGGTGTCGTTGCCACCGGCGCTGTCGCGGCTGCGGCGCTGGGTGCCGCGGGCGTATTTGGGTGGGGGATGGGTGTTGCAAGCCATGATGCGAACGTGGGCGCGACGTCGTCGCCTGCAACCGTGTCGCGAACCGCCCCCACCCTGCCGACCCATCTCTACCTCACGATCGTCACGCCGGCAATGACCGGCTCGCAGGTCGGCCCAGCAGTCCTCCCGTCCCACGCCACCGTGCCGGCCTTCAGTGAAGTCACGGTGACGATCCTCAACTTCGACGACGCGACCCCGCTGACCGGGTCATACATACGGTATGCGACAGCAACCAGCATCCACGGGTCCGTCTCGTCGCAGCCCATTCAGAGGACCAATCCCAACGCAGTGGGCTCGGCGCCTGCTCAAACCTACACGGCCGTCGATCCGAACCTCGTGTCGCACACGTTCACGATTCCTTCCTTGAACCTAAACGTTCCCATCCTGGCCACGAGCCGCACCACCTTCAGCTTCTACACCGGTGCCGCCGGCACATTCGAATGGCACTGCCAGGATCCTTGCGGCACCGGCCCTTCGGGTTGGAGCGGAGCGATGTCTACGCTCGGATACATGGGTGGCGAGCTCACCGTTGTCTGATATCGCCATTTCATCGGGTGGCGGGGCCACTGACAGCGTGGTATACGGTTCGCGGCCGAACGACCACCTGCGCGTTCTGCACTAGTCGTCAGTGACTGACTCCGGAGCCCGTTGGCAGCCCCGGGCCTTCCGGCGCCGCCTGCGCTGCCTTGTGGTGTTGCTGGGAGCGCTGCCGCTGCTTTCGTTGGTGGCGGCGTCACCCGTTTCGGCCCATGCACTGCCCGTGGCCTCCGACCCTGCTCCCGGAGCGGTCCTGCAACAGCCTCCAACCTCCGTTGTGATGTGGTTCAACGAGGCGCCCGACCCAGCGCTTTCGTCTATCCAGGTTCTCGACACCGGTGGCCGGCACCACGAGGTCGGCCACGCGGCCTCACCGCCCGGCTCGCCTCGTGTTCTCTCAGTGGAGGTGCGCGACATCGTCAAGGGCGTGTACACCGTCGCGTGGCTCACAGTGTCGTCGAGTGACGGGCACCGAGTTTCGGGGAGTTACGAATTCGGGGTGCAGGTTGCGCCGCTTTCGGCTCTTGCGGAAGAACCTGGCGTTTCGACTTCCGCGCTTTCGGTCGTCGCGGTCGGCGCACGAGCGATCTTCTACGTGTCGATCGTCCTCCTCATTGGCGGCATCGGCGTTAGCTTCCTCGTCGGTCTCGAGCATGCGGGGCGCCTACGCGCACCTCTGATCGCGGCGAATCTCCTCGCGGGGGTCGGCATCGTCGGTATCACACAGGCGCAGCTAAGCTCCGCGGGATCGGGCTGGAGTCGGCTCTTTGACAGCTCGTTGTCAGGTGCCTTCCTGACGCGCTTGGTGCCGGCGCTGGCGGGGGCCGTTGCCCTGATCGTCGCCCCCCGTCTGTCGGACCGCGCGCAGCGACCGATCATGGCAGCCGCGTTGATCGGGGCCGCGCTCTCCACCCTCGCCGACGCCGCCGCCAATCACGCAAGCACGGAAGCTATTCCTGTCCTCAGCATCCTGCTGCAGTGGGTCCACATTCTCGCTGGGGGTCTGTGGGTCGGCGGTCTCGCTGCACTGATACTCGTCGTCTGGGCAATTCCACCCGCAGGCCGCGGGCGAGTTCTGGAGCGCTTCGCGGTCATCTCCATCGCCTGTCTTATGGTGATTGCCGCGACCGGGGTTGTGCGGTCGGTGTCTGCCATCGGCTCGTGGCAGGGTCTCCTGACCACCCTCTACGGCGCGTTGGTACTAGCCAAGGTGGGTCTGATACTCGTACTCGCACTCCTGGGGGCGGCGAACCGGCTCAACTCGGCGCGTTCATCGGCGCCCGTCAAGGGCTTCATGAGGATCGCGAGTGTCCAGGTCGTGGCTGGAGTCGCGGCCCTCGCTCTGTCAGCCACTCTTGTCAACGTCGCTCCCCCAAGCGCCGCGGCCTTGGCGTTTTCCGGGCCAACTCCGCTGGTTGCCACCGGCTCCGACGGCAACACGCTCAGGGTCCGCCTCGAAGTGTCGCCAGGAACAGCTGGATACAACAACTTCACCGTCGCACTCACGGATTACTCCACGGGCAGCCCCATCAACGACGCGACTGTGACGCTCGGGTTTCTCTACGGCGCCGGCACGATTGGCGGGTCGGCCCTTGAGTTGACACCAGCCGGGCAAGGACTCTTTTCGGCGAATGGAGCCAACCTGTCATTGCGCGGCGCTTGGAACGTCACCGCGCAGGTGCAAACGCCGAAGTGGATCTATGACGTCTACCTCCACGTGACGACACGTCCCCCGACAAGCCCGTAGTCCCCGATCGTCGGGTCGATGGTTGTTGAGGCCAGTGCGGTTGCTGCCGGCGGGCGAAGGTCTACGAACGCCGGACAGGATTCGGGTTACCTGGGGAGGGTTGCAGCCGAGCCCCGATCACGCTGCAATCAGCGACGAATCCGACTCCACGGCAAGAGCCTGAGCGACTGTCAGTGGGCACATCGTCATTCGTGGCGAGACCTCGTAGAGGCGCACATTTCGTGCTCCAGCAGGGGCGAGCTCATAGCCGGCACAGGGGACCATCTCGCCGATGGCAACCCGCGGGCACGCCCCGTCAGCCGACGGTCCAACACAGGACGCAATAACGCCGTGAGTGCCGGGATTGAGGATCAAGAGTTCACGTTCCATTCCCAAAAGGATGCACGAGGTGACGCTGCCGCGCCAGCGAACTCCTACGGGGGCGATACCCCGTAGTTTCCCGGTGTGCTGACCTCAACCCGCAACCGACATTGAGGGCGGCGGGGCGGGTAAGCGGGCGTCGATCGATGTGCCCTTACCGAGGCTCGAAGAGACCACCAGCTCTCCTCCGAGGAGGTTGGCACGCTCCCGCATGCCCTCCAGGCCAAGCTGGACCACCCCAGGGGCCGCCCCAGGTCGCGCCTCAAATCCGATTCCGTCGTCGACCACGCGAATCCGAAGCGAAACGTCATCGTACTGAAGGTCCACGCGGGCTACGTGCGCCGACGCATGACGGATCACGTTGCTCACCGCCTCCTGGATGATTCGGAAGGCTCCGAGCTCGGCGTCGGCTGCGAGGCGTACCGGAGTGCCTGTGACCTCGAAATCCACTCTAAGGGTATTGGAGTCTTCGACGTCCGCGAGCAAGCCGCGAACTGCTGCGACCAAGCCAAGTTGGTCCAGCCCCGGCGGGCGAAGGCCGCGAGCCACGTCACGAAGACGTCCGATAATCTCGAGCAGCTCGGCGCGGGTCTCGAGCAGCACTGTCGAAGCGGGACCCGGGCCTCCTGCGACGACCAGGCTCTCCATACGACGGGCGAGGTGAATCAGCCGCTGAAGCGGGTCGTCATGGATCTCATGGGCTATGTGTCGGCGCTCTTCCTCCTGCGCGGCCATCAGGCGGGCTGCGTATGAGCGCGTCGCCGCGCGGTCGCGGTACTCCTCAGTCAAATCCTGGAAGACCAACTGCTGAAAGTCGCGGCCGTTCTTCCCGCCCGGACGCACCCCAGCGACGCGCAGCCGATAGGTGTGGATAGTACCGTCGCCGGAGTCGACGGACTGGATGGATGCCTCCGTCTGGCGGTCCAAGCTTTCTCGCGGGATGCCGAGGGCGGTTTCGGTTGTTCTCCCCGTGACGCGATCTGCGAACGCCGCTGCGGCCGCGGGATTCGCCTCGATGATCACGCCATCCTCATCGACGATCAGGATCGGAAAGAAGTTCGTCTGAAACAGCTCTCGATAGCGGAGCTCGGTCTCACGCCGCTCGTCTTCAGCGGCCTCGGCTCGGCGCTGCTGGATCCTTGCCCGCTCGATGTGTTCACCGACGAAGATCGCGACCGCGTCGACTACGGCGAGGTCGATCAGATCGTTGGCGGGGTGGCCATTGGGAAGGAGAAGATCTGGAAACCACAGCAGGGTCGCCCAGACGGCGGTGGCAGCTGAGCCAGCCAGCCCATAGCGCAGAGCAGAGTAGAGCACCGGGAGAAGCAGCAGTCCCACTGGGCTGCCAGTCGGGAACGTGGTTGATTCGAGGATGCCCGAGGAGTCCAGGTAGAAGTGAAACCCGGCAAGAGTCACGACAGCGACTTGGAGTGCCCAAAAGGAGGCTTCGCGGAGCGGGGGGTGGAAGGCCTGGCGCAGCACGCTCCGCGCGGTGAGCATCCAGCCGTGGGCTGATTGAGCCTCCGGTGCGAACCCGACCCTCCTACTCATCGGTCTCGGCGGCGGGGACCGTGGCGAGGTTGTGCCTGAGGGCGTAAAGGACGGCCTCCGTCCGAGATCGGACGCCACACTTGGCGAAGACATTGGAGACATAGCCCTCCACAGTTCGCAGTCCCACGCCAAGCGTCGCCGCTATCTCCTTGTTCGACGATCCCTTCACCAGCAGGCGAAGCACGTCGGTCTCCCGAGGCGTGAGGCGACCCGTGGTCGGACGCTTGCTCCTCCAGCGCTCCATGAGCCGCCTTGAGATTCTCTCGTCGGTTACCGTGGCACCGGCGGCAGCAGCGCGGACGGCACCGACCAGCTCGGCGGCGCTGACCGTCTTGAGGAGGTAACCACACGCGCCGGCCTCGAACGCCTCTGTGATGTACACGTAGTCGTCATATGCGGAGAGGACAACGCAGCGGACCGGAGTCGCGATTTGCGCAACGGTGCGGATCACGTCGATTCCGTTCATCCCCTCTAGCTGGACATCTACGAGCATCACCGAGGGCCTGAGATCCACGGCTAGCCGGACTGCCTCCTCGCCAGTGCTCGCCTCTCCGATGACGCGAATTGAGGGGTCGTGGTCAAGCAACTGCCGGGTGCCTTCGCGGACGATACGATGATCCTCGACCAAGACGACCGTGACCAACGGGTTTAGCCCACCGGCCGCGCCGTCGGGCAGACGTTCCGTGTCAAGCTCGCCGTCCCCGGCGAGCGTCATCCTAGAGTTAGGAGCCACTGGCGACGTCCAGCCTCGCCGGGTGCACGTTCATGACAACACTCTGGCAACTACACGGAGCTGTTGTTCGGGGACGTCGGCGGCGAACGAGGCCCGATGGCCACACGATCGGCTCCGAGGATACTGGAAACCCTGGCTCTGTACGGAAGTCGCCGCCACCACGTTAAGGCGGATTGGCAAATCAATCTGAACCCAGCGAGAGTAGCAGCTCGTCTTCCACTTCGATCACTGGCTCCACGTTCGTGAAATTTGAGATGTCGGCCATGATGTTCTGAGCGTGATCATGAAAGGCGACGTTGAAGCTTCCCGGGCTATCAAAGTACAGATGTTGCAACACTCGGTAGGTCGCAGGCTGGTCGCGTGGTCCGCTGAGACTCTTCCAACTTTCGTCTCTGAGCAGTGCCGATCCCAGCCTCTTCCGGACCATCGGCATGTGCGAGTTCAGGTAGTAACGCATGTCGAAAGAGGCCCCTTCGCGGTTTGGGAATAGCGTACTGACGCGGATCATGGCACTCCCTTTGTGGCGCGGCTGTGAGCTGCTTTGCTGATCGGTCGTCCAAGGTGCCGCAGCCATCCGGCTTGGTCACTCGCACGGGTGAATGACTGTCTCGTGACGGTCGGCTCCCCTGACCGTTGCTCAGCGGACGTCGATCCGCCCCGTCGGACTGGGCGGCTGTCCGGCGCCATCAGTTGTTTCATCAGGACGTCCGACGCCCACGATGACCTTGCCGACGCTGGCGTGTCTGGGCGGGTGGCGGAGCGGGCTCCACGACATCGGAAGTGGCGAGGCTCTCGGCGAGGCGGCGCATGAATGACCGCACAGTCGCCTCGGCAATCCGATGCATGAGAAGACGATCGAGCCTCTGCCCGAGCCCACCCAGCGGAGGTTCATAGGTGCCACGCAGCGTCAATTGGGTGACCTCGGGGCTGAGGGGGGCCACTTCGAGGTCGGCGTTCAGAACCGGGAAGAAGCCTTGCGTACCGGTGGCCCGCCAAGTGAGCGGAATCATTGTGAGTTCGCCACGCTCGATCGGCTGATCGGCATGCAAGGTCACAGTCTTGCTCAGCATCGGCAGTGCTCCGATCGGTCCGACGCGCACTCGGAGCGTCTCGCCCTCGTCTGCCGCGCCGGCGGCGAGACCAGAGAGCCAGGCGCCGTGATCTGCCCTGATGCGTGCGCACACGCTCCCGGCAGGCAGTGATACGAACACGTAGTCGTGCAAGAGCACGGTGCGACCCCGTGTGGTGAATGAGCTTTAGCCATCCTCGCGACCGCGGGAGATTCCCGCCAGGGTACAACGTCACCATTCGAACGGGCCGTTTGGCTCACTGCAACGCGATAAGCGCAACGGTCCTCGAGGCACAGCCGCGTCGTTCTAGGAGCGTCATGTCACCTGAGGTGGCTGTCGCTCTCCACCCCCCCCGGTCAGCCTGGAAACCCAGGCCCAACGGAGACAGAACGCGGTTGCCTTCGCGTGCCTCGTGGCCCCGGCCTGACGCCGTGCGATGTGCCCAAACACGACATCCTCCAGTCGCCATCACTCGGCGTCGGCGGCTCCGAGAGTTGCGATTGCACGCCCACGGGTCGATGCCTTTGTAACGACATCGTCAGTAGATCTGCGCGCTTGTTGGCGGATGATCTCTATAACACGAGTCCCCCTTCCCGGCGGCGGCGTCCTCGGGGTCGAACGCGCGCGAGGCCGCCGCCGTCACCTGCGTGTCGTGAGGAGTCGACTTTCGAAGCGGAAGCCCCATGAATGAGCAACAGGATGAGAGTGGAAACTGGTACAGCCTCAGCGGCCCAGAACTGGTCCGCGTCTTCGACACCCAACTCTGAGAGGCGTTGCAGCCCTCCCCAGCCGCGCTGCGTCGTGCTTGGGAGTGCTTTGCGATGGATCATCGTCCGCTCTGGAACCTGGTCAAGCAGCACGGAAAACTGGGATTCCCTACGCGCGTTCGGATCGTGCGTCGCGAGAGAACGGCACCCGTCGTGGAAACACGACAGACGCGGCCCGACGGCGCTCGGCGTCTATTAGAACGCCCCTACCGGACGTCCAGGTAAGCCGCGACGCCCTCATCTGTCGGGTGGACGCCGCCGCAGGGAGAGCAGTCCCGCGCAGGCGAGCGTGCTCTCACTAGAGGGACTACGCAGAGCCACGTGGGGTGCGTCGGAGAGTCGGTACACGACAAATGGTGGCACGCAAAATGACACCTAACCTGACACCTTCGTCCCTGGACGGTGGTGGAAACCCGTGGATATCAGCCCGCCGATTCGGGTCGGTCAGAATACGACCGTGGATCTCAAAGGACCCTGGCGAACGTCGGCTCGTTCGACTGAAAAACCTGGTGTCGACAGTTCGATCCTGTCCCTCGGCACCACCATTTTGAATACGAAGTGACGGCTACAGCTCGGCGCAAATCCACGGGAACGTCGGGTGCGTAGTACGGTTCCGCGCGGTGAACTGTCAGCGGGTCGACCCTGGAGCATCTACCTGCTGAGTGAGACGGTGGCTTGTACCCGCGGTGGTCGACGCGAAAGTCAGCGCTCGCTGCCCAGTGGGCAAGCGGGCGACCGCCTCCCTGGCCGGCGATACCCGCCGCGGTCTGTACGAGCGCACTGTGACTCGACGGGGTCAATGGTGTGGGCGCTGCCCTGCGGGGAGGACTGTCGGCGGCGATCGCGGGACGCGAGCGTGAGTCACAAGCGCTGCTCCAAGAAGTAGGTGTGCATTAGACCTTTTCCCTTGACCTCGATCATGCCTCGGTCTCGAAACCTGTAGCTCGCACGAAGAAGACACCACGTCCTTTCGGTGACCTGTATCTCGCCGGCTGTGCCGTGCGACTCCATCCGACTTGCTGTGTTGACGGTGTCACCCCACAGGTCGTAGATGAACTTCCGCCTTCCAATGACGCCGGCGACAACCGGGCCCGAATCGACGCCTATTCGGATGTCGAGCGGCATGTTGGTCGTCTCTCGGACCTTGGCGACCTCGGCCTTCATCTGTAGAGCGAGATCGGCGATCGCCGCGGCGTGATCATCGCGGCGTATCGGCACGCCGGCTGCCACCATGTAGGCGTCTCCAATGGTCTTGATCTTCTCAACACGGTGTGCCTCAACCAGTTGATCGAAAGAAGTGAAGACGTGGTTGAGAAGGGTCACGACCTCACCGGGGGTCAACCGCGCAGACAATGGGGTGAAGCCGACAATATCCGCAAAGAGCACGGTCACGCCTTCATAACCATCCGCGATCAGATCGCTGGACATCTTCAACCGATCTGCAACCGGGGCGGGCAATACGTTCAGCAAGAGGGTCTCGGAACGAAGATGTTCGGCCTCCAGCGCCGTCTTCATCTTTTCGCGTTCCCCCACGAAATAGACGAGAAGGACGAACACGGTTAGCGCCACGCCAATCAGGTTCATGAGGAAGAAGACGAGCCTGACCTCCGCCGGAATGTCCGGTTGCGGCAGGAAATGCGTGAACTCCAGCACGGCTGAAGCGATGATCAAAGCTACGAAACCGTAGAACCAAGGTCGCGCCTGCCGCAGGCCAACGAACATCAGGGCGCCGATTGGTGCGACGAGAGCCCAGAGCGACACCGCGCTCCCAGAGGCGAAGCCACCGAGGCTCCCTTGGAGCAAGAACGGAAGAATCAGCATCAGGACGAGTTGGGTCGTTCGGAACGCCCGGAATTGCTTGGTGCGCACGAAGAGCACCAGGCTGATGACAACGGCGACCTGGTACGTGAGCGGTATCAACGCTGATAACCAGATTCCGAGATAGCCGTATATCCCGACCCAAATGAACGCGAGCAGGCCGACGAAACAGGCAGCGAGCGTGAGGGTGCCTTTGCGGAGCACCTCGTCGGTATCGTCGCTTGCCAAGGTCCCCGCCCGCGCGAGGTTAGCCACCCATCGCCCGATCGGGCCTCGCCGCCGGCTCGAATCACGTTCCACGGCGTCAGACTAAGACTTGCCAGACGCCTCCGCGTGGCCAGCGGCGGCACGCGCTAGCTGCTGAGACCGAGCAATCGTTCCTGTCCATCTCCGAGAACTCGGTCCCGTTGTTGGGGTTCAGGCGATCTCTGCCTGCATGCGGTCGAGCTCCGATTGGTCGCGGGTCTGCCACACCGCCTGTCCGCTCGCCAGAATCCCGCGAGTTGGCAGGGGCAAGGACCCGATCATCGGGTTCTCGCGCCAGTGAGCTGGGCGGCCCAGGTCGACTCCGTCGAAGCTGGCGCTGGACTGCTCGATGAAGTAGATCCGCTCTGGCATGAAGGTTCCGACGTGACCACTGGGCGTCACCGTCCTCAGCCGCAGGTCGCCGAGACCCAAGGCCCTGGCCGCCAGCTCGCGAGCTCGCAGCAGCGACCTCGAGCGCCATGACGCCATCGGCAACGCGGCATTGATGGTATTCATCAGGCCGAGCCGCCAATCCGACGTCGCCGTGAATGTCCAATCAACGGCCGGCTCGTTCAGAGTGATGTGGACAGTGGCAAGGCCGGTCCATTCGACCCGCAGTCGCGTGTAGCCAGTGAGCTCACAGGCCGACCCATAGTACCTGGTGCATGCGCAAGCCTTCGGGCCGTCGACGTAGAGGGCCCAATTCCCCTGCGGGTTCCTGTGATAAAGCGAGCGGTAGGGGGTGACGTTGCTCTGCGGCAGGACGCGAAGGGCGAGCACGTGTCCCGAGTCGAATGGAAGTCCGAACACGGCCCAGCCCTTGACGTGCTCATGCCCAGCCCAGGGTCCGTCGCGGCGAGTCTCCGGAATGTCAGACAGGCTCGAAGCCAGATCGAGCACCGTCAGGCGCCGCCCCGCGGCGCGGTCAGTCTGCCCGATGCCACGGCCGCGGTCGCGCCACAGGTCATCGGCATCTGCTCGAGGTCCTCCGGCGCGCGACTGCGCGGGTTGGCGACGAAGGTCAGGAAGCCGCGCATCGTCAGTCGCCGTAGCGTGCGGCCGGGGCGGCACGCGGGCGGGTGCGCGCAACCCATGTCGTACATGCTACGACCGCTTCGAGGGCACTGTCGAGCTCAGATCCGTTGCTCCAGCGCCACGCTCGCTCTAGGTCAACGAAGCAGCGCTGCGCCAAGCCCCTGCACGCGTCGTACTACCCCATCTCGCGTACGAGCGTGGTTGGCAGCGGTGGCCTCGCGCGTTCTGGAGATACCGTGATGGCCCACAGCGGGACCCGGAGGACTGAGTCGCGATGGGTGCCCCTCTGTCGATGCTGCTGTACCTCACCAGGGCTGCCCACGATGAAGGGTGAGAGGAATGGCTCGAGACCCTGCCGACGTCAGGGAGTTGGAGCGCCGAGGCGACCATGGACGTCCTCAAGTGATGGCCGTCGACCCGGCGGTAGTCAACCGATCCACAGCGTCTCATCGCCCCACAGCGAGTGCAGCCAGACGCCCCTCCGCGATGGCCTCTCGCGCAGCTTCCCGGCCTAGGCGGCGCACGGACGCGAGGTCACGGAACCGCATGGTAGCGACGCCGCGCAGACTGGGCTGGATCACCGCGTGAGCGCGCTCGCGAGCGGCGGCGTCGTTGATCGCGTTGCCGAGCAGGATGCTACGCAGCACCGTCTCGGTGATTGGCGGCGCCCACTCGGCCGCGGGACCGACGATCCAGCGCCGAAGCAGCGGCATGCGCGAGCGCGGCGGGCGCGGCGGTGGCAGCGCACCGGAGACGTCGACGGCGACGACCGGGCCTTCACGCGTCGAGAGCATGGGGTCGACCGGGAGGTTGTTGAGGATGCCGCCATCGACGAGCATCCGCTCGCCATCCTTCAACGGCGGTACGAACGCCGGCAGAGCCTGTGTCGCGGACACGGCCACTGCTACCAGGCCGCGACGATGCACGACGAGACGCTGCGAGACGAGATCAGCCGCTACGCAGTAGAAGTTGATGTCGAGGCCTTCGATGCGGCGGTCGCCGTGCAGACGATGTTGCGCAGCAAAGCCCCTCACCCCGCGTGACAGCGCAACCAGCGGGATGGTGCGGCCTGCCAGCGGTGTGGTGCGCACGTACTCGGCCTCCAGTACCGCGATGCAGTCGTCCGCGCTGCGCCCCTCTGCGAACAGCGAGCCGATCACGCCACCCATGCTCGCTCCGCCGATGCGGTCGATCTCGTAGCCCTCACGCTGCAGTTCCTCGAGGACTCCTACGTGCGCCACTCCCCGCGCTCCACCGCCAGAGAGGACGACGCCGAGGGAGCGACCTGCGAGTCGCCGCGCCATGCGACGCGTGCCCGCTGTCGTACCCGCGCGGAGGATGTACGTGGTGCGCGGGTCGAGCGCATCCAGCCACCCCTGGAGGGGCGGTTCGGCGTCGACGGGTGCGAGATAGGCCAGATCGCAGCCTTGCAGGCGGGGGGTGGGCGGCGCCGCGCGCGCGCCACGCGGGAGCGAGGCGAGGCCGACGACGCGGTCGGACTGGCGCAGGCAGAAGTGCGTCCATGGGTCGTCGCGGTCCGCGCTGTTGGCCACCAGGAGCACGTGGTCGTTCTCCGCCTCGATGTGATCGAGGGTGCCCAGGGGCATGGGCTCGCGCGAGTCCAGGCGGGCCAGGCGTCCCATCGACTCGAACGCCGCCGCCAGCTCGCCGGCGACCGCGGCTATCGGGGCACCGTTGTGCAGCGGCACCAAAGCGATGATTCTCGGAGAGCTGACCTCCTCGGTGGGGGAGCGGCCCCAGCGTAGGCGCTCGCTGAGGATGCGTGTCAGGGCCAGCCCGACGCTCGGCTCGGCCAAGAGCAGCGCTTCGACGTCCGCGCGGCTGACCTGGGCCAGCTCGGTGTCGCGGTGGGCCCGGGCGCCGAAGAGGCGTGGCTCGCCGGTGAGCACCGCCAATTCGCCGATGCACTGCCCGCGTCCGAGGGTGCGGACGAGCTGCGTTGTGGGTTGCTCGGCGACGATGTCGACACTACCTGCAATGACCACGAAGAGGCTGTCACCGGGGTCGCCCTGGTGGAACAGCCAGTCGCCGGACTGCAGGTGCAGCCTCGCCGCCGTCCGCGCGAGCTGCACGAGCTGGCCCGGCGACAGGGTGGCGAAGAGCGGGACGGCGGCCAGGTCCTGGGCCGCCACCATCGTAGAAGTCACCGCACGGCTGCCTCCCGGTCGCGCTGGCGCAGTCGGCGAGCCAGGGCGGCCAGCAGCTTGCCGGTCAGCGCCGGCACGTCGCGGACGATGGCCGCGAAGGTGCGTGCGTCGATCACGCCCACGGTCATGTCAGCCGTCGAGGTCACCGTGGCGTTGCGCGGTGCGGGATCGAGCAGTGCCAGCTCGCCCACGTGGTCTCCGGGTCGCAGGACGGCCACCGCCTTGCCGGTGCTCTCCACGATCGCCTCGCCTTTGAGGACGACATAGAAGGCATCGCCGCGATCGCCCTCACGCATCAGCGCCGTGCCGGCGGGTACCGCCACCACCTGCATGTGCCGAGCCACGATCTGCAGGTCGCGCTTGGAGCAGGTGGCGAAGAGCGGCACCTCCGCCAGCGCCTGGACCAGCACACGGTGATGTCGCACGGTGCGTCGTAGAATACCCGCTGCCATACGGGCAGCTGGGGTGGCACGTGAGATTCCTGAGTTCCCTGATCATTCGCCGCGCCTGGACATTGATCGCTGTGACCATCGCCGTGCTGGCGGTCGCCGGGGTGGTCGGCGCGTCTGCTGCATCCCATTTGTCCACTGGAGGCTTCACCGATCCCTCGTGGGAGTCGAGCCGGGCGCAGGCCGCGTTGGCGTCGACGTTCCACGTCGCAGAGCCCAACCTCGTTGTGCTGGTCACGGCGCGCAGCCGGTCGGTGACAGACCCGTCAGTGGTCGATGCAGGACGATCTCTGGCAGATCGCCTCGCCGCCGAACCGGGCGTCGTCGACGTCACCCAGTTCTGGTCGGATCCACCTCAACCCGCGCTGGTCAGCCGCGACGGACGGCGGGCACTAATCACCGGGCTGGCCACCGGCGACGAGAACGCAGTGCGGGCCACGGCGGAGCGGGTCGCCGCCGACTTCGATTCCAGTTTTGGCCCGGTGACCGTCGTGGCGGGGGGCCGCGCAGTCGTGGAGGCCGAAATCGTCACGCAGTCGGAGGACGATCTGCGCCGCGCCGAGCTGATCACCGTGCCCATCGTCGCCGTCCTGCTCCTGGTCCTCTTCGGCAGCGCCGTCGGCGCCGCGCTGCCACTTGTCGTAGGCGGCGTGGCCATCGTCGGCACGCTGTTGATACTGCGCCTGCTCACCGGTGTCACGGACGTCTCCATCTTCGCGCTCAACATGACCACTGGCCTCGGGCTCGGCCTGGGCGTCGACTACAGCCTGCTCATCGTCTCGCGCTACCGAGAGGAGCTGCGTGCCGGGCGCACCCGCGAGCCTGCATTGGCGCGGACGCTGCAGACGGCGGGCCGCACCGTGATCTTCAGCGCGGTCACGGTGGCCATCGCCCTCGCCTCGCTGGCCATCTTCCCCATCGCCTTCCTTCGCTCGTTCGCTTTCGCGGGCACCGGCGTCGTGGTGCTGGCGGCCGTCGGCGCCGTCGTGGTGCTGCCGGCCGTCCTCCACGTCCTCGGTCCGCGCATCGAGATGGGACGCCTGCGCCCTCCTGCATCCAGCGGCGAGGGGCTCTTCTGGTACGGCCGTGCACAGGCGGTGATGCGCCACCCCGTAGTCGTCGCCATCGCCGTCGCCGTCGTGCTGGTGGTGATGGGATCGCCGTTCCTGCACATCACGCTTGGCGACGATGACGACCGCATCCTGGAGCCGGGCGCGTCCGCGCGGGTCGTCGGCGATGCGCTGCGCACCGGTTTCGCCGACAACCCCGACTGGACGACGATCCTGGTCGCGCCAGCCACCGCCGACACCGGTGCCGGCGCGGTCACGCGGTACGCCGCCGCGCTGTCGGCACTGCCGGGCGTTGCGCGTGTTGACGCCGGTGCCGGGAGTTTCACGGGCGGTCGTCAGGTGGCCCCCGCAGGCACCAGCAGCACGGTCTTCTCGGCGCCGCCCGCCACCTGGCTGGCGCTGACGCCGGTGAGCGACCCGATCTCGCCGGCCGGTCTCAGCCTGGCCCGCGCAGTGCGCAGCCTGCCTGCGCCGTTTCCCGTCTTCGTCGGCGGCAGCGCCGCCACGCTGCTCGACGCCCAGAACTCGATGCTGGGCCACCTCCCCATCGCCATCGCGGTCATTGTGCTGGCCACCGTGCTGTTGCTCTTCCTGATGGTGGGGGCGGTGCTGGTTCCGGTGAAGACGCTGGTGCTCAACATACTCAGCCTCTCGGCCACCTTCGGCGCGCTCGTCTTCGTGTTCCAGGACGGCATGCTGTCCGGGCTGCTCGGCTTCACGCCCACCGGGACCATCAGCATACGCACGCCCGTGTTGCTCTTCTGCTTTGCCTTTGGGCTGTCGATGGACTATGAGGTGTTCCTCATCTCCCGCATCAAGGAGGAATATGACAGAGTCGGCAACAACGAAGAGGCCGTCGCTCTCGGCCTGCAGCACACCGGTCGCCTGGTCACGTCGGCTGCCCTGCTCATCGCAGTCGTCTTCCTCGCCTTCCTGAGCTCGGGCGTCACCACCATCAAAATTCTGGGCCTGGGTCTGGCACTCGCCGTGCTGGTGGACGCCTTCCTCATCCGGGCCACGCTGGTGCCCGCGCTGATGAAGCTGCTTGGAGACCGCAACTGGTGGGCGCCGCGCTCGCTGCGCCGCCTGCACCTGCTCATCGGCATCTGGGAGCGCGAGCCGCTGGCCATCCTTGACGTGGGCACGCCCGTTCGGCTGGAGCGACCGCCGGATCCGACCGGTCCCGACCGTGACTGACATGACGCCAACCAGCGCGCCGCACAAGGGAAGGTGAAGCAGTGACGACCATCGAGAAGCCAGCGATGGCATGGCGAGCGTCGGCGCTGCAGCGGGCGGCGCGCGGCGCGCTGCTTCGCGTCCTCGCGGGACTGCGCGACGGCCGCATCGTCCTCATCGATGGTGACGGTAAGCACCACCTCGGCGCGCGCGGGGATCTCGAGGCCACCGTCATCGTCCACTCGCCGGCGGTGTACCCGGAGTTGCTACACCGCGGGAAAGGCATCGCCCGGACGTATGCGGAGGGACTGTGGGACTGCGACGATCTAGTCTCCCTCGTGCGCATCGCCGCGCGCGCCATGGCGCGCGCCGACCCCTGGCGGGCCCACGTAAGCACGGCGACATGGCCGCTCAAGCGCGCCAGAGCCGCGTTCAGGAACACACGCGCGCGCAGCCGCGACAACGTCGAGCGCCACTACGACCTGGGGAACGACTTCTTCTCCCTGGTTCTGGACGAGACCTTGGGCTACTCCTGCGCCTTCTACGAGCGACCCGACATGGAGCCCGTCGAGGCATCGCGCGCCAACCTAGACCGCGTGTGCCGGCTGCTCGACCTGCATCCTGGCGAGCGCGTGCTGGAGCTGGGCAGCGGCTGGGGCCCGTTCGCGCTACACGCCAGTGAGCATTACGGCGCACACGTATCGACGGTGACGCTATCGCACTCACAACGCGATCACATCGAACGGCGCGCTCGCGAGCGCGGTCTCGCCTCGCGAATCGAAGTGATTGTGCGCGACTACCGTGACGTGCGTGGCGTGTGGGACAAGGTGGTGTCGATGGAGATGGTGGAGTCCATCGGCGCCGCGCATCTGCGCGACTTCGCCGGGCAGATCGGCCGGCTCATGCGTCCCGAAGGGATCGCCCTGGTGCAGGCGATTACCACCACGGCACGGCTGTTCCCCATCGAGCGCTACAACAGGACCTTCCTCAACGAGATGATCTTCCCCGGCGGTCACACGCCCTCGGTGGAGGCGATCCTGGACGCTGTGGCGCGCTCCACCTCTTTGCGCCCGGTGGCGATATATGACATCACGTCGCACTACCCACCGACACTTCGCGCCTGGCGTGCGCGGCTGCAGCGAAACTGGCCGCAGATCGAGGCCCTAGGCCGCTTTGACGACTGGTTCCGCCGCCTCTGGACGCTCTACTTCTCGTGGTGCGAGGCAGGTTTCCGCGAGCGACGAGTGCAAGACCGCCAGATCCTCCTCGCCGGGTCGCGTTGGCGCGACGAGGACCGTCTGCTCGGCATCGACGCCGCGGCTACAACGGCGGGCATGCTCGAGCCCGTGCCTGCCTGACCACTGGCCCAACCTGCCACGTTTACCCTATGGCCCCGTGCCCTGGTACCTCGACCGCCACGACGCCCCCGGCATCGCCCCAGACGAGCTGGCGGCGGCCCACGTGAAGGATCTGGAGATCCAGCACCTCCACCACGTTCCGTGTCATTACAGATGACCGCCGCGGCGAGGGCGGCAGCCGTTGTCCAGCTCTCAAGACTTCCTTTTCCGGATCGGGCTTGGAACCTGCCAGTGCCAGCGGACCAGGCCGAGTCGATAGCAGGTTGGCGCAACTTCGCGACGCCGATACATGGCCCGAGTTTCGCGCTTCAGGGGGCCATGATGGGTCTGGCCTTCGAGCCAGTTGGCGGGTCCGGGTCAGCGGGGGGCGGACTCGGCTGCGCCGCGGACATCCCCGATGAAGGCGGCGAAGCTCGCGGCGCCGACACCGCTCCACATATCGACCACGGGTCGTGGCATGTGAGCCAGGGTCAAGGCGCGCTGCTCATCGGTCATCTGCTCGAAGACGAGACCCAAGATCAGCCAGAGCTTGTCCCCGGTGAACGTGCGAGCAACGTGGCCCGGGAGTTCACCCCACTCCTCGGCGCTGAATGTGGTCGCCGCAATCGGTAGGAACGAACGCTCCTCGTCCTCGAGATGTGCCCCCAGAACTGTGCGGAGGTCGCCGAGAGCGCTAGTGAGGGAGGATGCATTGCCGGGGCCGGGATCCGCCATCCAGGCGGCAAGCGTCTCCGTCGTCGCCGCGTCGGCGGCGGCGGCGGCGTGATGTTCGGCCTGCATGCGGTCAAAGACGGCAACGTGCTCTGGGGCACGCTCGCGCGCGAGCGGGTAGAGGAGGATGTCCTCACCTTGGTGGTGGGCATCGAGGAAACGGAGAACGTTGTCGAAGAAGGAGCCGACGACGGTGGCGCGAGCGGTGTCGCCGGATGCGACGCTCCCGATGAGGGCGTCCGCCCGGCCCATGGCGTCGCGAAGCATGTTGTGGGGGATGTACATGTCCGACGTGTCGATTGGCTCGCGTGTCTCGGGCACGGGCTACCTCCGCCTGGTGACGATGCAGCCGCGCATTGTAGATCAACGCAGATCGTTCGAGAGAGCCGCCGAACTCCACCGGCCGCATGGCGGCGCCTCTCCAATCGCCGGAATTGCTCGACCTTCTGTGAGTGCTTTTTCGTCAAGTCCCCGGTGGTGGTGTGAATTCGGTGGAGTTCTCTGTCCGTCCTGCCACTCGTCGTGCTGGTCCTGGAGCACGGCGGTGAACAAGCGCAACAGTGAGTCGGTGTTGGGGAAGATGCCCACCACCTTGGCGTGCCGGTCGAGTTCGGCGTTCACTCGCTCGATGGCTTTGGTCGACGAGATCGAGCGCCAGTGGTCAACCGGAAAGTCCAGGTATGCGAGCACATCGGTCTCAGCGGCACGCAGCTTGGCTGCCACCGTGGGAAAGCGTGGCTCAAGCACGTTGAGGGCATGGTGCACGGCGTCGCGGGCAGTCGCACGGGTCGGCTGCAGGAAGATCGACTTCACCACCGCCAGCACTGCCGGCGCGTGCAGCTTGGGCACGGCGCTGGCCACGTTGCGCAGGAAGGGATGCGCCGAGGCACGTCCGTGTCCGCGCTCTGGGGGCGGCGCGAAGCTCTGAGCCGCGTCTCTAACTCTCGATCCGGCGTACGCTCCGCGGCATGAATCTCTGTTCCACCTGCGGACACGAGAACCAGGAAAGTGCGAAATTCTGCTCCGATTGCGGCGCGCCGCTGGCGGCGGCGGCCGTCTCCGCTCGCGAGGAGCGCAAGGTGGTCACGGTACTCTTCGCCGACTTGGTGGGCTTCACCTCACGCTCCGAGCGTATGGACCCTGAGGATGTGCGAGCCCTGCTATCGCCGTACTACGCGCGCCTGCGGACCGAACTGGAGCGCTTCGGGGGAACCGTCGAGAAGTTCATCGGCGATGCGGTGATGGCGCTCTTTGGACTGGCCGGTTTCGACCGCTGGATTCGCGGTGACAGCGTCCTCCCAACGTACGCACTCGGTCGCTGGGGGAGGGCGCTTGCCGGTGCGGACGAGTTCCTAGCCGAGGTGGAGGCGGGCTCGCCTCACTATCACGCGTCACTCTGCTACCTGACCCGGGCCCACATCCGGCTCGGGCGCGACGACATCCCACAGGCGCT
This sequence comes from Candidatus Dormiibacterota bacterium, assembly GCA_049582065.1. Lineage (GTDB taxonomy): Bacteria > Chloroflexota > Dormibacteria > Dormibacterales > Dormibacteraceae > DATKSS01. Next base: position 4,799 of record JBAUTF010000366.1, on the reverse strand, counting down.
TGGCGACGTCGAGCGTGCCCTCGAGTTGGCGCGCCTCGCCAAGGATCCGCAGAATCTCGATGCGACCTTGGCCGCGGCAGCGCACCTGTTCTATGAGGTCGGAATGGTGAAGCGCGCCTCTGGGCTGGCCGACGAGACGCTCGCCAAGCTGCAAGCGAGGAGGGGCCTTGGCGGGGGCCCCGCGCTGCACAAGCTCGCATGGACCCTTTCGGCGTTGGGGCGCGGGCGGGAGTTGATCGATGTCCTCCCGAAGCGGGACAGCCGGTGGGTGCAGGCCGCGGCGGCGTTCGCCGCGGGCAACCTGAGGGATGCGGCGGATATCTGCGGGGCCATGGGCGCCATCACCGACGAGGCCCACGACCGACTGCGGCTCGCCGAGGTGCTCGTCGAGCAGAGCCGCCGTGCTGAGGCGGACACCCAGCTCCAGCGCGCGCTCGCCTTCTACCGTTCCGTGGGCGCGACGCGCTACATCCGTCAGGCGGAAGCGCTTCTCGCTGTGTCGGCCTGACTTGGATCGAATCGGAAATGTGTTGGCGATAAAGAGAGGCCGCCTGTAGCGGAACGTAGCCCAGGCGAGCGTGCTGTCACCAGAGAGGCGGCGCGCTCAACGAAGTGCGTTTTCAAGGGTTGCTCGGGAGGTTGCGGGCCTATCGCACATGACACCTTGGCTGACGCGTTCGTCCTTGGATGCTGGTGGGCAACGCCGGACGCCATGTGTCAATTCAAGTCGTGCGTGAATACGGTGGTGGACTTCTGAGGACACCCACGAACGTCAGGTCGCGCGCCTGAAAAACCTGGTGTCGACAGTTCGATCCTGTCCCTCGGCACCATCATTCCGATTACGGAATCGGGCGCTTACCATCTGCAGATGTGTAGTAGACCGAACCTCCGTTGCCACCGCCGCATGCGCATGGGCCAGGTGACAGGCACCGGGCGGTGAGGTTGAGCGCCAGGACCACGCCGGAAGGACCCTCGATTCGCGCGGCACTGAGTGCGGGGGCCCCATTACTGCAAGACAAATCGAGGACGTCGGCCCCGATCGCAGCTCCGTGCGACGCGCCATCTGTGCGCCGAACTGGTCCCAGAAGTTAAGGGCCGGGGCCCGTGTAACGAGTTCGAGAACCACCTCCTTGTCGGCACGACATCCCGAGAACGACGCCTCCTCAGCCATGAGGCACGGCTGTAGGCTTCACCTAAAACCAAAGAGGGAACTGAGACGCGCTGTCTTCATTGCGGCTCCGACAACGAGGCCGACCGTAGGTTCTGCGCCGAGTGTGGCCAACCGCTCCCGGCGGTGTGCGCAGCGTGCGGAACGGCGAACGAACCAAGCGCGAAGTTCTGCGGCGCCTGTGGCGCGCCGCTCAGCAGCCTCCCGCGCCCTCGTGTTCTACGAGCGCCCGGCATTGGCGGTGGGTCCGCGTCCTACGCCGAACCCATAACCGAGATCCGGCATGTGTCAATCCTCTTTGCCGACCTGGTCGGCTTCACCACGATCTCCGAATCTCGAGATGCGGAGGAGGTGCGTGACCTCTTGTCGCGGTATTTCGAGATCTGCAGACGGCTGATTGCCCGATATGGCGGTTCGGTTGAGAAGTTCATCGGCGACGCGGTCATGGCCGTGTGGGGGACGCCCGTCTCGCGCGAGGACGACGCTGAACGGTGCGTACGGGCCGCATTGGAGCTCACACAGGCGGTTGCCGCCCTCGCCCAGGAGGCGGGGCTCGCAAGTCTCCAGGCTCGTGCGGGGGTGCTCAGCGGTGAAGCTGCCGTCAATGTCGGTGCCGAAGAGCAGGGTATGGTGGCCGGTGATCTCGTCAATACCGCATCGCGGATCCAAGCCGCAGCCTCACCCGGGATGGTGTACGTGGGCGAGGCGACGAGGCGAGCGACTGAGGCTGCGGTCGCCTATGAAGACGTCGGTCTGCACGACCTGAAGGGCAAGTCCGTTCCGGTGCCGCTGTGGCGAGCTGTGCGGGTGATCGGCCTAATGGGTGGGGCTGCCCGGCACGGCGAGCTCGAGCCGGCGTTTACCGGCCGCGACCGGGAGCTGCACCTCATCAAGGAGCTGTTTCACGCGGCGGCTGAGGAGCGCCGCCCGCATCTGGTCTCGGTGATCGGCATCGGGGGAATCGGCAAGAGCCGCGTCTCGTGGGAATTCGAGAAATACGTCGACGGGCTGGTCGACGGCGTCTGGTGGCACCGCGGACGCTGCCTCGCGTACGGAGACGGCGTCGCGTTCTGGGCGCTCGCTGAGATGGTGCGCATGCGCGCCGGAATCGTCGAGGACGAGGAATCGATGTCCGCTCGCACGAAGCTGCATCAATGCCTGGAGACGCACCTGCCAGATCCGGACGAGCGACGGTTCGTCGAGCCTCGACTCTTTCATTTGCTCGGTCTCGAGGATCGAGGCTCCGGCGACCAGGAGAATCTCTTTTCGGCGTGGCGTTTGTTCTTCGAAAGACTGTCCGACACCGAGCCCACTGTGCTCGTGTTCGAAGACATCCAATGGGCTGATAGCGCGCTTCTTGAGTTCATCGAGTATCTCCTCGATTGGTCCCGAGGCCATCCGATCTTCATCCTGACGCTGGGGCGTCCCGAGCTCGCGGAACGCCACCCAACCTGGGGTGCGAGGAAACGGAACTTCACCTCGCTCTTTCTCGAGCCGCTCTCGAATGAGGCGATGACGGCGTTGCTCCGATCACCCGTTCCCGGTCTTCCGGACGAACTCCAAGCGCGGATTCTCGAGCGGGCGGAGGGGGTGCCGTTCTACGCGGTGGAGACGGTTCGGATGCTGCTCGACCGCGGCCTGATCGTCCGCCAGGGCACGTCATTCCACCCCGTTGGCGCCATCGACACCCTCGAGGTCCCGGAGACGCTGCAGGCTTTGATCGCCGCGCGGCTCGACGGACTCGCTCCGGCTGAGCGGCAGCTCTTGCAGGAAGCCGCGGTGCTCGGCAGGACCTTCACGATCGCGGGGCTCGTCGCGATGACGAGCCTCGGGGTGGCTGAGCTCGAACCGCTGCTCAATTCGCTGGTGGGCAAAGAGGTGCTCACGATGTCGAGGGATCCACTCTCCCCAGACCGAGGTCAGTACGGCTTCCTCCAGGACCTCGTGAAGAAGGTTGCGTACGAAACGCTGTCGAGGAAGCGTCGCCGCGTTCTACACATCGCGGCCGCCGAGTTTCTTGAATCCGGCGCGGGACCCGACGAGGACGACGTCGTCGAGGTCATCGCTTCGCACTATTTCGATGCGTACCGTGCGGCGCCTGACGCGCCGGACGCGCCGGAGATTCGAACAAGAGCACGAGCTCGCCTGATAGGAGCCGCCGAACGCGCGTCATCTCTGGGGGCGAGCCTGGAGGCGCAGGCATCCTTCGAGCGTGCTGTTGAGCTGACCGACGAACCGCTGGAGCAGGCAGAGCTCCTTGAGCGGGCGGCGATGCTGGCCGAAGCGGGCGCGCGTGGCAACCAGGCGGTCGCCCTGTTCGAGCGATCGATCGCACTCTTTGAAGCACAGGCAGCGTCGCATGCCGCCGCGCGCGTCGTCGCACGGCTCAGCGAGGTCATGTGGGACAGAGGCCGCATGAAGGAGTCACTGGAGAACATGGATCGCGCATTCCAGGTCCTTGTGAATGATCCGCCGGACGAGTCGTTTGCATGGCTGGCTGCACAGCTGGGACGATTCCACTTCTTCGAGGGAAACAGAGAGCTCGGGACAAAACGCATCGAGACAGCGCTGGACCTTGCCGAGACCCTAGACCTTCCGGAAGTGCTGTCTCAAGCGCTGAACACCAAGAACCTACTCCTTTTGACCTTGGGACGGCATCACGAGGCGCGCGCGCTCCTGGAGGCGGCTCTGCGCATCGCGATCGAGAACGACAAGCCTTCCGCCGCGTTGCGTGCGCACAACAACCTGATCGACATTGCCAACGCTGAAGATCGTTACGAAGCGGGCCAAACCCATGCGGAGAGCGGTCTGGCGCTCGCGAGGCGCGTGGGGAACCGTTACTGGGAGCGCATCTTCCTTGGCTGGTGCTATCCCTTGTATTGCCTCGGGAGGTGGGACGAAGCGCTTACGCGACTGGACGAGCTATCGGTCGACGATCGGGTCACCGCGCGTATCGCGTTCGACCAGGGATACGTTTCGTTTGGCACGGCGATGCTGGCACATCGCGGAGAACTGGAACGAGCCGCCGAGCGGGTCGCGCTGTTCGAAGACTTCGAGCGCTCGTCGGACGTGCAGGAGCGGGCCGACCACGCCTGCGCGGTAGCCGTTCTGCGCCTCGCCCAAGGGAGGCCCGAGGAAGCGCTGCATGCAGCCCGGGGTGGGTTGCAATGGATTGCGACTCTGGGGTTGTGGCACTACGCCACCCGGGAGTCGTTGGTTCTCGGCATCGAAGCAGCTCTCAGCATGGGCGACCGCGAGGCGGCAGGCGAGCTGCTTGGCATCGCAGAAAAGCTCCCCACGGTTCGCCGCATACGATTCCTTCCCGCGCATGTCCTTCGACTCCGCGCTCGCATGGCGGAGGGTAACGGGAATCCGGAACTGATTGGCGCAGGTTTTGACCACGCGGTGCTGGCCTTCAGGGAGATCGGCCACAAGTTCTGGCTTGGCGTGACCTTGCTGGAGTACGGCGAATGGCTCGAACACGAGGGACGGATCAGCAGCGCGGCTCCCTTGGTGCTCGAGGCTCGCGCCATCTTTCAGCAACTCGGTGCCGTCGCGTGGATAGCGCGGCTCGCGAAGCTGTCCGCCGCCCGACCGGCGCAACCCCTTGCGGCTGAGGCTGAAACGGCCC
>JBAUTF010000365.1:0-3007 GCA_049582065.1 Candidatus Dormiibacterota bacterium | reverse complement strand
TCTGTCTTCACCCGCGCTTTCACGAGTAAGGCGGAAAGCGGCGCCCGGCGGCTGACTCGATGAGGCCCCCGTGCCCCAGGCGCAGGAGGTCGTTCGCATCGGCCCGTCCGTAGGCGAAAACAAAGGGCAGTAAAAGGTCGAGCGAGCTGTTGCGGCCGAAACCGGCGCATGAGGCCACCCCGACCACGGCCGCCTGATCGAGGCGTCCCAGCCACAGCATGCTGCCTGGATGCATTGGCGCGCCCAGCTGCAGGAGCGCGCCGCCGGCGTTCGCCAGCTCCGCGTACGCCGGGTCGAGGGGATCGATGGCGGACGCGCCCGCGAACAGCACGAGCTGCGCGCCGAGGCGTCTCGCCTCCTCGTAGGCCGCCGCCACGTCCTGCGCGGTCCGCGACACCTCGCGGACGCCGACCAGCTCAGCCCCGTACCAGCCCAGCTTGGCGGTCACGGCCGAACGGAACATCTCCCGGGCTTTCGGCTTCAGGCGTTCGGTCGCGACGACGTAAGTCTTGAGGGCGCGGAACCTCAGCAGCTCGACCACCGGACCTTTCTCAGTGCAGAGCCTTTCCGCCTCCTCGACGAGGTGACCGGGGACCGCGACCGGTGTGACCTTGCAGCCGGCGACCTCCTCGCCTTCGGCGACGGCCTGCCCATCCATCAGCGTGAAGACCGAGATGTAGCCGAGAGCATTGATCGCGTCGACCGCGGCGGCGTGCACACGCACCAGCCCCCGATGCGTCGCGACCAGTCGCGACTGGCTCTGGACAGGCGGCTTCGCCTCGAGGTCCGGGCCCGAAAGCGCGAGGGCGAGCCGGCGGGCAGCCTCGTCCTCGTGCAGGTCGCCGGGCTCGAGCTGCACCAGGTGCACCTCACCGCTTTGCCGGACGCGATCCAGGTGCTGCTCGCCCAGCACGGTTCCCTTGCGCAGGTCCGGGCCGAGGTCGTGCACGAGCACCCGACCCGAGATGTCGGAAACGGAGGCGGACGCCCCGTTCAGCCGCAGTGCTTTCATTAATTGAGAGCATATGGACTTGCAAGAGGTCAGCCTCTACAACACCTTCTCCCGCCGCAAGGACGTGCTGAAGCCTTTGCGCGCCGGCGCTGTGCGCATCTATTCATGCGGCCCCACCGTCTACCGCTACGTCCACGTCGGAAACCTGCGCACGTTCATGCTTCCCGACCTGCTCTGCCGCAGCCTGGAGTACCTGGGTTATCGGACCGAGCAGGTGATGAACATCACTGACGTCGGCCATCTCGTCGACGACACCTTCGACCGCGGCGAGGACAAGATGCTCGTGTCGGCGCGGCTGGAGAAGAAGTCTCCGGAAGAGATCGCCGCGTACTACACGTCGGCGTTCATGTCCGACGCCGCCAAGCTCAACATCCGCCGGGCGGCGAAGTATCCGCGCGCAAGCGATTACATCCCGCAGATGATCGAGCTGATCACGACGCTGATCGACAAGGGCCACGCGTACGAGGTCGAGGGCACCGTGTATTACGACATCGCCAGCTTCCGTGATTACGGAAAGCTGTCAGGCAACTCGACTGACAACCTCCTTGCGGGTTCACGCGGCGAGGTGGACCCGCGAAAGCGGCACCCCGGTGATTTCACGTTGTGGAAGGCGGCGGGAGAGCACCGGCTCCAGGTCTGGCCGAGCCCGTGGGGACCCGGCTTTCCCGGCTGGCATATCGAGTGCTCGGCCATGTCGATGACGCTGCTCGGCGACAGTTTCGACATCCATACGGGCGGTGCAGACAACGTGTTCCCGCACCACGAGGCTGAGATCGCGCAGTCCGAGGGCGTGACCGGGCACCGTGTTGTCAGCCTGTGGATGCACGGCGGCCTTCTGATGCTGGCCGGCGCGCGAATGGCAAAGTCCGCGGGCAACTTCTTCCGCATCACCGAGCTCGAGGAGCAGGGTTTCGACCCGCTCGCCTTTCGCTATCTGGCCCTGCAGGCGAAGTACCGCACCAAGCTCAACTTCAGCACCGAAGGGCTGGCCGGGGCGGACCGCGCGCTGCGCCAGCTCAGGGGCCGTGTCGCCGAGTGGTCGCGTCAGGCCGGCGGGGAAGACGAAGGTGATCCATGGAACCAACGCTTCAAGGCCGCATTGGCCGACGACCTCGACCTCCCGGCGGCGATGGCGCTTGTCGCCGAGCTGACACGCGCGGACGTGGCGCCTGCCGTCAAGGCACGGCAGCTGCTGTTGTGGGACCGGGTGCTCGGCCTTGACCTCGACCGAGCCGGACCCGAGGCCGTGCTCCCGGAAGGCGCGGCCGACCTGCTCACCTTGCGTGAAAGGGCGCGCGCCGAAAAAGACTTCGCGACCTCCGACCGGCTGCGCGACGAGCTGGCCGCAATCGGTGTCGCAGTGACGGACGCTCCGTCCGGCCAAACCTGGAAAGCCACCCGCAAATAGCCTCTCTCCCCTTGGCGTGATCGCGGTGGCTCGCGGCATGCCCGAGCGCCGCGAGGCATGGCCAGCAGCTGCCATCCGGGGGAGGGTGAGCGGGGGCCCGAACCCGGCCGAGTTGGCACTGGGGATGCCTGTCATCCGAACGTCGGCGGCCGTTGAACGTTTCCGCTGGTGCCCCCGAGGCGAAGCCGCGGGAGGAACCCCAAGGTTTCCTGTACTCAAAAAAAGGAGCCGAGCCACTTTGGCCCGGCCCTACGAGAGGAAGGGGTTTACCAAGCGATATCAGGTCATCGCTACGAGGTCTGGGTGACAGGTGGCTCGGTCTTGATTTTCGGCAGGGGCAACCCGGGGTTGCCGCTGTTGCCGTGACCCGAGCTGTTGCCGTGGCCGTTGCTCTTGTCCTTGCTATGGCCGTTGGCGTTGCCATTGCCATTTCCATTGCCGTTGCCGCTGCCATTGCCGTTGCCGTTGCCATTCTTATGCGACGCGCTGACCGTCTTGCCGTGCGTCCTCGCGAACGACGCGACGCACTGCCCGATGCCGGGCACGCCCAGGCGCTCGGCGCTGGCCTTGCACGCGTTGACCTGCTG
>JBAUTF010000364.1:0-6462 GCA_049582065.1 Candidatus Dormiibacterota bacterium | reverse complement strand
GCGATACCAGGCATCCTCTCGGCTGGCATTTTCGCCTTCACTCTGTCTTGGAACGAGTTCATCTATGCGCTGGTATTCCTCTCATCACCGGCGGAGAAGACCGTCTCGGTCGGTGTCACCTCAGAGTTGATCCGTGGCGATGTGTTCTTTTGGGGAGCGCTAATGGCGGGCGCGCTGCTGGGTTCGGTGCCGGTGGCCTTGATCTACTCGTTCTTCGTCGAGCACTACGTTGCCGGCCTCACCGGTTCCGTAAAGGGATGATGCAATGGCCCGCGTCCTGATACGGAACTTGAACAAGATGTACGGCGATGTGCAGGCCGTGAAGGACGTGAACCTCGAAATCCGCGACAAGGAATTCTTGGTGCTGGTTGGGCCGTCGGGCTGCGGCAAGACCACTACCCTGCGGATGCTGGCGGGGCTCGAAACGATCACCTTTGGTCAGATCCTGATCGGCGACGTGGTGGTGAACGACCTGCCGCCCATGGACCGCGACATCGCCATGGTGTTCCAGAACTATGCCCTCTATCCGCATATGAGCGTCTACGACAACATGGCTTTCGGCCTGAAAATGAGGAAGGTGGCTAGGGCGGAGATCGCCAAGCGCGTGAGGGAGGCAGCCAGGATCCTCGGCATCGAGGATTATCTCGAGCGCAAGCCTCGCCAGCTTTCCGGCGGGCAACGCCAGCGCGTGGCACTCGGCCGCGCCATTGTCCGCCAGCCGCAGGTGTTCCTGTTTGACGAGCCGCTCTCCAATCTGGACGCGAAGCTTCGCGTGCAGATGCGCGTTGAGCTAAAGAAACTTCACAACCGGCTCAACACCACCGCTGTCTACGTCACCCATGACCAGGTGGAGGCGATGACATTGGGCGATCGCGTTGTGGTGATGGAGGGCGGAGTGGTCCAGCAGGTGGGCGAGCCGCTCGAACTCTACAACTCTCCGGTCAATCGCTTTGTCGCCGGCTTCATCGGTTCGCCGGCGATGAATTTCGCGGCTGTGCGCGTGCACGATGCGGATGGCTTGCTGCGTGCCGACAGCGATGGCTTCCGCATCGACGTTCCGGAAGAGATCGCCCCACGCCTTCGGCGTTATGTGGGTCGCGACGTAACCATGGGCATCCGGCCTGAAGATTTACAGCTCGCCAACGGCAGCCACCCGCCCGGACTCTGCTTCGACGCCGTGGTTGAGCTGGTGGAGCGTTTGGGCGCTGAGATTCTGCTCGATCTGCAGGTCGGCCAACAAACCATGGTGGCTTCGGCGGAGCCGACAGTGCGCGCTAAGCGCGGCGAAAAGCTCCGCTTCGCGTTGCGCCCAGAACGCGTGCACTTCTTCGACAACGCATCCGAAGCGGCGATCTGAAGAATATTGTCGGAATCGTGTCGCTACCGTTACATCATGGCAGCTCTCTTCGACCGGCAGTGCCATAGCAGTCGAGCGCTGCACGTGCTAAAGTTGGAACATCCGAACGACATTGCCGACCGCCCGGTTTGCGCTGAGTGCCTGCTTCTTCACGAACCGGATCTGCCGGATGGTGTTGCGAGGGTACAAGCTCTGAAGCGATCCGGCCCACAATGACCGGATTCATAAGCAAGGCAGGGAGGAAACAATGCATAGACGCGCATTCTTGACCACAACGGCCGCTGTTGCGACGGCCGCAACGCTGAAAGCCGCTAGTGCGGCGAGCGTGTTGCCGTTCGGCGAAACGGGGGTTCCAGGCAAAGGGACTGAGCCGCTGCCCTTGGGGCCGCTGTCCGGTGGGCGCTATCCGGATCAGCATGTCGAATCTCTCAAAAAGCCTAAGGGTGCGTTCGGCGCAAGCGGTTTCCCGGCCTTCGCCGGCACCATGGCCGTCGAGCGCATCGCCACCGGATTCCGTTGGGCCGAAGGCCCGGTTTATTTTCCGGCCGGCCGTTACGTGCTGTTCAGCGACATTCCCAATAATCGCATCATGCGCTATTGCGAGGACGACGGGCACTTGAGCGTATTCCGGCAGCCGTCGATGAATTCCAACGGCAATACCATCGATCGCGAGGGACGCTTGATCACTTGCGAACACAGCGGCCGCCGGGTCACCAGGACCGAGTTCGACGGCTCGATTACGATCATCGCTGACAAATACAACGGTAAAAAATTAGACTCCCCGAACGACGCCGCCGTGGCTTCGGACGGCTCGATCTGGTTCACCGATCCGGCCTATGGCATCGGCGGTAACTATGAGGGCATGAAGGCCGACCAAGAGCAGGAGAAGCACAATGTCTACCGGGTCGATCCAAAATCCGGTGACATCAAAGTCGTCGTCGACGACTTCGTGGAACCAAACGGCATCACGTTCTCTCCCGACGAAAAGAAGCTGTACGTGATCGATACCGGCTTCACAGACGGTCCCGACAATCCGTCACATATCCGCGTCTTCGACGTGGATGTTGGGGCGGGAAAGGTTTCGAACGGTAAGGTCTTTGCGGAGATGCCCAAGCCCAGCATCACCGACGGTATGCGCGCCGACACAGCCGGCAATATCTGGTGCTCGGTGGGCTGGGGTGATCCCAACGAAGACGGCGTTCGCGGCTACAGCGCGGCCGGCGAACTGCTCGGCAAAATCCACATACCGGAGACTGTTGCCAATTTGTGCTTTGGCGGCATGTTCAGAAATCGCCTGTATATCTGCGGCTCGACGTCGCTCTACGCAGTCTACACGAGCGCGACGGGCGCTATGAAGCCGTGACCCTGCCACGGGAATCGATGCTGACCTAACAACATCTGATAGTGTCGCGAAAGGCGTCGAGCGCCGGACGCCTTTCGCAAGTCGCCGAAATGGGGTTCCGTCACCGCAACATCACCGCGGCAGGATGAACGGCCGGCGCAACTCGGTTGACGCTTGCGGATCAGTGAATCATATTCTAGCGTTCGCATGCAAAAATTATAGGCAAAGGACCCGATGATCGATCGTCGCGCGATGATCGCCGGCGGTGTTCTCGCATTGGCGGGCTCGCGACCGCGTGCCGCGCTCGCCACCGAAAAGCCGTCTCTGTCCGGGGGATTGCCGGAAGGCGTCTACGATACCGCGACGCTCGAGGCGTTGCCCGGCAAGAAGCCGCTGATCAAGCTGTCTTATCGTCCGCCAAATTATGAGACACCACTGTCTCATTTCACCTCGGAATTTACACCGAACGACTCTTTTTTCGTTCGCTATCACCTGGCCGGAATTCCAGAAGACCTCGACGCAGCGAAATGGAAGCTGAAAGTCGGCGGCGAAGGCACGGGGAACCCGTTTGAATTGAGCTTGAGCGAGCTGCGGTCCGGCTTCGACGCGGTGGAAATAGCTGCCGTCTGCCAATGCTCAGGGAATCGCCGCGGCTTTTCCGAGCCGCATGTCGCCGGCGTGGAATGGGGCCTTGGGGCTGTAGGCAATGCGCTGTGGAAAGGGGCGCGCCTCAAGGATGTGCTGAGGCGCGCGAATTTGCGTCCTGAAACGCTCGAGATCGTGCTCAATGGCGCCGACGGACCCGTGCTCGACGGAACTCCGGATTTCATCAAGAGTATCCCCGTCGAGAAGGCGCTCGACGAAAATACGATCATCGCCTACGAAATGAACGGCGCTCCTCTCTTGCACTATAACGGCTTTCCGGTGCGGATGATCGTACCCGGCTGGACGGCGACCTACTGGATGAAGCATCTCGACACGATCGAGGCCGCGACCAGACCCTTCGCCGGCTTTTGGATGCGGAATGCCTACCGCATCCCGACTGGTAAGTTTCCGATCGTCCAGCATTTTCTGTCACAGATGACGGCGACAAATGAGCCGATTACCGAGATGGTAATCAATTCAATGATCACCGCGCCACAACAGGGTCACACGATGCAGGCCTCGGTGACCGCCGACATTCGCGGCCTTGCCTGGGATGGTGGCTATGGCATCCGGCGCGTCGAAATCTCGGTGGACAGCGGCGCAACATGGCGCGAAGCCGAACTCGGGAAGGATGTGGGTCGCTTCGCCTTTCGGAGCTTCCGTTTCTCCTTCAAGCCGCCGGGCGCCGGCAAGTATGAGGTGATGGCACGAGCGAGCAACACCCTTGGCCAGACGCAGGCCGAGAAGCTGATCTTCAATTCGGCGGGCTACCACAACAACGTAGTCCGGCCGGTGACCATCAACGTCATGTGACGAGGCCGATTATGTTGCGTATTTTGTTCGTCGCATTCACGCTGCTCCATGTTGCCAACACGCATGCGCAGGAAAACGTAGCGCTCAAAGCCGGCGCGGGCAAAGAAACTGTTGAAGCGTATTGCGTCGCCTGCCACTCGCTCGACTACCCGCGCATGAATTCTACTTTCCTCACCCACCAGGGCTGGGAAGCAGAAGTCAACAAGATGATCAAGGTCTTTGGCGCACCAATCCAGCCAGCGGACGCCAAGGTAATCATCGACTATCTGACCGCGAATTATGGTGGGAGCGGCTGATTTGCGATTGTTCTGCTCGTCGGGCTGGAAAGCATGCCTTTGATATCAGATGCGCCGGTCCTGAAGATCGTAATGTGGCGGTACGCGGCTTGTATTCGGTGGAAGATCCAGTCTGTCACTTCTTAATCAGCGGACAGCCATCCTCGCCTGCCGGGCGAAACGCCTGATCGCCCGGGATTGTCGCAATGATCTTGTAATAGTCCCAAGGGCCGCTTGACTCCGCGGGCGTCTTCACCTGCACAAAGTACATGTCGTGCAAGAGCCGACCGTCTTTGCGGAGCTTGCCGCCTCTTACATAAAAATCGTTAACCGGGATCTCACCCATCTTCGCCATGACCGCTGCTGCCTCGTCAGTGCCGGCTGCCTCGATCGCGCGAAGGTAGTGACGAATTGCGGAGTAAACGGCAGCCTGCGCCGAACTAGGCATGCGTCCATGCCGGTCGAAGAAGCGCTTGGACCAGGCACGAGTTTCGCTATCACGATCCCAGTAAAATCCAGTAACGAAGCGTATGCCCTGCGCCGCTGCAAGTCCCAGACCATGGACATCGGTGATAAAAACAAGAAGGGAGACGAGCGTCTGACCCGCGCGGGACAGTCCGAACTCGTTAGCCTGCTTGGTGGCATTGATCATGTCGCCGCCGGCATTAGCCAACGCTACGACTTTCGCTCCCGACGCCTGTGCCTGCAGCAGATAGGAACTGAAATCTGCGTTGTTGAGGGGATGGCGCGCGCTTCCTAATACTCTTCCACCGGCGGCTTCTACTGCACTTCTTGCGTCAGCCTCTAGCGAATGGCCGAAAGCGTAATCCACGGTGATGAAGAACCAGGTGTCTCCACCTCTTTCAACCACCGATCGAGCAAGCGTGTTGGTGAGTGCATAGGAATCTTGAAGCCATGAGGCCTCATTAGGAGTGCAGTTCTTGCCTGTGAACGCCGTCGTCGCAACAGCGCCGGCAATGGCAATGCGATTCTTCTGCAATGCAACTTGCTCGACCGCGAGCGCGACGGACGAATTGTCGAAGCCGATCGCCATGTCGACCTTATCGGCGTCGAACCATCGACGCGCGATTGCCGCGCCGATATCGGCTTTACTCTGGTGATCCCCAACTACAATATCGATCGGCTTGTTCAGCACTTTGACGCCGGCATCCTCAACCGCCATACGCGCCGCGATGACCGAGCCGGGTCCACCAAAATCAGCGTACACTCCGGACTGATCGTTCAGCACACCAATTCGAACCAGGTCGTCCGAAATCTGTGCCTTGACCGTGCCGCTGTACGCGGACGCCAGAGAACTCAAAAGCACCGCTAGCAGCAGCCGCACAGGTTCACCGCTCGTGTTAAAGAACAGCGGGCAAGAGATACTATTCATCATCTGCCGAGACAGTCAATTTCTTGGCGAAGCCTTACGTGGCACGACTATTGTTGGAACACCAGCCGGAATGACGGCTTCGGGTCAGACTCGGTGATTTGGCGAAGTCGGCTGACCGCCCGATTTTATGAGTACACGTCCTAAACCAAATCCTCGCCAAATACCTCGACGATCACCCGGCGATGTAGCCGATTGGCAATCTGGATTAGCACGGACCGAGTACTCGCCAAAAAGTTCGTCCATTCTTGTTCGGAGCGTGAAAACGAAATTGAAAAGAGAGCGCGATGCTGCCCGAGCTTGGTCAGGAGAGGGACGGAGAACCCATGGGGCCCAATACCGTGCGAGAGCGCATCCGTCAAAAACGACGCCTCCGCCGCACTCTGATTTGTCAACTCGTTCCAATTGAACGGAAGAGTCCGCTGAGAGCCCTCGCGTGAGATCGGGTCGACGTCAGCATATCCCATATTGATATAGCGTTTGACCCAAGAAACAGGATATAGGTCAACTGAATGTAACGGCCGGCTGGCGGTCTGGCCAAATTGTAGACGACATGATCAACATTCAAGACATCTCCTAGCTTGTTAATCACCTCTTCCATTTCTGGCGTGGTTTCGATGATTGAATACGCTTTTGTGAG
>JBAUTF010000363.1:0-2593 GCA_049582065.1 Candidatus Dormiibacterota bacterium | reverse complement strand
GCGTCGACGAAGAAGTTCTCGCAGCCGTGGCGGTCGAGGATCGAGCAGCCGCGGTCGATCGCCCAGCCTTTGACCAGACCGGAGGGGTCGAGCCTGCCGCCGAGCCAGGCCGAGAAATAGCCGTCGGTGGCCTGCTCGTAGAGGCGGCAGAGGTGGAGGGCCTGGACCACCAGGTCTCCGGCGTCCTCCTCTTTCAGCTCACCGCGGTTGATCCGGCTCACGGCGCTTTCCTCGAGGAAGGGGCTGAACACGCCGTCCAGGAGAGCAAAGTCTGCGAAGACCTCATCGAGCACCAACTCGTCGACATCCGGGTCGGCGACGTGCACCGTGACGGGCATCCCCATCACCTGCTGGACGCGATGCCCGGGTGTCGCTCCGACCATCAGCCCATGTGCGCCTGCTGCAGCGCGGACTCCACCGACTGCGCGTACGAGTTGCTCGTGTACGTCGCGCCGCTGATGATGTCGATCTGCGCACTCTGGGCTTGAATGACCTCGTCGTGCAGCATCGGCCCGGCCACCTGGCTGATGTAGGCCGACTGCGCGCGGTCCTGGGGCATCTGTAGAGGCTGTATATCGGTGATGCGGCCGTTGCTGATGATCACCCGCACCTGCACGTCGCCGAACCGGTTGGGGTAATCCGACCCTGTGAAGGCGCCGTTCGCGCCGGTGGGGCTCGGGCTGGGCGAGGGCGACGGCGAGGGCGATGATGACGGCGAACCCGTGGGCGAGCTCGGATCGGCCGGGCTCGGGGATGCCTGGCTGGGCGACGGTGTCTGCGCCGGCTGCACCAACGCAAGTCCCGTGACATGTGGCGTGACCTTGTAGCTGACGATCCAGGCGACGCCCACCATCGCCGCCCCCGTCACTATCACCGATCGTTTCATGACAGTCGAAATGCCTCCGTGCGTATTTGGTCGGGCGAAACGCCCAGCTTATGCAGGCTCGAAACTACTGACGCCGTCATCGCGATGGGTCCACAGACGTAAACCACGCGTTCTTTGATCTCGGGTACGAGCTTGGCCAGCGCCTCCGCGCGGAACCACGAATCCCTGGGCCGCTTGCGGGCGCCGTCCTCGCTCAACAGGTAATCGAGGCGCACACTTTGCCGGTCCGCGAGCGAGTCGAGCTCCTGCTTGAAGACCAGGTCTCCCTGTCCGTGCGCTCTGTAGAGGATACGGACGTCGAATCCGTCCAGGGCCATCTCCTCGGCCAGGGGCCGGATGGGAGTGATCCCGATGCCTCCGGCGATGAGCAGCACCTTGCGGAGCGCGGGTCGCTCGGTGAACTTGCCGAAAGGGCCCTCGACCAGCACCGGGGTCCCGGGCTTCAGGTTGTGAACTCCGCTCGTGAAGTCTCCGATGTTCTTGACGGTGATCCGCAGGCGTCTTCCGTCGGGGATCGCCGAGATGGAGAACGGGTGAGCCTGCCACCAGCGCGCCCGATCGAGGAAGCGCCAGATCGCGAACTGCCCGGCCTGGGCCTGGAACTCGTCGAGGTCGCGGCCGGCGATGTACACCGAGAAGACGCCGCGAGCTTCCTTCTGCACGGACTGCACCCGGAACCGGTGGCGCTCATACGCGAGCAAAGGCTTCGCGACGCGATGAATGATCAGAAGGCCGATCACGTAGACGTACAGGAAGCACCAGTAGAAGACGAAAACGGGATTGCCGGCGAAGTCGACGCCAGTGGCGAGCTGGTGGCTGAACGCCAGTGCCACCGCCAGATAGCTGTACAGGTGGACGTAGTACCAGGTCTCGTATGCGAGGTGACGCCGGGCGATCGTGATCGAGACCACGACAATGGCCACGAAAAGGCCGAGGGCGACGATGGCGCCGAACAGGCCCTCGTAGTTGGCGATGAAGTCGCCGAGCTGCTGGGCGACGTTCTTGCCGTCACCCAGCTGGTAGCCGAGCGTCTGGAACACGGCGTGCGCGAGGATGAGGCCGACTGCGGCATAGCCGTTCCACTTGTGCAGGACGGCCATCCTCTCGAAGCCGAAGGCCGCTTCCAGCCATGCGGTGCGGGCCATCAGCAGGAGCTGGCACAGAACCAGATACGTGCCGATCAGCCCGGTGATCCGTCCCAGTCCGTTGAACGTGTTGCTCGCGCTGCGGGTGATCTCGAAACCGGAGCTTGACCACCACAGGACGAAGATGACAAGGGCGTTCGCCAGGAAGAAGAGGTACACGACCTCGGGGCGGTACCAGACCGGCCTTTCGCGAACGGGCGCGACTGATCCTTTGATCTCCATGGCGAACCCACTCACTCCGCGATCGAGATTAGCGGCCGTATCTTAGAGAACGCTTGGAAGCCGCCGGGCGACGCCGAAGGTTGCGCCAGCGTTAATATTTAGCTCTATGACAAAGGTCTTGGATAAAGCGCCTCCGGCTTCGGACGACTCGACCGAGGGGCGCGACGTCATCCGCGTGATCGCGGACCTGGTGAGCGTGCTGGAGCCACAGCTGCTCGGGGTCTGGCGATCGACCGGCATGACCTTCAGCCAGCGCCGGGTCCTGCGACGGCTACGCGACGGTCCGCGGTCCGCGGGAGAGGTGGCGGCGAGCCTCGGCATATCAGCGCCCACCCTGACC
>JBAUTF010000362.1:0-1739 GCA_049582065.1 Candidatus Dormiibacterota bacterium | reverse complement strand
CGCGTCCAGCACGATCCAGGCCCTCAGCGCCACGCAGCCTTCCAGCCTCGCCGAGACGCTGCGCAAGGAGCTCGCCCTCGACGCGGCGGAGTACGACTTTCGGGCGGCGGCGCGGCAGGAGGAGCTGCGCGTCTATGAGCTGGCCGGGTACGCCAGCGTGGAGGCGGCCGTGCTCCCGCTGCTCCCCTCGAGCTTCCGCGGCGCGATCGAGGACTCGATCTCCGCGCTCCAATCCCTCTACATCCTCGCCGGCATCGACCAGTACTACCTGGTCAATGTGCATTTCGTCCATCCGTACTCCGACGCACAGCCCCTGAGCTCTCTGCGCTCGTACTACCTCGCGGCGCAGCAGACATACGGCATTGACGGCAGCTACCTCGCCGCGATCAACTTCATCGAGAGCAACTTCGGAAGGGTCAACGGTCCCTCGTCGGCCGGTGCCATCGGGCCGATGCAGTTCGAGCCGGGCACCTGGACCGAGTACGGCGAGGGAGGCAACATCAACGATCCGCACGATGCGATCATGGCCGCGGCGCGTTTGCTGGTAAACAACGGCGCGCGCTTCGACATGCGCAACGCCATATACCACTACAACCTCGACTTCAACTACGTCGACTCGGTGGAATCGTTCGCGCGCGCCTTTCGGGCCGATCCCGGTTGGCTCGACCGGATGTATTACTGGAATACATATGGGTAAGCTCACTCCTGTGCGAGTCGCGGCGTTGATCGCCGGTGTCCTGCTGCTGGCCGCCTGCACGACGCACCCGCTCGGCACCAGCCGGAGCTCGCCGTCGCCCAGCCCCACCCCCGTGGTGACGATCCCGGTGGTCAGCCCCGCGTCGGTGCCAGGTGGAGCGTTCGACCCGGCACACGTGGTGCAGGTGCTCGGACCCGCGGTGGCGGAGATCATCGTCACGCTCGCCGGCGGAAGCGCCATCGGCAGCGGCTTCGTGATCGCTCATGAGAACGGCGCGAGCTACCTGGTGACCAACAACCACGTCGTCGCCGGCGCGACCAAGGTCGTTGTGCTGATGCCCGACGGCCAGCACTTCACGGCCACCGTGCAGGGCACGGACCCCATCCAGGACATCGCCGTGGTCAAGGTGAGCAACGGCGAGCTGCCGCTCGCGCAGTTCGGAGACTCCACCAAGCTGGTGGCGGGCCAGCAGGTGGTCGCCATCGGCAGCCCGCTCGGCAACCAGAGCAGCGTGACTGCGGGCATCATCTCGGCACTCCATCGGACCATCTCGGCGGGCGGGGGCAACGGGGCTCCGGCCGAGGACCTTCCCGACGTCCTGCAGACCGACGCCGCGATCAATCCAGGCAACTCGGGCGGCCCCCTGGCCGATGCCAACGGCAACGTGATCGGGGTCAACACCGCGACCGCCTCCACCGCGCAGGGCATCGGCTACGCCATCCCGAGCCTGATCGCCAAGCGCATCGCCCAGGACCTCATCGCGGGACGCACCCCGGGGCACCCTTACATGGGGGTCTGCTACCAGTCCGAGGACACCGCGCTGGCGGGAGGCGCAGATGTAGGAGGCTACGGTGTCGTCGTGACAGGGACGGTGGCCGGCGCGCCTGCGGCCAAGGCCGGCTTGCGGTCGGGCGACGTGATCGAAAAGGTGGACGGCGTCGACCTCAACAACGGCGAGACCCTTGGGGGCGTGATCCAGCCTCACGCACCAGGTGAAACCGTGCAGCTGACGGTGCTGCGGAGCGGCAGCACCACGATCCTT
>JBAUTF010000361.1:0-8387 GCA_049582065.1 Candidatus Dormiibacterota bacterium | reverse complement strand
GTACGGCGTGAGCGGCAGCTGAAAGTCTTTTTGCTCGGACAGGAAATCTCTTATTCGAGGAGCCCCGCCATGCACAATGCGGCCTTTCGCGCGCTCGGGCTCGACTGGACCTACGAGCTGCTCGACCTGGCCCTGGAGTCCGTTCCCGCCGCGATGGCAATGCTTCGCGACCAGGATGTGGCCGGCGCGAACGTCACCATCCCGTACAAGCAGGTGGTGATGCAGCACCTCGACACCGTCGAGCCCGAGGCGCTGCGCGCTCGGGCGGTGAACACGATCGTGAACCGGGAGGGCCGGCTCAGCGGCTCCAACACCGACGTGGCGGCCATCAGAGCGGCGATCGCCCAGGCAGGCGTCGAGCCGCGTGGGGCCAGGGTCGTGATCTTGGGAGCGGGCGGCTCGGCCCGCGCGGCGGCTGTCGCGCTCGATGGGGCGCACCTCACGTTTGCAGTCCGGCATCCGGCGGAGGTCGACGTGCCGGGTAGGGTGCTGGCCTGGGACGACCCGGGGCTGGCGGCCCAGACGCGGTCGGCGGACCTCCTGCTCAACGCCACGCCGCTCGGCCGCCGCGACGAGATGCCCCTGCGGCCCAACGCCCTGCCCAAGGCCGGCGCCGTCATCGACCTCGTCTACGTGGAAGGCGGGACACCCCTCGTGCGCAAGGCCCGCTCGTTGGGGCTTCGCACCGCCGACGGCTGGGAGATCCTGCTCGCGCAGGGCGCGCGCTCCTTTGAGCTGTGGACCGGCCGTCCCGCGCCGCTCGACGCGATGCGCCAGACTCTCCAGGCGTGAATTCGGTCCTGCTCGCGTTCGGTTGGGGGATCCTCGGCGCGGCCACCGGGTGGGTGGTCCGGTGGGGGTCGGTGCGCCTGGCCCGCCTCGAAGACCTCGAGCCGGGGAGCCGGCCCTGGCAGGTCTACGGGCCGCCCGTTTTGAGCGCCGCGCTGTTCGCGGCATTGGCGCTGCGCGTCACGCCGTTTCCGCTGCTGGCGCTCCGCAGCGCGTTCGTCCTCGTGCTGGTGCAGGTGATCTTCTTCGACTTCGAGCACCGCCTCATCCTCGACAGGGTTATTTTCCCGTCGATGTTGTTGGCGCTCGTGGTCAGCCTCTTCGGCAACCCGTGGTGGGCGGGTATCGCCACCGGCCTGGCGGCGGGCTTGCTGTTCTTGCTCATCGCGGTGGTCGGCGCCGCGATCTTCAAAGCAGAGGCGCTGGGCTTTGGAGACGTCAAGCTCGCGATCTTCATGGGGCTCCTGTTGGGCCCGCTGCCCACCGTGCAGGCGCTGTTCTATGGCGTCTTGCTGGCCGGCATCGTCTCGGTCGCGATCATCATCTGGCGACGGTCGATGAAGGGCACGATCGCGTATGGCCCTTACCTGGCCGCCGGCGCCATCTTCATGTTGTTTCAGTTGCCCTAGCGCTGGTGGAGGAGAATATGCGGCGATGAGCAACCTGCTTCCAGGCGAGAACCTGGTCCTCAAGGCGCATCCACACTGGATCACCTTCATCCGCTCCCTGATCGTCCCCATCATCCTGATCCTCGTCGTGCTCTGGGCGGACTTCACGATCCTGCTGAACAACTACAAGGCGTGGAACCTGCCGCTGCACTTCCGGACGTTCTTGACACTCGCAGTCGTGGCGGTCGGCGGCCTCTGGCTCATCGTGGTCTGGATCCGCTGGCAATCGACCAGCTACACGCTCACGGACCAGCGCATCAAGATCGAGGCCGGCGTCTTCGGCCGGTCGGAAAAGGTCATCCCGATCGATCGTGTGCAGGACTGCACCACGAAGCAGTCGCTGTTCGGCCGGATGCTCGGTTACGGGCGGGTTGAGGTCGATGCGGCCGGGGCCCAAGGCGCCGAGGTTCTCGACCACCTCCCCAGTCCTGGGACGTTCCGCGACCAGGTCTTCGTGCAGTCCGAGAAGAGGCGTGGGGGTGGCATGCCGGCTGCTCCGCCCGTGTCCGCCAACCCGAGCGGCGTCTGACGCTCTGAAGCCAACCCTCACGCTGATCGGGTTCATGGGCTGCGGCAAGTCGGCGGTCGGCGTGCTGGTGGCCCAACGCGCGGGCGCGCCGTTTCACGACCTCGATCTGCTGATCGAGAGCGAGGCGGGGCTGTCGATCTCCGATCTCTTCGCGACCCGGGGCGAAGCGGCGTTTCGCGCGCTGGAGTCACGCCTGCTGCCAACCGTCCTCGCGCCCGGGGCCGTCGTCGCGATCGGGGGCGGCGCCCCACTCGATGACGAGAACTGGCGCCTGATCATCCAGCGGTCCGTCACTGTATTCATCGACTGCGGGTTCGAGACCATCTGGCAACGGACCAGCAGTACCAGCAACCGGCCGCTGGCTTTCGGACGGTCGCGCGATGAGCTCGAGGCGCTGCTCGATGTTCGCCTGCCCCGCTACCGTCAGGCCGTCCACCACGTCGACGGCGACCGCCCGCCCGACGTCGTGGCTTCGGAGATCCTCGAAATTTGGTCCGACTGATCCTCGACTCGGCGTCGGGCAGCTACCCGGTCGTCATCGGCGCCAACCTGCAGCGCGAGCTGCGCGCCGCCGTCAGGCGCCTGGAGCCAACCGGCGTCGCCATCATCACCGACACGAACGTGCGCCCCTGGGCGGTGAAGGTCGTCGCCAGAGCCGTCAAGCGGTCGGGCCTCAAGACCGCGATCCACACGGTTCCGGCCGGCGAGCGCTCCAAGTCCATGGCCCAGGTGCACGACGTCCTGGCGTTCCTCGAGCGCGCGCGCATCGACCGCGGAGGGTGTGTCATCGCGGTCGGCGGCGGGACCGTCGGGGACCTGGCCGGCTTCGCCGCGGCCATCTGGCAGCGGGGCGTGCGCCTGGTCGGGGTGCCGACCACTCTGCTGGCGATGGTCGACTCCAGCATCGGCGGCAAGACGGGCGTCAACGGCTCGCGCTCGAAGAACGCGATCGGCGCTTTCTGGCAGCCATCCGCCGTGATCTCGGACCTCGCGTCGATCGACACGCTGCCCCCGGCCAGCTACCGTGACGCCTTCGCCGAGGTCGTAAAGTACGCCGTCGCCATGGATCGAGGTCTGCTCGAGCTGCTGCAGAACGAACGCACGCGCCTTGTCGCGGCCGACAAGGCGATGCTGGAGCGCGTCGTCTTTCGGTGCGTGGCGGCCAAAGCGCTCGTGGTCGCCAAGGACGAGCGCGAAAAGGGACCGCGGGCGATCCTCAACTACGGCCACACCGCCGGGCATGCCCTCGAATCGGCCAGCGGCTTCCGGGTGTCGCACGGCAGGGCTGTCGCATTCGGCATGCGCGTCGCCGCCCGACTGGCGCTGGCGATGGACCTGTGCGGCAAGCGCCTGGTGGAGACCCAGGACGAGCTGCTCACCGCTTACGGCCTGCCCGGTCGGGTCCCGCGTGTCGACCCCAAGCGAGTCCTCGCTGCCATTTCGCTCGACAAGAAGGCGCGCCGCGGCCAGGTAGCGTGGGTGCTGCCCCGGCGCATGGGCCACGCCGAAATCGGCCACGCCGTCCCGGGCGCGCTGGTCCGCCGGGTCGTGACGAAGGCGCTGGCATGAAGAAGATAGTGGTGGTCAACGGCCCCAACCTGAACCTGCTGGGCAAGCGCGAGCCCGAGGTCTACGGCACGAGGTCGATGGCGGACCTCCTGAAGACCATTCGCGCCAAGGCGCGCGAGCTGGGGGTGCAGGTGAGCGTGTTCCAGAGCAACCACGAGGGAGAGATGATCGACTTCCTCCAGAAGGAGGCTCCGGGCTCGCTGGGCATCGTGATCAACCCGGGCGCGCTGTCCCACTATTCGCTGGCGCTCTACGATTGCCTGCAGGCGTTGGCCGTGCCGGCGGTCGAGGTCCATATCTCGAACATCCACGCGCGCGAGGAGTTTCGCTCGAAGAGCGTCACAGCTCGGGCGGCCCGGGGAGTGATCACGGGCCTTGGCTTCACGGGATATGAATTGGCGATGGAGTATCTGACCGCGCTGTGATCTCTACCAACGACTTTCGGAACGGAACGATGTTCGAGATGGATGGGCAGCTGCTCTCGATCGTGAGCGTCGAGCACATCAAGCTCGCCCGCGCCGGCGCGGTCATCAAGGCCAAGCTCCGGAACGTGATGACAGGATCGATCTTCGAGCAGAGCTTCCGCAGCGGCGACAAGTTCAAAACGGTGAGGATCGACAGCAACGAGGCGACGTACCTGTACTCCGACGGGACGCACCACTACTTCATGGACTCGCACACGTACGACCAGGTGCCGGTCGACGAGGAGATGCTCGAATCCGTGCTGCCGCTGCTCAAGGAGGGTAGCGTCGTCTTCCTGCAGCGCTACCAGGACCGGCTGATCGGCGTGGAGCTGCCGATCAACGTCGAGCTCAAGGTCCTATCCACTGACCCCGGGTTCAAGGGCGACACGGTTTCAGGCGGCACCAAGCCGGCCACTCTCGAGACGGGCGCCAAGATCCATGTTCCGCTTTTCATCCAGTCGGGCGATCTGATCCGGGTCGACACCCGCACCCAGACCTACATGGAGAGGGCGTAAACCCGGCCCCAACGGGTAGCATCACCCCTGATGAGTGAGAACGGCTCGCTGGGGTCGGTACGCGTGGCCAACGAGGTCATCGCCAGTATCGCCGCGCTCGCGGCGTGCGAGGTCGAGGGCGTGGAGGGAATGGACGAGGCTGCAGCCCGCCACTTCGGCGACTTCGTCCGGCGCCAGAGCGCCCACCGCGGCGTGCGCGTGCACATCGAGGCCGACCGCTCGATCCACCTCGAGGTCTTCATCACCGTCGACTCCGACGCCAAGCTTGCTGAGGTGGCCGGTGCGGTGCAGGGCAACGTGGTCGAGGCGACCGAGCGCATGCTCGGCCTGGAGGTCGGCGAGGTGAACGTCTTCGTTTCCAGCGTCGCCTTCGCAAACTAGATGAGAGGGAACCTCGGAGTAGCGCCCGCGGTTGCACCGCGGGGACCCCGGCGGTAGCGCTCAACGGCCGCACATCGCCCCGAGCTTCATGTTGCGTGTTGGCGGCCGGATTCGCGCCCCTACACCCTCCCCGGGATAGCGTCAATTGATGTGCCACTCCCCGCAATGCGTGGGTGCCGACCAGGTGATGTGGTGTCGCGGCCGGGACGAACCCGGCCGCCACGGCCACGTTAGTGTTGAAATCTGATGGGCAAGAGGCACCAGGCCAGGGAGCTGGCTCTCAAGGTGCTGTTTCAGCTCGAGGGCTCGGACGACGACGTCGACGAGGTCTTGCGCTACCACGCCGCTGAAGGCGCCGCGTCGCCTGATGTCGCGGTGTTCGCCGGCCAGCTCGTGCGGGGCGTGATCGAGAACCGCGAGAAGCTCGACCAGATCCTGAGCGAGGCTTCCGAGCACTGGAAGCTGGAGCAGATGGCCAAGGTCGACCGCGTCATCCTGCGCATCGCCGTTTATGAGATCGCCATCGACCGGCACGTTCCCACGAAGGCAGCGATCAACGAGTCGATCGAGCTGGCCAAGACATTCTCCGGTGACGAGGCAGGGCGCTTCGTCAACGGCATCCTCGGCCGGGTCGCGG
Source organism: Candidatus Dormiibacterota bacterium (assembly GCA_049582065.1). GTDB lineage: Bacteria > Chloroflexota > Dormibacteria > Dormibacterales > Dormibacteraceae > DATKSS01. The sequence continues at coordinate 2,835 of JBAUTF010000361.1, read as the reverse complement.
CGACCGCGCCTTGAGCCGGCCCGAGACGGCGGCCGCCGGTTTCGAGGAGCTGCTGGCCGGCCTCGAGCAGACGATCGCCCAGCTCGCGACCGGCACGGCGCCCCTGGAAGAGCTGGTGGCGGCCCATCAAAAGGCGGTCGGGCTCCTCAGCGAGGCGTCGGCGCGTCTCGACGAGCTCAAAGCGCGCGCCGAGCTGATCGCACGATCATTGGCCGAGTGAGATACCTGCTCGCTCCGCTCGTGGCCTGGACGATCGCCCAGGCCACCAAGGTGATCTACACCTCGGTCCGCCAGCGCAGGCTCAACCTGCGGGTCCTCGCCGAGACCGGCGGCATGCCCAGCAGCCACAGCGCGATCGTGATGGGTCTGGCCGCGTCGGTCGGTAAATATTCGGGCCCCTCTTCCGCCGCGTTCGCGATCGCCCTTATCTTCTCGTTCGTGGTGATGTACGACGCCGCCGGGGTGCGCCGCGCCGCCGGCCGGCAGGCGGAGATCCTGAATCGGCTGGTCGAGGACCTGGTCCACATGCGCGGAGTGCAGGAGCAGAAGTTGCGCGAGCTGCTCGGCCACACGCCGGTCGAGGTCCTGGTCGGAGCGGTCCTCGGCGTTCTCGTCGGGGTCATCCTGTAACCCGAGTGCCACGTCTTGACGTGCTTGTGACCCGGAACGGCCTCGCCGAGTCGCGCGAGCGGGCGCAGGCCCTCATCCTTGCAGGCAAGGTGCGGGTCGGCGAGGAGACGGTGAGGCGACCCGACCGCAGCGTCAGCGAAGACGCCCCGATCTCGGTCGAGGCCGGGCCCGACTACGCGAGCAGGGGCGCTTTGAAGCTCGGGCCGGCGTTGGAGGACTTCGGTGTCGACCCGGCCGGCATCGTATGCGCCGACATCGGCGCCTCGACCGGCGGCTTCACGGACATCTTGCTGAGGCGAGGTGCGGCCAGGGTCTACGCGCTCGACGTGGGTCGTGGCCTCCTGCACTGGCGCATCAGGCAGGACCCGCGCGTGGTCGTGATCGAGCGGGTCAACGCGCGGGAGATGCAGTCGTTTCCAGAGCGCGTTCAGCTGGTCGTGATCGACGTTTCGTTCATCAGCCTGGACAAGGTGCTGCCGGCCGTGCTCCGTTCCGCGCCTGAGGCAGACGTCGTGGCCCTTTTCAAGCCGCAGTTCGAGGTCGGCCGTTCCGAGGTGGGTAAGGGCGGGATCGTGCGGGACGAATCGGCTGTTGAAGCCGCGCTGGCTCGCTTTCGCGATTGGTGCGCCCGCAACGGCTATTCGGTTCTGGGCACAGCCTGGTCCAAGGTGGCGGGCGCGGAGGGCAATCGCGAGATCTTCGTCCACCTGAGGCCTGGGCAGCCGTGAAAGTCTGCATCCTCCGCGGTCAGAGGGCCGAGCAAGACGTGATCGATCGCGCCGTCGCCTGGTTGAAAGGCCACGACGCCGAGGTTTGGGAGGCCCAGCGGGATGGCCCCTTAAGCGCTCTCGCAGGGCGTCTCACCGGCACCACGCTGCTGATCACCGTAGGCGGCGACGGCACGTTCCTCTCGGGGGCTCGCCTCTCCGCGCCCCGCGGCATCCCGATCCTGGGAGTCAACCTGGGTCGACTGGGCTTTCTCACCGAGCTCGAGGCGGACGAGCTGGAGAGCAGCCTGGCCCGATTCGCTGAGGGGGCGTACCGGATCGAGGAGCGCACGATGCTGCAGGTCACGCTCAGTCGCGCCGGCCGCAGCGTCGCGAAGGCGATCGGGCTCAACGAGGTCGTGATCGATCATTCAGGCGTGGCGCGGATGCTCCGTCTGGAGATCGACGTCGCGGGGCAGGCTGTCGGCGTGATCGACGCCGATGGAGTCATCGTCGCGACCGCGACCGGCTCGACCGCCTACGCGCTGGCCAGCGGCGGTCCGATCCTCGAGCCGACGCTGAGGGACCTCGTCCTGGTCCCGATGAACCCGTTCGCGCTGACGGTGCGCCCGATCGTGTTCCCCCCGGGGCAGGACATCACACTGTCGCTGGTGCGCGGACCAGGAGAAATGCGCATCGACGGTGGGCGGCGTCGGCGCGAGGTGAAGACTGGCGACACGGTCCGCTGCGGCACCCACCTTCGACGGCTCAAGGTGGTCCGGTTCACCCCGCCGGAGGGCTTCTACCAGCGGCTCGGGGCCAAGCTGGGCTGGGGCCGGCCGCTCGTCCCGATGAAGTGACTTGCTGAAAGAGCTGACCGTCCGCGACCTCGCGCTGGTCGCGGAATCTCGCGTCCGCTTCGGGCCGGGGCTCAACCTCCTGACCGGCGAGACGGGCAGCGGAAAATCTCTGATCGTCGACGCGCTGAGCCTTGCGCTTGGCGCCCGAGGCGGGATAGACCAGGTGCGCCACGGCGCCGACCGCGCCACCGTGGAAGGAGTCTTCGAGTCGGGCACTACCCGGCTGGTCCTCCAGCGCGAGATCGGCAAGAAGAGCACCGCTCGGATCGACGGCCGCTCAGCGACACCGGGGCAGCTCCGCGAGCTCGGGCGCAATCTCGTCGCGCTCCACGGCCAGCACGAGCACCATGCGCTCCTGGACACCGACACGCAGACCGACCTGCTGGATTCATATGGCGGCGCGCTCGAGGTCCGGGCGGCGGTCAGCAGCGCGCACGCCGCATGGGTCGCGGCGGTCAACGCGGTGCGCGACCTCGAGCAGCTCCGCTCTCGCGGCCAGCGGGAGCAGGAATACCTGCGCTGGCAGCTGGACGAGCTGCGCTCTGCCGAGCTCCAGCCCGGCGAGGACGAGTCGCTGGCGGCCGAGCGCGCCGCGGTCCGGCACGCAGCGCGGCTGGCGGAGCTGGGCGAGCAGGCCC
>JBAUTF010000360.1:0-2741 GCA_049582065.1 Candidatus Dormiibacterota bacterium | reverse complement strand
ACGGCGTGGCCGAAGATGTGGTCCAGGAGACCTGGCTGACCTGTCTGCGTACTCTCGATCGGTTCGAAGGCCGGTCTTCCCTGAAGACCTGGATCTTTGGGATCCTGCTGAACGTTGCGCGTGCGCGGCGCCGCAAGGAGTCGCGGGTCGTGCCCTTCGCCTCGCTGTTCCGTCGGGACGACTCAGACTCGCGGCGGCCCACAGTCGACCCTCATCGATTTGGCTCCAACGGGCTCTGGACGACTCCGCCCGACAGCTGGAGCAACTTGCCCGAGGCGAGGGTGATCAGCCGGGAGGCCCTCGACCGGGTGAAGGTCGCCATCGAAGCGCTCCCTGAAAAGCAGCGTGAGGTGGTCATCCTCCGTGACATTGCCGGCATGGACTCTGACGAGGTATGCGAATTGCTCGCAATCTCGGCTACCAATCAACGAGTTCGGCTGCATCGGGGAAGAGCGGCCGTGCGCCGAGTGCTCGAGGAGTACCTGAAATGAAGTGCCACGAGGTGGTCGAGCTCATGACCGAGTATCTGGAGGGAACACTTTCACCCACCGACCGGGCCAGGTTCGAGGAGCACATCGCCGGGTGTGATGGATGCACCGCCTATCTCGAGCAGCTTCGAGCCACGAGAAGGGTGCTGGGCAAGCTGGCGGACGAACCGATACCCGAACCGGTGAAGGCGGAGCTCCTGAAGGCATTCAAGGACTGGAAGTCGACCTGACCGTGGCCATTCTCGCGTCAAGTATTTGCCCATCCGTTACTTCGCGCGGAACCAGCGTCGGCGCTTGGTCGGAGATCGGTGGCCCCCGCTGGCCGGGTGCGGCGGAGCCGAAGAGGAGCTAGTATCGCCGAGCGCCGGTCGATGCGAACCGGCCGGCAACGGGCCGGCGCACGCTCAAGCGAGCAAAGCAGGTTTGTGCGTCGACCGGATTTACCGAAGCAAAGATATCGCACTTCCTAGGAAGCGCTGCTAGGCAGCGATTATTAGCGAAAGCCTCTGCATTCGATCTCAGCCGAGCGCCAATTGGGAAATGGTCCTCCAGCACTTCCTTGGTAAGGAAAAGGTCCCCGGTTCGAATCCGGGCGTGGGCTCCAAATTCATCAGCACCGTTTACTTGCATCTTCTGGCTAAGTCGTTCTTCCCAGAGATGCGGCAAGGAAATGCTATTCCGCAAGAGTTTGATGCCCCAACCAGACATGGGTGAGTCCCGCGAAGCATCCGACCTCGCGACCAATGTTTGGATCGATGTAATAGGCGCTCGACTGATACGCACAGCCTCGTTGGGGCCAACCGTAGTGGCTGCAACCGACAACAACTCAGTGAATAGCCCTCGACGACGCCAGATTGGCACCATCGGCACGACGGCCCGGGTCGTCATCGGCCTCGTCCTTCTGTCTTGCGGGTTGCTTGGGGGTTGCGTCGAAGTGGCGGACGGCCGAGTGCGAACTGGCTTCGATCCCGTATCTGTAGCGCTGGGCGTGGTCGCGTTTCCAGCATTCTTGCAGGCGTGGCAGTGGCTTCGTGAGTTACGTAGCAGGTAGTGGTGTAAATCCAGAAGGCCTTTGACAAAAAGGCCACCGTGTGGTTCCAAGTGACGTGATCAAGCACCACATGGAGGACCACAACGATGGCGAGTCTCAGGATGACACTGTTGGACCTGCTCAACAAGTCGGAGCAGGGCGCGGATCCGAACTTCTTGCGCGACGGCGTGCGGCTGCTGGCACAGGAGTTGATGGAGGCCGAGGTGACTGACCTCGTCGGTGCCCAGCCTCATGAGCGAACAGCCGGCCGGACCACTTATCGCAACGGCTACAGAGACCGAGAGTGGGACACCCGGGTCGGCACCATCGAGCTCGACATCCCCAAGCTCCGAGCGGGCAGCTACTTCCCAAGCTTGCTCGAGCCCCGGCGCCGGCACGAGCGGGCGCTGCTCTCAGTCGTTCAGGAGGCCTACATCCACGGCGTGTCGACGCGGGCGGTCGACAACCTGGCCGAGGCGCTCGGCATCAAGAGCATCTCCAAGGACCAGGTCAGCCGGATCTGCAAAGAGCTGGATGCCCAGGTCCACGCCTTCCGCACCCGACGCCTGGATGGTGAGTTCCCATACCTCTTCTTGGACGCCACCTTCGAGAAGGTCCGAGAGAACGGACGGGTTATCTCGATGGCGGTCCTGATCGCGGTCGGAGTTCGTTCTACGGGCGAGCGCGAAGTCGTCGGGGTCGATGTCGGGCCGGCCGAGGACCACGAGTTCTGGCTCCAGTTCCTGCGCCAGCTGGCCAGCCGTGGCCTGGCTGGAGTCCGCCTCGTCATCTCCGATTCTCATCTCGGACTCAAGCAGGCGGTTGCCCAGGTCTTCGTCGGCACGACCTGGCAACGATGTCGCGTCCACTTCATGCGCAACGCCCTGGCCACCGTGCCCAAGGTGGCTCAGCAGATGGTGGCGGCGACCCTGCGCACCGTCTTCGCGCAGCCCGACCAGGCCAGCGCTCACGAGACCATCGAGCGCATCTGCCGGCTCTTCGAAAAGCGCTATCCGCAGCTGGTCAAGGTTGTTCAGGACGCTGAGGTCGACGTCCTCGCCTTCTACAGCTTTCCGCTCGAGCACCGTCGCCAGATCTGGTCGACGAATTCACTCGAGCGGCTCAACAAAGAGGTCAGCCGGCGCTGCGATGTCGTCGGCATCTTTCCGAATCGGTCTTCCTTATTGAGGCTGGTCGGCGCCGTGCTCGAGGAGCAGAACGAT
>JBAUTF010000359.1:0-1634 GCA_049582065.1 Candidatus Dormiibacterota bacterium | reverse complement strand
CTTCGTGGGAGTGTATCCGCTTACCGTTGGAGTTTCACCGGACAAATGTGGCTATTAGAATCTGGGCCAGTTTCCGAAAAGCCGTGCCGGTTCAACCGGTCGATGCAACACCATCTGAGCTCAAACTCGTTGCGAAGGTGGTGTTTATGATCGAACAGAAGCCAAGAGGGCTTTCTGCGGAGCAGAAAGCCGAGTTGTGGAAGCGCTGGAAGGCCGGTCAGACACTGAATGAGATTGGCCGTGCTCTGGGTAAGGATCACGTAGTTATTCACTTCGTTTTGGCCCGTCACGGTGGAATTGCGCCGCCCCCTCGTTGCCGCTCGCCTCGGGTGCTTAAACTGGCCGAGCGCGAAAACATCTCTCGCGGAATCGCCAGCGGTTGCTCGATGCGGATCATCGCACAAGGTCTGCGTCGCCCTCCCTCTACAGTCAGCCGAGAGGTGGCCCGCCATGGCGGGACACCTCAGTATCGAGCCAGTGAAGCGGATCAGCAGGCCTGGCAGTCGGCGCTGCGTCCCAAGCCGTGTCTGCTGTCCACTCACAGCAAGCTGCAGGAGATCGTTGCGAGTAAACTGATGCAGGACTGGTCGCCGAAACAGATTTCCGGATGGCTGAAGCAGGAGTATCCGGACGACCCGAGCCTGCGCGTGTCTCACGAAACGATTTATCGCAGCCTTTTCATTCAAGCGCGGGGCGCGCTGAAACAGGAGTTGGTGCGGCATCTGCGATCCAAGCGGCGGATCCGCCGCTCGCGGCATTCCAGTGTTCACGGACATTCTCGCGGTCAGATCGTCGATGCCATTTCCATTCGCGAGCGTCCAGCAGAAGTCGAAGATCGAGCCATCCCAGGTCATTGGGAGGGCGATCTGTTGCGCGGGGCGCGTAACAGTCACGTGGCCACGCTGGTGGAACGCCATTCGCGCTTCTGCATGCTGGTGAAGGTGCCGGGCAAGGACACCGCTACGGTCGTGGCCGCGCTTAGCCAGCACGTGCGCCAACTTCCCGCGACATTGCGGCGCTCGCTGACTTGGGATCGAGGTCTGGAGATGGCTCAGCACAAAAGCTTCACGATGGCGACCGATGTGCAGGTTTACTTCTGCGATCCGCAGAGTCCCTGGCAGCGCGGCTCGAATGAGAACACCAACGGGCTGCTACGCCAGTACCTGCCGAAGAATGCAGACCTATCTACCTTCTCGCAATCAGAACTCGACGTGATCGCTCTGCGTCTCAATCAACGGCCGCGAGAGACCTTGGGTTTTGAAACTCCTGCGAGTAGACTTCGAGCCAGTGTTGCGTCGGACCCTTGAGACCACCCGACTTTTCGGGAGTTGGACCACGGATAACAGGAGTGAATCCCTTTTTATGTTCGCGTTAGTAAAACTCTAGAGTCTTGAACGCTCGATTGCTCGACAGCGGGGGTCATTTATATCTGACGGAAGTGTCCAACCTTCCTTTCGCGCCTTTGCCAGGTAGTCTCTCCACAGAGAGGGATTCATGAAGCAGACCTTCTCGCAGCCTCGTATGCTTGTGAGGCAATAGAGATCAAAGTCGAAAGCGTGCTGGCGCTCTTTCGCATTCGCCAGGTTCGAGAGACGCACGCCCAGTTTTTCAGTCTTACGTATGAGACCCTCTCC
>JBAUTF010000358.1:0-7883 GCA_049582065.1 Candidatus Dormiibacterota bacterium | reverse complement strand
ACAGCGGCTTTGTCAAAGAGCACGTCGACCAGCGCCTCTCGGAGGTCCGGGTCCGCGAGGCTGTGGGCACAGGCGCAGAGATGCTCGCCGTCTGCTGTCCCTTTGAGGTATCCCTCTTCGAGGATGCGGTGAAGTCAACCGGAAACGATGGGCGACTCATCGTCCGCGACATCATCGAGCTGCTCGACGAGTCCTTGACCTCGAGGTGATCATCTGCATCCCGGTTACACATGCGGGCTTGGTGGATGCACGTTGGGGTCGCGCCGATCGTGTCGCGGTAGCAAAAGTAAGCGCCGGCGTGATCGAGGACTGGCAGGAGTTCGCCGTCGGCTGGGACCGGCTGCACGACTCCGGAACAGAGCCCGGCCACCACGCCCGGGTCGCGCGGTTCCTCAAGGACCACGCGGTCGAGGTCGTCGCCGCCGATCACATGGGGCCGCCGATGGAGCACATGCTCGGCAAGATGGGCATCAGAGTCCACCTGGGAGTGGCCGGGAATGCGCGAGAAGCCCTACTGGGACTGCTCAACGAGACGCGAACGTAAGCGCGTCGGGCTTATAGCCCGAGGGTCGGCCGGTTGGTCATCAGGGGATCCGGCGAGAATCTCAGGTTATGCGTTGCGGCGCCCGGTCTTCGCTCCGCCTACGAACTTGCCAGGGTCCTTGTCGAAGCTTGCTTTGCAGCTTGATGCGCAGAAGTAGTACGTCCTGCCGTTCAGGTCAGAGCGCAAGTCGGTTTGGGCGGGGTCGACACTCATTCCGCAGACCGGATCGATCTCTGATCGTTTTCCTTCCATTCCTTCCTCTGGCATGTCTGCCGTCACATCTGAATCTCCTGATCTTCCACTGGGCGCGATACCGACCTCGACGATGGGTTCCACAACGTTGCCCACCGGGGCACTGCTTTCCGGCTTCATCTTGAAGCTGCGAAGTCGATTGGAGTTCGTCACGACCGACAGCGATCTGAGCGCCATCGCCCCGGCAGCGATCATCGGACTCAAGCGCAGCCCGAGAAACGGATAGAGGGCCCCGGCGCCGATCGGGATTCCGATCACGTTGTAACCGAAGGCCCAGACCAGGTTCTGGCGGATGTTGCGCATCGTGGCGCGACTCAGCCGGATCGCCGTCACCACACCGCGAAGCGATCCGGAGATGAGTGTGATGTCAGATGACTCGATGGCTACGTCAGTGCCCGTTCCGATCGCCAGGCCGATGTCCGCCTGGGCCAGCGCAGGCGCGTCGTTGATGCCGTCGCCGACCATCGCCACGCGCCTGCCCTCCGACTGCAGTCGCTTCACTTCAGCGGCCTTGCGGTCGGGAAGCACTTCCGCGAGAACGCGCCCGATTCCCACCTGGCGCGCGATCGCGGCTGCGGTGCGCCGGTTGTCACCGGTGATCATCACGACCTGTAGACCGAGCGCGCGCAGACTGGCCACAGCGGCCACCGACTCTTCCTTCAGCGTGTCGGCGACAGCGAGAACGCCGGCCGGCTTGCCGTCGATGGCGACGAGGAGTGGCGTCTTACCGTCGGCCGAGAGTCGGTCGGCAGTCGCCTCTAATGCGGTGGCATCGACGCCGGCATCGCGAAGCAGGGCGGGGTTGCCGATCAGGACCTGGCGACCGTCAACTGCGGCCCGGATGCCCTGGCCGGTGACCGAATCGAATCTGGCGGGTTCGCTGAGGACGATCTCGCGAGAAGTGGCTCCCGCCAGCACAGCCGCGGCCAGCGGGTGCTCGGACAACCGTTCGGCCGATGCGGCGAGTCGCAAGAGATCGTCTTCTTTGATGTCGCCTGTGCCAACAACATCCGTCAGCGCGGGCTGGCCGCGCGTGATCGTGCCCGTTTTGTCCAGGACGATCGTGTCAAGCTCGTGGGCGGTCTCCAAGGCTTCCGCCGAGCGGATCAGGATGCCCTGCTCAGCTCCCTTGCCGGTGCTGACCATCACTGCGAGGGGAGTCGCCAGGCCGAGAGCGCAGGGGCAGGCGATGATCAGCACAGCCACCGCGCTCACCATCGCCGAAGTGAATGCAGGCTGCGGGCCGAAAACAAACCAGGCCACGAAGGTCCAGATCGCGATTCCCATCACGGCGGGCACGAAATAGCCGGACACGGAATCTGCCAGTCGCTGAATCGGCGCCTTCGAGCCCTGGGCCTGCTGGACCAGCTTGATGATCTGGGCCAGCATCGTGTCTCGGCCGACCCTGGTGGCTCGAAAGCGAAACGAGCCGGTACGGTTGATGGTGGCGCCGATCACTGGGTCGCCGGATCGCTTGGTCACCGGGATCGGCTCACCTGTGACCATCGACTCATCGACTGAGGACTCGCCGTCGACGACCTCGCCGTCCACCGGGATCTTCTCGCCCGGGCGGACGATAACGACATCACCCGCGACCACGTCCTCGACCGGGATGTCGGTTTCAACGCCATTGCGCACGACCCGCGCGGTGCGCGCCTGGAGCCCGATCAGCTTTCGAATCGCCTCGCCGGTGCCTGCCTTGGCGCGGGCCTCGAAGAGCCGACCGAGAAGGATCAGGGTGATGATCACGCCGACCGCTTCGAAGTACACGTCGCGCAGGCCGGCGGGCAGTATCCCTGGAGACACGGTCACGATGAGGCTGTAGCCAAACGCCGCCGAGCTGCCGAGGGTGATCAGGGCGTTCATCTCGGCCTGCCGGTGGACCAGGCTGAGCCATCCAGTGCGGTGGATGGGCCAGCCCGAGTAGAACATCACCGGGATGATCAGCGCCAGCTCCACCCAGTGGTTGGCCAGGATCCCAACCGAGAGGAAGCTGCCGGCCATGACCGCGAAGAGCACAGGAGCCGTGAGCGCCGCGCCGACCGCCACACGTCGTGTGAGATCCCTGATCTCGGTCTTGCGCTCGGCCATCTCCTGGTCATCGGCCGGCTGGTCCAACACGGCCACCTCGGAGCGCGGGGGCTCGATCTTGGCTGCAATCGGAGCCGGTGCGCCATGGCCGTTGGCTTGCGGCTCGACGATCAGCTTGCCGTGGACCATGTTCATCCCGCAGGCGAATCCGAACTCCCCCACGTTGTCTGGCAAGAGCTCGACCCTGGTCTGCGTATAGGCAGGGAGGGATCGGTTCAGCGCGAAGTCAGGAAAGACCACCCGAGACGTGCACTCGCCGCTTTCCTGGCGATCGAAAACGATCCGAAGTGGAACGCCCTGGCGGACCCGGACCAGATCCGGCGAGTAGCCGCCCTTGACGGTCACCGTGACCTCTTGGATGTTGCCGACCAGCTCAGCGGAGCGCGCCTTCTTGGGGCCGAAGAAGAACCAGCCCAGCAATCCGGTGAGCACCAGACCACAGGCCACAACCGCGATGTCCACCGGGTTCACGGCATCAACGCCCTTTGATGAGGCGCTCGACCGCTTCGTTGAGCTCGCGAACCTTGAGCGAGCCGTCGCCTGCCTGGATCGCCTCCACCACGCAGTGCTCGGTGTGGTCCTGGAGAAGCAGCAGCGCGACACCGTCCAGGGCTGCCTTCACAGCACCGACCTGGGTCAGAACATCAATGCAGTAGCGCTCCTCGTCCACCATCTTCTGGACGCCTCGGATCTGACCTTCGATCCGCTTGAGGCGGCCCTGCACCTGGTCCTTGTGCGACTTGTACCCTGGCATCTTCTTAGAATACCCCCTAGGGGTATGATTTTGATTCACAGCCTCATGCCCCTAGGTCTCTGATCTGGATGAAGCTGCCGTGCCAGGTGTGAAACCAGACCTGATCTGTGTATCCGTTGACGGAAAGCATTCCGACCAGCCTTCCGGCCTTGTCGAAGTCGACGGTGTAATAGCCGTAGAAGGGATCGGCCGACCTCGCGGTTGTGCCTGGCTGATTGGCATCAAGCCATTGCTGAGCAGTATCCCGGGCCTGCTGCGGAGTCACACTCATTGGCCCCGAGCCGCCGAAGCGATAGCTGCCCATCATGCCCGCGCCCATCACCGAGTACTTGACGTTCCACATCATGTCCGGCCCCGGCTCCCTGATCACGCTCCCCGATGAGCGGTCGATCAAGATCTCGAAGGCTCCGATCCCGCTGCTCTTCTCGCGGATCGAGGCGTAGTAGTTGTTGCTGAACTCGATCACCTCGTCGGCGGCCAAGCCTCCGGTCGGATACGACGATGCGACGTTCTGCGCGATCTTGACCGCCGAATCAATGCCGATATCGCGGCCTGCGCCGTTGAACACGGCCCCCATCATTCCGCCGCGCGCACCCATCGGCCAGCCGCTCATCCAGCCGCTCGCCACGCCGGCGACACCGATCAGCACTGACGCCGCAACGGCGCTCACCCCGATGATCAACAGACCACGTGCGCGCATCGCCGCTAGCCCTGCAGTGCCTTGCGCGTCTTCTCGAACTCGTCCTGGCTGATCTCGCCGCTTGCGAATCGCCGGCGGAGGACATCCATGGCCTGGTCGTTGTCCGCGCGTCCGGTAAATGACCTGATCGCGAAGATCGCAATGGCGAAAATGCCGCCCCAGAACAGGACCATCATGGCTGCCATCCATAGCCAACTCCAACCGTCCGCGTAACCCCACATCATTTCACTCAACCTCCTTCTGGTCGTGAGGTGAGCGTATGACTCAGCTCTCCCGATGCCGAGTGCCGTAGGTCCCCCTGAAGTCGTGCTCGAAGACCCCATGGGGGTATGCAGTACGAATCGGTTGGACCGATTAGCCGCGAAGGCGATGAAGTTCGGCCGGACCGCCACTTCGACTTTCCCACGATCAAGGGCGGTGAGCACTGTAACGGGCGCGACCATGCCGCCCCCTCCGCAACCAAATAACGGCGTCGCGTACGTCTCCGACGCGACCGTCCGGCGCTCACACTTTTCCCGGCGGCGAACCCTGAGACCCAATCGTCTCTTGTGGCGCACGCCCCCTGCAAGCGATGTGTTCGGGGTACCCGGGTCCCGGCTTCGCCCGCATGCTCCGGATATCTAGCGGCTCAGCGCACTCGCCGCAGGTAACGACCGCATGCATGTCGTGGTTGCACGCGATGTGGTGTAGAACGAGCGGAGGAAGGTCGCCGCCCAGCAGCCACTTGTCACCCAACGCCGCCATAGACGCAAGGATCGGACCCACGTCGCGGCCCTTGGCGATCGAGTCCTGGCAGCTGGTAGGCGGCTACGAATGATCCAGCGGAATTAGACGAAGAGCGGTTCCGCATGAGATCTCTCGGAGAGGGCCTGCATCTCGCCTTCCTCGGGCATCTGGTGAAACCTCTCTGCGGCGTCAAGCACGAGGGGCAGCAAATCTACGTCTCCCACGCTGTTTATGAAGATGCCGGAGCGTCCCAGCGCCCACCAGACCGCGAGATCGACGTCATCCGTCGATTCAAGAGGCTGATACCAGGTTGTGCGTGTATGGTCGCGGTCCATCCACGGGCGCAGGGCGATCGACTTGATCGTCTGCACGGCGACATTCCGCTCGTGACAGGTCTGGAGCAGCGCTTCGAAGTTCTCGCGGTAGTAGGCGCTCTGCATGGTGATGTAGTTGTAAGGCAGCAAGACCGAGTCGAAATCAAATCGCTCCAGGCTCCGGCGATGCGTGGCGGCGATCTGGGCGCCGTGGCCAGTGACCCCGATCCACCTGACGAGGCCCTCCTCGCGCGCCATCAGCGCCGCGTCAAGTGCACCGCCCGGACTGAGCGCCTGATCCCACTCAATGGGATCGGCGAGCGCGTGGATCTGCCAGAGGTCGATGTGGTCGACACCCAACCGGTCGAGCGAGCGATGGATCTCCTGGCGCGCGCCTTTCTCATCGCGCCTGTCCCCTTTGGTCGCGAGGAAGAACTGCCCAGGTTCGCGCTTCAACCACGAGGCGATGCGAACCTCCGAGTCGCCATAGCTAGAGGCGGTGTCGATGTGGTTAACGCCGTGGCGAAGGAGCACCTCGAGCGTCTCATCCGCGATCTTCTGCGACACGGAACCCAATGCAGCGGCGCCGAAGACGACCCTAGTGCTAGTGTGCCCGGTGCGGCCGAACTCAGCCATTGGGATCATGAGGCCAAGCTAGCAGACCCCCGACACGTGTAGGTGTCCTTGGCTTTGATGAAGGCTCGCGATCCTGGTTTCAAGTGACATCCCTGAGCCAGCCACGCTGGAAAACTGTCCGAACTACTGCTGAAGATGGCCGGCGCTGAGCAAGGTTGTCATTAGACCGGGACGAGCACAGCCTCAGCCGGACGCCTTCGACTGCGTGACACAACAGCGGACATTTGCGACACGACGCGCTCGCCGCCCGGAGTTGTGGAATCGAACCCACCCAGGACGCCTCAACAGCGCCCCGCAAACGGTTCTTGGCTGTCATTGACCCGAAGTACGAGCCGGCTCTCTGGACCATGAGCCTCGGGCAGACGAGCCATGCCAATTGCGCACACCCATTGCCTCCCCGTACGCTGCCAATCTGCGTTGCGAAGGGATCGGTTTTATGGTTGCAGTTCGAGCCAATGGACTGTGAAGTTGACAACTGTAGCTGACGTTATCGTCGTGGGAGCGGGAATTTCAGGGCTTGCCACGGCCTGCGAGCTTGCCCGTCGTGGCGCCGCAGTAACAGTCTTCGAAAAGGACAGCGTCGGTTTTGAAGCATCCGGCCGAAACATGGGCGCCATCGGGCTGCTCGGCAAGCATGCCGCCGACATTGCCTCTGCAAGCGTCCCCGCATGGGAGCGCCTTGTGGCAGATCGGCCACAAGATTTTGGATATTCGAACGCCGGGCGCCTGTACGTTGCGCATGATTCCGAAGACATTCGCTTGATAGAAGAGATGGCGAAGCGCGCAGCAGATCAAGACATACACGTTGAACTGCTGTCGCCCAAGGAGCTGGGGCCTAGGTTTCCCTACATTGCCAAACGGGTGCTAGGCGGGGCATTCAGCCGAGTAGATTCCTTGGTAGAGCCGCGCAAGGTCATGGCGAGATTCGAAGAGATGGCGCTCTCGCTAGGCGTGCAAATACGTACCGCCACCACCGTCGACGGTATCGATCTCGTTGGCGGACGGGCGTGTGGCGTCATCTGCGGCCAAAAACATTTCCCAGGTCATGCTGTCGTTATCACGGGAGGTGTCTGGTCGTATGCCCTGTTACGGAGCGTCGGAATCCGCATTCCATATCAAATTGTCGAACTGATACATGGGTTCACAGAACCACAGCCGCAGCTGCTTGATGTGTTCTTGCGAGGTCCCGACTATGGCCTACGGCAGCTCCCGTCGGGTTCGATTAGATTCACTGGCGGGTATCGAGACCCTGGCGCCGATCATAGTCTGGGGATTCACGACTTTCACGATCTCCCCGCATGGGCTCCGCGGTTGTGGCGTCACCGGGCACAGGTCAGGTTACGCGTCGATCCAAAGATGTTGGCCCTCGAATTGAGATCGGCATTCGGGTTAGCGCCGATTGCCCCGACCGGCTTCTACCCACAGGTGTCGATGCAATCTGTAAAGAGACGGCTCAAAAGAATTCAGGACGTTATTCCCAGTCTTGCCGACACTCATGTGGTTGAGGCGTCTGGTGGTCTTGTTGACATGACTCTCGACGGCTTGCCAGTCCTGGGTCCAGTGGATCTGATTCCAGACCTGTATCTAGCAGTCGGCTTCAACGGCCAAGGATTCGGATTGGGACCTGTCGTTGGTCGCCTCTTGTCCGATGTCATCCTCGGACGTTCCGCGTCGATTCCGTTAGAGAAATATCGCTGGTCGCGATTCTTCGAGGGCGGTATACCGATACCGAACCACCTTATCTGATGATCCTTCGAAAGCCATCGTGTAAGGCAGCACAGCCGCCCCGTCCGTATGCGCCTCCTCGTTTGGCGCCGACGGAAAGAGTGACGTCTGACCTCAATTGTTGATGGAGGCGCTCCTCAG
>JBAUTF010000357.1:0-10265 GCA_049582065.1 Candidatus Dormiibacterota bacterium | reverse complement strand
GAGGAAAACCACGAGCGCCAGGCCTGCCGCGATCACGACGTCGCCCGGGCTGTAAGCCTCGGGAAACGGGGGCACAGAGATCCAGTCGCCGAGCGAGTTGAGGTTGGTCCCCGGGCCCATCAGCGTGTACTGCGCGATCTCGCCACGACCGAGCAGCGAGCCCGCGAGGGCTGGGGTCACGGGCATTCGCGCGCCGTTGACCCCGATCACGAGCAGGTTCAGCGCGCCACCGGCCGAGACGAGCCAGACCCCGGGCAGCAGGTCGAAATGCCAGATCGTCCAGGCCACGATGGCCGCCAGCGCCGCCAGGTAGACGTACTGCGCGCCGTTCACGTGGTTGAGCGGGGTCAGCAGCACGGCCTCCCTGATCACCACGGCGACGAGCAGGACCACCGGCCACCGAAACCGAACGCGGGCGAAGTTGTCGATGCTCCCGCCGGTCACCAAACCCACGACCAGACCAAGCGCGATCGCGACCAGCCAGAGCACGTGAGACCTACTCGGTGGCGAGTCGGGCGGCGGCCCCCGCCAGGACCTTGACCCCGACCGGCAGCGCCGCCTCGTCGATGCGGAACCCGGGCGAGTGGTGGGCCGCCGGCGCTTCGCCCGGTGGCATGGCTCCCAGCATGAAGTAGCAGCCGGGAATCCGGGTCAGGAACTCGGCGATGTCGTCGCTCACGGTGAGCGGGCGGCCGAGCAGGCTCGCTTTGTCGCCGATGAGCTCGCGGCCGACGTCGAGCACGTGGCGCGTAACGTTCGGCTCGTTCATGAGGGGCACGGTCCCGTGGACGAGGTCGACGTTGGCGCGGACCTCGAACTCGCTCTCGGCCTCGCGCAGCAGATCGTGCAGCCGATCGAGCGCCTGCTCCCGCAAGGAGTCGTTGAAGGTGCGCAGGCTTCCCTGCACCAGGACTCCGCGGGGAACGATGTTCCAGGCTCCATCGCTGCTGATGTTGCCGACCGTGGTGTGGCACTGCACGCCTTCGTGCTCGAGACCCTCGACCACGGTGTGAAGTCGCTCCACGAAGAACGCCTGGGCCGCCAGCACGTTGCCGCGCCGGCCCATCATCCCGCCGTGGCCGCCCGGGCCAGAGAACCTGATGTCGAACGCATCCGAGCCCGCCCACATCAGGCCGGGTCGCGATATGACCGTTCCGGACTCTAGGAAGCTCACGATGTGCAGGCCGATCACCGAGTCGGGATGGTGATCGTCGAGCAGCCCGCGCGCGATCATCGCCTTGGCGCCCTCGACGATCTCCTCGGCGGGCTGGAACACGAAGAGGTACTTGCCCTTCACGTCCCAGATGCGGTCGACCAGCGTCCGCGCGACGCCGACCATGATGGCCATGTGCGCGTCATGACCGCACGCATGCATCCGTCCGTCCATGCGCGAGGCAAAGTCAACGCCGGACTCTTCGGTGATGGGGAGCCCGTCGATGTCCGCGCGGAGCATCACCGTCTTACCTGGGCGCCCCGTGTCTAGCAGCGCGACAACGCCGGTCTCGGTCGGGCACGTCTTGAGCTCGAGGCCGAGCTGCTTGAGGCGCTCTGTCAGCTGCCGGGTGGTCTCGTGCTCGGCGAAGCTCACCTCAGGGTGCCGATGGAAATGACGGCGGAGCTCGATGACCTCGTCGATCACCGACCGGCTGGGCAGCGGGTTCGTGGCCTGGTCATCACTCATGGATCGACACCAGTCCGTACCCGCGCGCCGAGGCACGCACGAAATTGGGGCCGAGCCCTGGCTCCAGCTCATCCAGCCGCCGGCGCAGCGTGAGGAGGGCGGAGTGCACCGTGGAGTGCGCCGCGTTGTCGCGGAACAGGCCGGCGTCGATGAGGTCTCTCGCCGTGGCTGGCTTGGAGCCCTGGGCGAGGAAAAGGACGATGGCGGCCTGCTGCTGCGTCAGCCGAATCTCCTTGGCGCCGAGCTTGACGGCGCGCCGCGTGGGATCGAACTCGAGGCGTCCGAAGCGGTAGCTGCCGGGGCGACCCGTGCCACGCTCCACAAGCCGGGCCGCCAGGTCGGAGTAGATGTGCGCCATCGGCACGTTGCCCTTTACGAAATACGAGCTGGCGCCGAGCTCATACGCCTTTCTGATCGCCGCCGAGTTGACCTGCGCCGCCGACAGCACGATCACGGGCAGCCCGGGGTGGTGACGCCGGATCCAGGTCAAGAGCTCGAAGCCCGAATCCTCGCCCTCGTCGAGCACGAGGTCCAGGAGGACGGCGGCGACACGCTCTCGTTCGAGCAGCTCCATGGCCTCGGGCGGCGACGAGGCGACCGAGGGACGGTAGCCGAGGTCGTGCAGGTCGATCCGGAGCTGCTGCTGCATGGCGGCCTCGTCCTCGACCACCAGCACGGACGAACCGAGGACGTCTGCGGGACGGTAGACCTCGAGCCCAGGGGGCAGCGGAGGCAGCCGGACCTCACGACCACGGGCCGGGACGGAACGTGGCTTATCGATGCTCTGATTTTCCAAGGTGGTGCCCTATATGATTTTTTACGATAATACTCACTATCTGAACACGCAAACTCAAAGGAGCGAATCCATACTGACGCCTGAGCCTTTCATCAGTTGGAAAAACAAAGGGGAAAGATGGGGATGACTTGGAGAGTAAGAGTCCGCGGATTGGTGGTCGTGGCGGCCTCTCTCGCCGCTCTGGCGATGGCGTCAGGCGCTGACTGGACGGACTTCGCGTCCTGGTTCGGACTCTGGTAGCTCAGCGGCTGACCAACTAAGAATCTGAGTTCTGGCGCTCTCGAGAGCGCCTGATGGCCGGAGGCAAGAGGGCGTACAGGTCGGCACGGTCGACGGCTTTGCTCATGTAGCCGACCACGTCGGGGTCGTCGGTCCCCGATGGGAAGACGGGGTAGGCCGTGTAGAAAATTACAGGCACCTTCTGCCCGCGTGCCCTGAGCTCGTTGAGAAGGCCCCAGCCGTCCATCGGCTCGGGGAGCATCAGATCGATGATCGCCACCTCCGGCTTTTCCGTGCGCGCCAGCTCGAGCGCCTGGTCCGCGTCCTCGGCCATGCAGACGCGGTAGCCGAGCATCCGCAGGTCCGTCTCCAGGATCACCCGCCACGCTCGCTCGTCGTCGACCACGAGCACTGAGGAGCCTCGAAGGTCGGCCGGCGTGGGTGCGATTGGCTTGGGCGGAGTGAACGGCAATGTGATTCTGGGGCAGTATATCGGTGCTGATGCCGAATCCCGCCCGGCGAGGAGCCAGGCCCCACATATCGCCCGGAACGGTAAAACGGCCGCCCGCAAGGGCGAAGGCAGTGCCTCGGAAACCCAGGGATCCCCGTCTAACGGCCGCCGCCCTGGTCCACGAGCTCGGGAGCTGCGTCACCGAGGCGGACCTGGTTCAGGTCCTGTACCGCGGATTGCAGGCGGGTTTCGGCTACGACGTCCTGAACCTCCACGTCCTGGAGCGTGAGGGCTGGTATCACTCCGTTGCGATCGACTCGGGCGTCCTGCAGGACGTCCGGCGGAGGCCCTTGAAAGAGTCCACCTATGCCAAGAACTACTCGAACCCGAGGACCGCCGTGGTCCCGACCGAGTCATGGCGGCAGGAGAAAGGCAAGGGGCCTGGAGTCGGACGCAGGACCAGGTTCGCGATCTGGGTGCCGGTGAAGCACCAGGACGAGGTGATCGGAAGTGTCATCTACCAGTCCTACAAGAAGCGCCGGGTGCCCGATTCCGAGACAGCGTTCCTTGAAGAGGTCCACCGCACGCTTGGCGTCCTTCTCGCCAACGTGTCCCTCAACGAGCTGACCCGAAACCAGGCTCGGCGTCTCGGGGCTTTGAACAGCATCGCCCGGGCCATGACCTCGACGCTTGACGAGACGAGCGTGTTGACGGGCCTCTATGCGACGCTGCGCGAGCTGTTGCCGGTGGACGCTCTGGAGTTGGTCACCATCCAGGGCGAAACAGACCGGGCAAGGCTGCTCCACATCGAGGCCGAAACCGCCGTGAGCTCGCGGTGGCTGTCAAGACGCTCCTCGCTCGCCGCGACAGCACGGTCGGTCGCGCGCGAGGCCAAACCACTGCTCACCTACTCCCCTTCGTCATCGCTGTGGGTGCCGCTCAAAGAGGGTGGCGAGGCGCGCGGCGCGCTCGGCATCACGTCTGCGCAGGCTTACGCTTACGAGGATTCGACAGCGGCATTCCTCGAGCTGGTGTCGGACGAAGTCACCCTGGCCCTGCGTAACGCGCGCAGCTACGAAGCGCTTGAAGATCAGAAGAGGCGCCTCGAAGTCGTCAACACCATCGGCCGCCGTCTCGCTTCCAGCCTGGACCGCTGGTCGATCATGAGGACGTTGCGCGAGGAGCTGGGCAAGTTCCTCAACTTCGACGGCTTCATCCTCGCCGCCATCACCCAGACGGCTGACGGGCCGGTGGCGGAGGGATACCAATATGTCGCCGGAATGGAGGAGGTTGTCCCGCCAGTCCCACTGGCGGTCACCGGCCCCTCGCGCGAGGCATACGAGGGCGGAAAACCAGTGCTGGTTCGCAATTCGCCGTGGGCTCGATCGTTCGAGCGCGGCGATCTGGAACGCGAGGGTTGGACGGTGGGCCGGGGAGCCGCGGTGTTCGTCTCGGGGCCGCGCGCAGACCGCAGGTTGGTCTCGCGTTCGTTCGTGTGGGTGCCGGTGCTGAGCGGCGAGCGGATCACGGCTTTGCTGTCTCTTCAGTCCTACCACGAAGCCGCGTTCGAGGAGTGGCACGTCAAATTGCTGGAGGACATCGCGGCGCACGTCAGCCTCGCCCTGGCCAATGCCGACCACTTCGCGCAGGCTCAGACGGAGAGGGCGAGGCTGGAGACGCTCCATCTCCTCGAAATGGGGGTGGCCAGCGCTTCCAACGAAAGGCAGTTGGCGGAAGCGGTTTTCAAGGTGGTCAGCGAATACCTCGGCGCGACGCACATGGTGCTCGCCTACCTCGACGTCGCCGGGAACATGGCAGCATTCACCGGCGAGCAGGGCGCCAAGACCGGTGAGATCGGCCCGGTGCCGCTCGAGGAGGCACCCTTTTTTCGCCGGATGATCGACGAGGGCGGCGAGATGCAGGAGCCAAAGGCTTTGGGTGCGGCGGAAACAGAGGGGCCCTTTGGCGACTACATCTTCAGCCGCTCGCCGAGCCATTCGGTGTGGGCGCCGATCACGCAAAACGACCGAGTGGTGGCGGGCCTGATCGCGATGAGAAACGATGGCGGCCGGTTTGTCCCCGCCCAGCTGAAGCTTCTAGAGGCGGCCGCACCGGTCGTCGCCATCGCCTTGCGCACGATGCGCCTTCACCACGCGAACGAGATCGCTCTGGCGCAGTCGGTGCGCATCCAGGAGCTCGCCGCTCTGGCGGGCCACGAGCTGATCAGCGTGGTCACCAACATCGCCGACCAGGCGAGAACCATGCTGGAATCGCCCGGCGCCGTGTGCTGGGCCTTCGACACGGAGGGCCGTATCACCGCGACCCGCGGGAGTGGGGAGCCGGCGGCCGAAGAGGTCCTGGCCTGGGCCAACCTGAACAAGGAGGACCGCCTGGCGCCCCCGGGCCTGGTGATCGGCACCACGGGCGGGCAGGCGTGGAGCCTCATTCCACTCTGGTACGGCGACCGGCTCGTCGGGGCCATCGGCGCCGTGCACGCGTCGACGCTCGTGGCCGAGCCTGGCCCCGCGGCGCTGGAGTTCGCCCGCCACGCGGCAATCGCGATCGAGAACTCGCGGCTGGTGGCTGAGACACGCGGCCGCATCCGGACCCTCGAGGCCGTCGCGGCGTTCACCGAGCTGACACCGACCGAGCCCGATCGAGCCCGGTTGGAGATGGGGCGGCTGGTCAGCCGGGCCCTGGCCGGGTCCCAGGGCGAGCTCTGGCTCCTCGAGGACGGTCAGCTCGTGCGCCGCTCCGACAGCGGCGAGGTGCAGCCCCGGGTGCCCGTGAACGACAGCGCTCAACTGTTGCGCGCGCTGGCCGCGCCGACCGGCGGGAGGCGCCTCAGGGCGCTGCTCGACCTTCTGGGGGCGCCGCAGGATGCATTCGCGATCCCGATCCAGGTCGAAGGCCGGCTGGCCGGGCTCCTGGTGGCTCGCATGACCGGCGGCGGCGCTGAGACGAGGAGGCTGGCGGGCGTACTGGCCGGCCAGGCCGCGGTGCTGATCGGCCAGCTCGAGCTGGTGGACGCGCTCGACCGCGAGCGCAGGATGATGAACGCGATCCTGCGCCACTCGCCGGTCGGAGTTCTTCTCGAGGACGCCGGCGGCCGGATCGTCTATGCCAACCCCGAGGTCGAGTCGATCTACCACCTGCAGGCGTCCGAGATGCCGGGGCGCACTCCCGCCGAGATCTACGCGGCGGCCGGGGCGGTCCCGACCGAGGATGGCGAGTCGAACGGCACGCTCGAGCTGCGGATGCGCGATCCCGAGCGCACCGTCCATGTCCGGCGGGTGGTGATCCCGGGCCTGGAGGGCGAGCCTGCGGGGGTCCTGACCCTGCACGAGGACGTGACCGCGCAGAGCCTTGCGCTCGAAGCCAAAGACCTCATGCTCCGCGCCATCGGCCACGAGGTGCGAAGCCCGGCGGCGGCGATGAAGAACACCCTCGCCGGGATCATGCAATGGGGCGACACGATCGATGCGGGCGGCAGGAAGGAGCTCCTGCAAGAGGCCTACGAGTCGTCCGACCGACTGCTGAGCCTTGTCGAGAGCCAGCTGATCATCGCCAAGCTCGAGACCAGGCACTTCGAGCCCAACCCCGACCGGGTCGAGCTCGGCCCGGCGATCGACGCTGTGATGGGGGTGCTGTTGCACCGCTACCCGGAGCGCTCCGCGGCAGTCGAGGTCCACCTGCCCCCGGGCCTGCCGCCGGCGTTCTGCGAGCCGGCCCATCTGGCGCAGGTTCTGACCAACCTCGTCGGCAACGCGCTTGAGTACACGTCGGGCCCTGTGATCGTGGAGGCGCGGCCGGCGCAGCGCGCATGGCTTGAGGTCACAGTGAGCGACCGCGGCCAGGGCTTGCCGGTGGCCAGCCTCGACACGCTCTTCGAGAAGACCGGACCTGCCGGCCGCAACAGGTCGCAGGGCGGCTTGGGCCTCGGGCTCTACCTCTGCCGCCTGGTCGTGGAGCGCTCCTTCGGCGGCCGCATCTGGGTGGAGTCGAGCGACCGGCGAGGCACCACCTTCAAGTTCACGGTCCCGGCGCGGTAAAGGAACCGATTTGACGTTAGGCGTCTCATGAGCGCCGCCGAGATGGTCTGGGTGCGGGTGGGCGGCGGTCTCGAGTCGGTGCCCGAGCGCCTCCGCCACGGGCCGGCCGACATCGACTTCCCTCCGCCGGGCCCCCCGTTGGAGCCGCTGATCCTGAACGGCCGGCTCGTCGGTTGGGGCCGCCGGGGAGGTCTGGGGCAGGCGCGCAAGTGCGCAGAGATGGGACAGCAGCTGATGGCCGAGCGTCGCGACCACCTGCTGGGACGCCTCGGGCACAAGCTGCGGTCTTCGGTGCTTGCGCTGCAGGAGTCGGCGCGGCAAGCCGCCTTCGGGCGCACCGAGCTTCTCGAGGGTGTTTTCGAGCAGGCCCAGGAGGTGGGGCGCCGGGCGGCCGCCCTCGAGGCGGCGGCGATCGAGCCCAAGGACGGCGCGCGCGGCGTGGTGCTGGGGGCGGTGCTGAACCTCGCTCTGCCCGCGGTCGAACGCAAGCTGCCTCCCGGCGCGGCGGTGCTGGGGTCCGAGCCGGTGCTGGTCGAGGCCTTCGCCCGCGCCGGCGACTGGCTGGACGGCGACTCGTTGACGATCGACGCCCAGCCGGTGGGCTCGTGGTGGAGGATCCACCTTGCGACCACCGGTCCCCGCAAGGCGCAGGCCGTGCCGGAGATGGGCGAGCCCCTGCTGCGGGTGATCATCGACCTCCACCTCGACGGGTGGCTCGACGTGCTCCCGGACGGAGCCGACATCTATCTCCCGGCCTACCACCAGCCTTGAGGATTGAGCCCGGCCCGTGGCGGTAGTCCACCGCGTCGTCGCGCCCAATCCCGGCCCATACACCGGGCCCGGGACGAACACGTGGATCGTCGAAGCCGGTCCGGTGGTTGCGGTGATCGACCCGGGGCCTGACGACGCGGCGCACCTGCAGGCCCTTGATCGACGGCTCGCGGGGGCGACGGTCGGCGTGGTGCTCGTGACGCACTCGCACCCCGACCACCTGCCGCTGGCCGAGCGTTTTGCGAAACTGCATCACGCATCGGTGCGCCGCTACCCGGAGCTGGGCGACGGTGACGTCGTCAACGTCGGAACGCTCAAGCTCACCGCCTTGCACACGCCCGGTCACAGCGCAGACCACCTTTGCTTCTTCATCCCCGGGGACGGCGCCCTTTTCACCGGCGACCTGATCCTGGGCCGCGGCAGCTCGATGGTCACCTATCCCGAGGGCGACGTCGCCGCATACCTGCGGTCGCTGGACCGGCTGGCCGGTCTGAAGCCCGGGATCCTCTTCCCCGGCCACTGGGACCCCGTGACCGACGCCATGGCGAAGATCGCCGAGTACACGCGGCACCGCCTCGAGCGCGAGGCGCAGGTGCTGGCCGAGGTGAGGCGCGGCGCCGGGTCAGCGGGAGAGCTGACCCGGCGGGTGTACGGCGACCTGGACGACAAGCTGATGGTGGCCGCGGAGATGACCCTTCGCGCCCACCTGCGAAAGCTCGTCGACGACGGGGCGGTGGCGGTCCACGACCACGCCGGCGAAGAGGTTTATCAGGCGCCGGTATCGTGAGCGGCATGATCGATTCACGGCCGCCATTACTGTCGCTGGCGGCCGCCGACCTCGAAGCCTGGATGCTTGCCAACGGCGCCGGCGCATACAGGCGTCGCCAGGTCTGGGGTTGGCTCGCGCGCGGGGCGGCGTCCTTCGAGGCGATGCACGACCTGCCCAAAGAGCTGCGCACTGCGTTGAACCTCGACTTCCGCATCACGTCGCTGAGACCTGTGGCGGTGTCCGACGCGGACCGAAGCCTGACCACCAAGACGCTGTTCGAGCTCGACGGCGGACACTCGGTCGAGGCCGTCGTGATGAGGTACGCCGAGCGCTCGACCCTCTGCATCTCTTCGCAGGCCGGCTGCCCGATCGGCTGCCCGTTCTGCGCGACGGGCAAGTTTCCCTTCGGCCGCAACCTGAAATCTCACGAGATCGTCGAGCAGGCGGTCGACGCGGCGAGGATCCTGGGCGGCGAGGGCAGGCGCCTGTCGCACGTGGTTTTCATGGGCATGGGCGAGCCGATGGCGAACTACCGGGAGGTGCTCGACGCGCTGAGGCGGATCGCCGATCCCGAACTGCTCGGCATCAGCCCGCGGCGCATCGTGCTGTCGACCAGCGGGCTCATCCCGCGCATCGCGCAGCTCAGCGAGGAGGGGCTGCCGGTGACGCTCGCCATCTCATTGCACGCGGCGCGCGACGAGCTGCGCGACGTCCTGGTGCCGATCAACAAGAAGTACCCCGTGGGTGAGCTGGTCGACGCTGCGCAGGCTTACGCGGAGAAGACCGGCCGGCGGGTGAGCTACGAATGGGTGCTGCTGGCCGGGGTCAATGACACGGAGCGCGACGCCAAGGAGCTGGGTGCTTTGCTGCGCCGCAAGCTCGCGCACGTGAACCTGATCCCTTTCAACCCGGTGGAGGACACGCCGTATCGGGCGCCCGACCGCGCGTCGATCCGCGCCTTCAAGGAAAAGCTCGAGGCCCAGGGCTTGAACGTGACCGTTCGCGACACGCGGGGCCGCGAAGCCGATGCCGCCTGCGGCCAGCTCCACGAGCGCGTGATGCGCGGCCGGCAGGCGGCCGGGGTTTCTTAAGACGCTCTACGCCGGCACTTCCGGCTTCAGCTATGCGAGCTGGAAAGGAAAGTTCTACCCGGCAGCGTTTCCAGGCGCGAAGATGCTCGCCTTCTACGCGCAACGGTTCAACGGGGTTGAGCTCAACGGCAGCTTCTACCGCACGCCGCCGGCGGCCGCGCTGGCCGGCTGGGCGTCCGAGACGCCGCCCGGCTTCCGCTTTTGCGTGAAGGCGAACCGCGGCTTGACTTATTCCGCCGAAGGGTTCGACCGGGTCGGCCTGGCGCGAATCTTCAGCGAGCGCATCGCCTCGCTGGGCCAGCGGCTGGGCCCCGTTCTCCTGCAGTTTCCGCCGGCGCGCAAGCTGGACGTAGCCCTGCTCGATTCTCTGCTGGGCGCGCTGGGGAGGCCCGCCGCGGTCGAGTTTCGAGACCCCTCGTGGTTCTCGGCCGACAC
>JBAUTF010000356.1:0-15013 GCA_049582065.1 Candidatus Dormiibacterota bacterium | reverse complement strand
CCCCCGCGCGGGTTGGCGGCGGCCGAAAGCATCCCCGTCTCGGGGTCTCGCCCGACGGCGCACGTGCGCCCCAGCGACCAACGGTCGACCTCCTCGACCTCATGTCCACGGCGTCGCAGCTCGTCGGCGACGGATCGATCCGGCAGCTCTTCGAGGTGCACCCTGCCGGGGTGGGCGTCGTGAGGTGCGAACGAGCTCGGAAAGTGAGACGTATGAAATGTCGGCGAATCGATGGCCGCTTGAAGGTCGTGGCCGAAGACAGCGTGCGCGAGAAAGAACTCCAGCGTCCACTGGTCCTGCTGGTCACCGCCGGGAGTGCCAAACGCCAGGCGTGGCTCGTCCCCTCGCAGCGCGAGCGAAGGGCTGAGGGTGGTTCGCGGCCTCTTGCCGCCCTCCAGGTGGTTGGGATGCTCGGGATCGAGATTGAACATCTGGGCCCGGGTGCCGAGGCAGAACCCGAGGCCCTCGATCACGGGCGAGCTCTGCAGCCAGCCGCCGCTTGGAGTGCACGCCGCGAGGTTGCCCCATTGGTCTGCGACGGCGACATGGACGGTGTCACCGCGCACCTCGCCCACGGCCTGGGAGCCGGCTCCGGTCCAGTGTCCCTCCGAGACCGCCTGCACGCCGCGCCTCGGCAGCCTGGGCTCGAGACCGCCGGGCGACCCTGGCCTGAGCTCGAGCGATGCGGTCGGGCCAACGAGGGCGCCGCGCTCCTCCGCATAACCGCGGCTGAGCAGGGCGTCCAGCGGTACCGGCGCGAACGCAGGGTCGGCATACCATGCCTCGCGGTCCGCGAACGCGAGCTTGGCGCACTCGATGACGAGGTGGACGTGGTCGGCGGACAGGAAGCCCGCCTCTTCCACATCGAGGCCCTCCAGCAAGCGCAGCTGCTGGAGGAAGACCGGGCCCTGGCTCCAAGGCCCGCACTTGGCGACCGTCCAGCCCCGGAAGTCGGCTGTGACCGGCGCTTCGTGCGAGGCCGCGAACCTCGCCAGGTCGCCGCCGTCGAGCTGACCGCGGTGTCGCTCGCCCGAGCTGTCCATGAGCTCGGCGCGGCAGTGGCGGTCGATCGCCTCGGCCACGAAGCCGGAATAGTAGCCGGCGAGCGCGGCCTCGATCTGCTTTTCGCGGCCGCTCCCGGAGCCCGCCGCCTCGGAGACCAGCCGGCGCATAGTCGCCGCCAGGTCCGGGTTGCGGAACCGCGACCACGGCGCCGGGACTCCGTCGCGAAGGTAGATCGATGCCGAGGATGGCCAGTGATCGCGAAAAAGCGGTTCGACCATCGCGATCGTCTCCGAGACTCTGGGCAGCAGCGGGTAGCCGGCGTCCGCGTACCCGATCGCGTATTCGAGGACATCCGCCACGCGCCACGTGCCGTGGTCCCGCAGGAGCGTCATCCAGCCCGCGAACGCGCCGGGCACGCACGCTGCCACGAGCCCGGTCCCCGGGATGTCGGAGAGGCCCATCGCATGGATTCGTTCGATCGAGGCCCAGGCCGGCGCCGGGCCCTGGCCGCATATGACCTCCGTCGTGCCGCGCGCGGCATCCCAGAGCACGATGGGCAGATCTCCGCCCAGCCCGTTCAGGTGAGGCTCGACGACCTGGAGGACGAAGCCCGCGGCGACGGCGGCGTCGAATGCGTTGCCACCGCGCTCGAGGACCGACATGCCGCACTGGCTGGCGAGCCAGTGCGTCGAGCTCACCATCCCGAACGTTCCTTTCAGCTCCGGACGAGTCGTGAACTCAGCCATTCAGTACGCCTCCTGCAGGCCGCCCCGCCGCGCGTAGCTCTCGAGCATAAGGAAGAGAGCGTAGCCGCCGAGCGCCCAGGCCAATCCCACCACCAGCTCGCCGGCCAGCAGGCCCGCGACATGCCCCAGTGATGCGCCGGCAGCGGCCTCCCGCGCGGCCTGCACTCCGCGCGTGAGCGGCAGGGCGTACGAGAGGACCTGAATCGAGCCGGGCAGGCGGCTGACGGGAAAGTTGATGCCGCAGACGATGAGCAGGCCGTAATAGACGATGTTCGCCAGGACGATGGCGTCACGCATCACCAGGCCGATGCTGCCGAACATCAGGCCAAGCCCCGCCGTCGAAAGGGACATGACGAGCACGCAGAGTCCGAGCAGCGGCAGGTTGCCGTGCTGCACGTCAAGACCGAAGAGCAGGGCCGCGAAGCCAAGCCCGACGATCACCGTCACGATGCCATCGATCACGTTGACGATCGCCCGGCTGAGGAAGGTGACCAGCCGGTTGGCCGGTGAACCGAGAAGAATCGGCAGCGTTCCATACTGGCGCTCGTTGGCGACCGTGGCGATCACACCGAATATGCCCGCGTTGGCCGTGAGCTGGAGCGCATTGCCAAGAGCGAAGTACAGGGCGTTCTGGCGGCCCGCGGCGTAGACGCCGAGCTCGACGAAGAACAGGATCTGGACCACCGGCAGAATGACCTTGTACGCGATGTATCCGCGAACGCTGGCCCACTGGAACAGCGCGACGTACTGGAGATACGTCGAGCGGGCGAAGACAACCGCCTCGGCGGCGAGGCTCTTCACGCCAGGGCCAGGTCGCCGGAAACACGAGCGTGCTTTCCGACGAGCCGGTACATGAAGTAAGCGCCGACGAGGTACGCGAGGCTGAGCCCGATCGCGACCAGCCACCACGTTGCAAAATCATGTGGGCCATCGGCGGTGGTCGATGCGTAGAGGGCCTTCGTCGCCCATGTCGGCGCAAGCACGCCGGCGACCCCCTGCGCCCACGGCGCCAGCACGGCAACCGGGAACATGAACCCACACAGCACGTAAACGCCCATCTCGAAACCGTTGAGCATGCTGAAGGCCGAGCGCCAGAGTGCGAAGACCGGGGTCAGTGTGATCGAGATCGCGAAGAAGGTGAACGTGAGCACGCCCAGCGAGACCACGAAGCGCAGCGCGTCGACATGGGGAAGAAAGGCGTGAAAGCCGACGTAGGCAAACGCCACCGTGGGCACGAACGAAGCGATCCCGAACACAAGGCTGCCGCAGATCTTGCCGAGCAGAATCACCCCCAGAGGGGTCGGGACGGCGAAGATCTGTTCCAGCGTGCCGTTCCAGCGCTCCTCCTGGATCCCGTTGCCGCCGTCCAGGTAAGCCACCGACCAGTACCCCATGAGCCCTCCGCCCAAGACCCCATACGCGAGGTGTGACGCGGCCGCGCCCGGACCGCTCAAAACGTACAGGCCGAGGGCAGCGAAGAGTAACGGAAAGACCAGCCAGTTCAGGTACGCGAACGGGCTGACCACACGCAGTCGCGTGCTCACCCACAACGCGCTGAAGGCGGCGCGAGCAAGGGTCTTCAAGAGGACTCGCCGATCAGCTGCACGTATGCGTCCTCGAGGGTCGGCTCGCGGGAGCTCACCTTCTGGAACTCGAGGCCGTCAAGCAGAACGCCAAGCTGCGTCATGACGTTGGCGGGGTGTGTGCACTGGACCGTGACGACCTGCGCGAGCTCGTGTTCGGACACCGTGACGGAGCTCACCCCGGGGAGGCGGCGCAGGCCGGCGAGGCGATCGTCAGGCATGCCTACGACCTCGAACTCGACCACGCCCTGGTCCTCGACGCCGTGCTTGATGCTGTTGGGCGTGCCCTCGGCGAGGATCTCGCCCTTGTTGATCACCGCGATCCGATCGCAGATCGCGTCCGCCTCGAACATGTAGTGGGTGGTCAGAAAGATCGTCTTGCCCGAATCGGCAAGCTCTCTCACGATCGAGCGCAGCTCGCGCGCCCCCACCGGGTCGAGGCCGATGGTCGGCTCATCGAGGAAGAGCACTTCCGGATCGTTGAGCAGGCCTCGCGCAAGATGGAGTCTTTGCTTCATGCCTCGGGAGTAGTGCTCGACCTTGTCGCGTTCGCGACCCAGAAGGCCCAACCTCTGCACCAGCTCGGCGATGCGCTTGCGCGAAACGCTCGGAGGGATGCGATAGAGGTCCGCGAAGTAACGAAGGTTGTCCAGCCCGGAGAGCCGCCAGTAGAGGCCGCGCTCGCCACCGAAGACAAACCCGATACGCTTGCGGATCGCGGGCGCGTCTTTGAACACGTCGAAGCCGAGGATCCGCGCCTTGCCGGAGGTCGGCAAGAGCAAGGTCGTGAAGATCTTGACCATCGTCGTCTTGCCCGCGCCGTTGGGACCGAGCAACCCGAAGAGCTCGCCTCGCTCGATCCTCAGGTCGGCGCCGCGCAGCGCCGCGCGCTCGACCCGCTCGCGGCGGAACACGCCGCGCGAGGTGGTGTACGTCTTCTTGAGGTCCACAGCCTCGATCGCGGCATCGCCCATCGGCCTCGCGTAAGGCTAATCGGTAGCCGGCTGAGAACCCGAGCCTAGGCTCTTCCGACGCGCACGCCGTGGCGCCGCGCGACCGCGACCTCCACCTCTCCACTCGACCTGAGCAGTGCGCGGACCCCGAAGAACCGCTTGAAGACCCGCGCCACGGCAAAGGTCACCCAGTGGTTGACCAGCACGTCTTTAGTCTTGCCGTAGCCCGTCTGCCACAGGCCGCTCGCGCGTTGATGCGAGGCCAGCCAGTCGAGGCCTCGCGACACGTCGGGCTCCGACGGGTGCAATCCGACCAGCGCGATGGCGTCGAGCGACGACGCGAGGTCGGTCCACCGGAAGGGAAACGTGAGCTTGGTCCAGTAGCCCACTTCGCCTCGGTCGAGGTAGCGGTCCGGCTGCAGGAACCGGCCGGCGAGCAATCGCGCGGCTTTTCGCGCCTCGGCCCCGTGCCGGTAGCGCGGGTGCGCGGCCAGGGCACGCAGCGCGATCCCGGTGATCAGGTGCGATGAGGGTCGCACACGGTCGGGTTGAATCGGAGCGCCCAACCTCATCATTCGCGTGAACCCGCCCGATTGCGCGGGCACGGTGCGCAGCGGTAGCGCCCAGCCCCCGTCGTCCTGCCTCATCGAAAGGAGCCAGTCGATGCCCCTCAGCACGCGGCGATCGTCCTGGTATCCGGCGGCGACCATGAGCCCGAGCATGTCGCCGGTGTAGTTGGGCGTGTATTGCGAGCCGTAGAGGCCACGGATGTCGCCTTCTTCCGTCTGGAAACCGAGGAGAAAATCTGTGGCCCGGGCTACCGTCGGATGGCGGCGATCGAGTCGATACTTCGAGATCAGCACCAGCAGCTGCTGATACGTCGCGAGCTGCGCGTAGTTCTCGGCCGTCCGCACGCGCGAGGCGCCACCGTGGTAAGCCCACGAACCATCCTCGCGCTGATGGCGCGTGGCCTGAACGACCGGCGGGAGCTCCCACAGCGTCTGCGGCTCCAACGGCTCGTCCAGGAGGTCATGCCCGACCGCCCACGCCAGTGCCGGGTCGCCGGCGGCGAGGAGCGGGCCGATCGCGTCGTAGCGCATCTACTGCGTCGGGAAGTCGATCACCAGCCGGTAAGGGCCGGTCAGGGTCGACACCGCCGGGCACGCGGCCCGGCCGAGGCCGATCGCGATGTCGGCCTGGCCTTCAAAGTCGGCCATCACGACGACCTGCTTCAGCACGCTGTATTCAGGCTTCAAGTTGGTCCCGTGCTGATAGGAGGGCGGGATGTCCTGGTGGTAGAGGAACAGGTGCATCCCCGCGCTGCCGGCGACGCTGATCGGAAGGCCGCTGAAAGGACCGACGAAAGTCGAGGGGTCCTGCGCCACGAGCTTGTATTCGGGAAGACCTCCCGTGAACTCGACCACCAGGCGGTCGTACCCAGGGTGCGAGCCTACCCGGACGTCGATGATCGTGGCCCTGGCCGACGTCCCGCCTTGAAGCGGGGCGCATGCGACGGGGCTGGGCGACGGCGAGGCGACGGGCGAAGGGGTGGGCTCCGGCGAGGGCGATGGAGAAGGAGACGCGCTAGGGGTGGGGGTGGTCTCTGCGGACGGCGAGACGCTGGGATAAGACGACGAAGATGGGTTGCCGCCGGGCGAGACCGAGCCACAGGCGACCAGCAGGGCGGACAGCACGACGAGCGCTGCGACTCTCATGCTCCAACCCTTCAACACCGCGTGGCGCGATCACAGGGCCGTCAGCCGCGCCCCGTCCGGGACGTTCGGCCCGCGGGGGAGGCGAGGCTTCGCCACGCCCCTCAATCCGAACAACACGCGCAAGACCCGGACTCGGCGAACTCCCTCGCACAGGACGAGGGTGACGCCGATGGCGGTCGAAACGATCAGGAAGAACTTCAGCCATAGGCCGGCATTCCAGCCGACGACGAAACGGGCGATCACCACGAGCACCGGCTGGTGCAGCACGTA
This sequence comes from Candidatus Dormiibacterota bacterium, assembly GCA_049582065.1. Classification (GTDB taxonomy): domain Bacteria; phylum Chloroflexota; class Dormibacteria; order Dormibacterales; family Dormibacteraceae; genus DATKSS01. Next base: position 8,741 of record JBAUTF010000356.1, on the reverse strand, counting down.
GAAGGGCATCGGCATGTCAGCGCCCCATTCGGCGAGCCTGTTGTACCGGTCCAACCACCTGACCCCGATGCCAAGCAAGAAAACCAGCCAACTCCACGTGTTCAGGCTGCGCAACGCCTGGTAGGCGAGATAGCCCGCGCTGTAGTCGGGGTGCGCGTCCCACTCCGAAACTCGACCCGTCAAGGAGAGAAAACCGATGGTGGCTGAGACCAGGAGCGCAACCACCAGCGCATTGGCGATGTGGCGACGCAGGGCTGCTTCAAAGCGCGCGTCCGACATGAGCACGAAACCACAGAGGTAGAGCACCGACCACGCCGCCAGGTCAGACCAGTCCTGGTAGGCGGGAAAGCGTGCGTGCAGAGCCATCTGGACGGCCGCCAGGGGCAGAGCCCCCATCAGATAAGCGCCGGGGGCGCCAGCCGACCGGACGATGCCCTCGATCAAATTGCGGCCTCTGCCTGAGCGAAGCCACACGGCGATGGGCAGCGTGACCAGCGAGATCGCCAGGAGATGGGTCAGGAACCACAGGTGGAAGACGAGTCCGTACGCGGACGCCGGGCTCCATGTGATGTGGACCGAAGTCCAGAAGGTCACGTAGGTCCGCAGCAGGCCACCAACCTCGATGGTCCGGGTGTGCTCGAGATACGACTGCAGCGGGGACAGGACGGCAATCCCGGCCGCGAGCGGCAGTCCGAGCCGGATGACGCGGCTGGAAGCGAAATGCCACACGCCCCGCGAACGCAGACCGAACCAGCTCGCCGCCCCGGCGAGGATAAACATGAGGGCGATCCCCCACTGGAAGGTGAAGGCGGCGAATCCGCCCAGGACCAGGCTTCGCTCGGCGTTGTTGACAAGCCATGACCCGGGCGAGAAGACGAGCGAACCGTGGAACAGGCAGATTCCGACCACGATCACGGCCTTGAGCGCGTCGACCCAGTAGATCCGACCCCGGGTCTCCATCACGGCGCCCCAAGTGTGCTGGTAACATGCCCCCAATCGCCACCCAAGCCCTTCCGGCCGCCCGCGCGCGGCTCAGCACCCTCCCCCGCCTTTCCGTTCGCTTCGCGCTGCGCGCGCTCGCCCTCGTCCTGGTGCTCTGGCTCGCGGCCAGCTTCATCGCCGAGCGCGAGACCCTGCATCCCCAGCGGCGGGACCTCGGCCCGACCCCGGCCGCTCGCGGCATGAGCTACACCGACGTCAGCTTCAAGACGTCGGACGGGCTCACGCTCCGCGGGTGGTGGATCCCCGGCACCCGCGACCAGACGGTCGTGATGGTGCACGGCCTGTCCAACAATCGAAGCGAGGGGCTGGACAAGGCCGGCTACCTGCACCAGGCGGGGTACAACCTTTTGGTCTTCGACCTGCGCGGGCACGGCCAGTCTGACGGCAGTGGAACGACGATGGGTTACCGGGAGCCCGCGGACGTCAGCGCAGCGGTCGCCGAGGCTCGCGCGCTCAAGCCAGGTCCCATCGCGCTCTTCGGCTACTCGTTGGGCGCGGCGGTGTCGGTCGAGGAGGCGGCGGTCAACCCAGACGTCAGAGCGGTCGTGGAGGACAGCGGCTTCAGCTCCGCCGGCGCCGTCTTCCTGGCACGGTTCAGCGAGGTGACTCGCCTTCCCGAACTCCCCTGGGCGGCCGCCGTGGTCGCGTTCGGCCAGATGGACATCGGCACTTCGCTGTGGAACGTGGCGCCCGTCGCCATGGCGGCGCGACTACACAAGCCCCTGCTGGCGATAGTCGGCACGGCCGACACGATCGTGCCACCGGCTGAAGGCTTGGCCCTGTTCAACGCCGCGGCAGGTCCCAAGCAGCTGCTCGAGGTTCCTGGCGCGGGACACGTGCAGGCTTACTACACGGACAATGCGCTTTACGAGCGGACAGTCCTCGACTTCCTGGCCCAAAGCCTCAAGCCTTAGCCGATCTTGCCGCCAGCAGCTTCTGGCGCAGCTCGTGCTGGAGAGTCGGCGAGTCGAGCAGCGCTGGCAGGTGGCCCGCGATCTTCGACTTCAGCGGCGCCGGCAGCAGCTGCTCGAAGAGCGCGCGAGCCTCGGTGGTCCCGGCGATGTAGAGACCGCTGTACGCGCCCGAGGCCATCTCATGCTCCACTGTCGTCACGACGCGCTCGAGGTTCGCCCGCGTTCGGTTGTCCGCCTTGCGCTGGTTGCTCGCGGCTGATGTTCCGCCGCTGCGCGTGCGCTTGATCTCGGTGCCGACGAGATGTTCGATAGGCTTGATGTCGCCGAGGATCGCGGCGAAGGTCCGGCCCTCCTCCTTGTCGACCACCGCCACCAGCGCCGGCGGAAACTCCTCGAGCTGGCGCAGGATGGGCGCGAGCAGCGGCTCGCCGACCTCGAGCCGGGCGTCCGTGACAGCGCCCAACGGGATGATGTCCAGGATCCCCGCCTCCTCGTCGGCAAAGGCGGCGAGAGCGGGACATGCGGCCGGCCGCATCTGCGCGAGATGCGAGCGAAGCCGAGGAAGCTCGCGGTTCAAGACCTTGCGCTCCTTTTCGCTCAGCCGGTCGTGATACCGCTTCACGAGCTCCCGGAGCTCGATGTCGTAATGACGCGAGTCATAGCCTTCGGAGCGAGCGGGGAGATAGAGGCTCAGCGTCTCGTCGGAGGCTCGGCGCAGGTTCGGCGCCAGGGCGAAAAGCGACCGGAGCGGGCTGTACTCGTTCATTTCTACACCTTTAAGCCGCACGCCGGGCGTGCGGTTTGATCCCGGCGGACCGACGCGCGTGAACCGCTCGCGAGTGGTCCGGGATGACGTGCTCGATCGCGCGGGCCAGGCGTGCAACGTCGGGCACCAGACCGGGGTCGGCCACAACGCCGACACTCATCACCCCACCCATGCTGACCGTTGCGATGGACAGTCCGATTCCAGGGGGCAGCGGGATCATCGGGTAGCAAGCGGTGATCCTGTTCCCGAGGAGGTACATCGGTTCATCCGGGCCGGGCACGTCGGACAGCACGAGGTTGGCGTACCGCGTGCCGCCGACCATGCGGACGACGGTCTCGTGCAGCCGGTTCGGCAGCCAGCCGGCAGCTTCGATCAGCAGGGACATCCCCGCCGCCTCGTGCGCGCCTCTTCGCTGGAGCTTCTCGGTCGCAATGATGCGGATGAGCTCGGGAAGCTCGCCGGCGGCGAGCGGAAGGTCGATGAACACGGTGGTGACGTGGTTGCCCAGGGTCGAAGCGGCGGTGGGCCCGGTGGACACCGGCACCATCGCGCGCAGCGCAGTCGGGATCTCCGGGTATTTGACCGCGTCTAGGTAGCTTCGCAGCCCAGCAGCGACCGACGCGAGGACGACATCGTCCACGCTCCCTCCGTAGCGCCTCTTCGTCTGGCGGATGACGTCCATCGGGAGCATTGCCGTGGCAAAGGTCCGGCTCGCCCCGACGCTGCCGTTGAACGGGCCTTGAAGCGCGATGGGCCCACCCGCCGCGGTGAAGGCTATGCCCATCAGGCTCTGAAGCCCCGTGAGCAACCACGCGCCGGCGCCGCCGCCGCCGGCGGCGAACTTCGCGGGCGCCAGCCAGCCCGTTTGCATCGCGGCGGGCGTGTAGTCGAATAGGACGCGCGCGATCTCGATGCCGGCGATGCCGTCGGTGATGGAGTGGTGCGTCTTGATCACCACCGCCTGGCCCCCGCCTTCGAGGCCGTCGATCAGGTGCATCTCCCACAGAGGCCGGTCCCGAGGCAAGAGCCTCTCGTGGATCCGCCCGCAAAGCGCGTTGAGCTGCGCGCGCCGGCCAGGCTCGGGAAGCCGGTGATGGAACAGGTGCGCGTCGAGGTCGAGACGCGCGACGGGCATCCATGACGCTCGCGTCGCGTCGAGCCGGCTGAACCTCACGACCTCGCGGAACCTCGGCAGGCGGCGAATCCTAGACGCGACGAGGTGCCGCAGCTCGGGCAGCGTGATCGGTGTCCGACCTTCGATCACGACGACCCCGGCCACGTGCATCGGCAGACCGGGACGCTCGAGCGCCAGGAACGAAGCTTCCAGTGCCTCCAGGCGATGCTGGTATCCCACACCCTGACGTTAAACGCCGGCTGTCGAGCCGCCCAGACACTACAGTCCCCCTCGACTAGTGTCTTAAGTCCCTTTCCGTAACGCCCGCGTTGGGCGACGCTCAAGTCGACGATGGCTGTTTTCAGCGGCGAAGCCCTTTCGAAAGCGGATGTCGCGTGGCTTCACGCCGAAGCGCCGACCAACCATTTCGTGGTCACGTCGCTGGCGATCCTCGACGCGCCGCTGGACATCGAGCGCTTCAAGACCATGCTGTCGTCGCGGATCGAGCTTCACCCTCGGTTGCGACAGGTCGTGGCGGAAACGCCGATCCCCTTCACGCCGCAACGATGGGTCCCCGCTCGCAACTTCGACCTCGACGCCCACATCCACCGCGCCGCGCTCCCTGCACCGGGCGGGGAGGCTGAGCTTGCGGCATTCGCCGGCGACCTGGTCGGGCAGCCGCTCGACTTCAGCCGGCCCCTCTGGGAGCTCTTCGCGGTCGAGCGCCCGGGTCAGGGCGGCGCGCTCGTCGGTCGGTTCCATCACTCGCTCGGCGACGGCCAGGCGATGGTCCGCTTGCTGCTGACCCTCACCGACGAGACGGCTGACGGCTGGAAGCGGACCGCAAAGCACCGGAGCGCGAGCACGCGGCATGCCAACCACGACGGGCGGAGTGGCTTCGCGCGCCTGATCGACGACATGCCCCCCGCGTCCCGGCTCGCGCGCCAGGCCCTGGCCGGCGCCGGCGCCCTGGCCCGCATCACGCTTCTCGACCCGGACCGCCCGACTCCGCTTCGTGGCGATCTCACCATGCTGAAGGCCGTCGCCTGGACGCAGCCCGTGCCGTTGGCCCTCGTGAGCAAGATCGCGCGGGCCGCAGACGCGACGGTCAACGACGTCATCGTGAGCGCGGTCGCCGGCGGCCTTGGCGAGTACCTGAACGGCGCCGGGGTGCAAACGCTCGGCATGCGAATCCGCGCGATGGTCCCGGTGAACATGCGCCCGCCGAGTGACACGGGAATGACGGGCAACCGCTTCAGCCTGGTCTACGTCGAGCTGCCCGTCGGCGTCTCCGGCGCCTGGGAGAGATTGATGCGGGTGAAGATCGAGATGGACCGCATCAAGAGCTCGCAGGAGCCCCTCGTGGGCTGGCTGCTGGTCCAGGGTCTCGGGCTGCTGCCGTCCGAGCTGGAGCGCGTCGCGTCCTCTTTCTATGCCGGTAAGGCGAGCCTGGTCCTGACCAACGTCATCGGGCCCAGGCGCCCGATCTACATGGCCGGCTCGCCGGTCAGGCAGATGACCTTCTGGGAGCCGGAGTCGGGTGGCCTCGGGGTGGGCATCAGCATCTACAGCTACGCGGGCGAGATCACCGTGGGCGTGGTCTCGGACCGGAACCTGGTCTCGGAGCCGGGTCAGATCACCGCGGCTGTGATGCGAGCGTTCGACGACCTGTCGAAAGAAGCGTCGTAGACGGGTCCAGCGGGAAGCCCGCCGAGACGAGCCCGCGCAGCCACAGCATCCCAGCACCGGAGAACGCCAGCAGCGGCGCCGGGTCGCCGGCGGCGAGCAGGTCGTGAACCGGCTCGGGCACCTCGCCCCTTGCCGCGTGATGGAGCAGCGTGCCGCTGAGAGGACCGGTCATTTCGGCCGCGCGCTGCGCGATGGCCTCGGCGCGCTTTCGCATGCCGTGCAGCAGGACGAGCCCCGCCAGGTACCCCGAAAGCATGGCATCAGCTGAAAGCGAGGGTTTGGCGACCCAGCTGGCCAGCGAGCTCGTCAATGGCTGCGGCCCCGGCGGCAGGATCTCGAAACGGCCGACCGACGGCACCGGGTCCCATCCCGGCCCCGGCGCCAGCTCGACATGGCCGACGACAACCTTTCCACGACCGATCGTGATCCGGGCATCCTTGGCCACCCACACCGAGCACTCGATACCGTTCGGCATTCGTGGTTTGTGCGGCGCCGTCAGCGTCACGACGTAGTCCCCGACCCGAAAGTCGTGGCGGTCCAGGGCCGTGCCCTCTCGCACCGGCCCGAGCAACAGCTGCACGAGCAGCGCGCTCGAGGAATGGGACTCGGCGTTCACCGCTTGGCGGCCCGCTCCGGCTCGATCAAGAGCACCGGCTTCCTGGAATGAAGGGCGAGCTCGTGACTGACGCTGCCGAGCAGCAGCTCCGCAGCCCCGCCGCGGCCGCGCCGGCCGACGACGATGAGGTCGGCGCCCACCTCGTCGGCCACATCGGATATCACCGAGGCCGGCCTGCCATCCCGAATCACGGTGCTGTAGGAGAGACCTGCCTCTTTGAGCGGCCGGCACCACTGGTCCTCGAACTCTGCCTTGATCTCCTTCCGCCACTGCTCGTCGAACTGCACGGGGATGCCGTACGGCTGAGGGAAGTAGACGGGCACATCGATTCCATAGACCGCTGTGACCTGCGACCCCATGCCTTTCGCCATGCGAATCACCCAAACGAGGGCAGCCTTCGAATGGTCCGAACCGTCCACTCCGACGACGATCCGCTTGATGCCGTTGTTCGATGACATTTCCACTCCTTGTGTGATCTCAGTGTCCTGCCCGGGTACGAGCCGGGTCAGGGCCGAAATGCTCGTCATCCACATGACCTCCGGCCACTCGCGTCATGAGGCGATCGCCCATCTCCAGGATGATGACGGCGAGTGACACGATGCCCGTCGCGGCCAAGATGACGATCAGTCGCGGGAAGTCGAGGTCGAAGAACAGGCGGGCGGCCGGGACGAGCAGGACGAGGGCCAGGCCCACCACCATCGCCACCACGAGGACCATGCGAGCGCCGCTGAGCGGCCGCGCAAGCCGCGCCAGGACCCACAGGCCGATGGCGGCAATGACGATCGTCGCGACCGTCCGCTCCTCACTCATCGAGATGTCGTGCTCCTGTACCGCGAGCGCGTATGCGGCGAACGTGCCGGCGCCCGCCACCAGGCCCGCCGGCACCGCAAAGCGCACAACCCTTCGGAGGAATCCGGTATGGGAAGGCCGGAAGCTCGGCGCGAGGGCGAGGAAGACCGATGGGATGCCGATCGTGAAGGCGCTGATCAGGGTCAGCTGCCGCGGTAGGAACGGGAACGGCAGCACGGCGACGCCGACGGCGACGGCCAGGAGAAAGGCATAGACGGTCTTGGTGAAGAAGAGGCTGGCCAGGCGCTCGACGTTGCCGATCACGCGCCGCCCCTCCTGGAGCACGGCCGGCAGGCCGTCGAACGACCCGTCGAGCAGGATGCACGCCGCGACGGCGCGAGCCGCGCTGCTGCCGCTCGCCATCGCGATTCCGAGGTCGGCCTCCTTCAACGCCAGCACGTCGTTGACGCCGTCGCCGACCATCGCCACGGTGTGGCCGGCGGCCTTCAGAGCGCGGATCAACGCGCGTTTCTGCTCCGGGCCGACTCGCCCGAAAACCGCCGTACGTTCGACCAGCTCGACGAGGGCGCGCTTTGATGCGGGCAAGGCCCGCCCATCAACGGCCGGGTTCGACGCGAGACCGACCTGCGCCGCCACCGCCGCCACCGTGGACGGGTGGTCGCCCGAGATCAGTTTGATCGCGACCCCCTGGTCGCGAAAGTGTTTGATCGTCGCCGCGGCGCTCGGCTTGATGCGTTCGGTCAGCGATACCAGGGCGACGGCCTCCAGGCCGCGGATCAAGCCACCCGGCGCGACCTCCTCGGCCCGCGCCAGCATCAGCAAACGACGACCTGAGGCGGACAGGCGCTCGACGCGGCTGCTCAGCCCGGAATCTGGCGCGCCGGCGATGAGCACGTCGGGCGCGCCGAGGACCCACCACGCTCGATCCTGGAAACGAGCCGCGCTCCACTTCCGGCTCGAGGAGAACGGCACAGTCGAAACGACCGCCCAACCGGTGGAGGCGGGATATGCGGCCGCGATCGCGCGCATCGACGCGTTGGGTTGAGGGTCAGCGTGGGCCAGAGCGCCCAGGGCGGAGCGCCAATCGGCGCCAGAGAAGGGCTCGACCCCTGACACGGCCAGCTCCGGGTCGGTGAGGGTGCCGGTCTTGTCGAGGCAGACCACGTCCGTCCTGGCGAGCATCTCCACCGCGGGAAGCTGCTGCACGATGACGTTCCTGCGCCCCAGCCGGATGACCGCGAGGGCGAGGCTCGCGCTGGTGAGAAGGACCAGGCCCTCCGGCACCAACGTGATCACTCCCGCGACCGAACCGCGCACAGCATCGGTGAGGGAGGGGCTGGCGCGCAGCTGCGATACGACCAGGAGGACCGCGGTCGGCACGATGACCCAGGTCACCACGCGCAGGATCGAGTTGATCCCGCGCATCAGCTCCGAGCGGACCATCTGAAAGCGGCGCGCCTCGAATGTGAGCTGTCGCGCGTAACTTGCCTCGCCCACCCCGGTCGCCAGGTAGCGGCCATGACCGGCACTGACAAAGCTGCCGGCGAGAAGCAGATCGCCGTGCCTCTTGCTGATCGGGGTTGCCTCGCCGGTGAGCAAGGACTCGTTGATCTCGATCGGTTCGTCCGATTGGAGCGGGCCGTCGACGATGACCTGGTCGCCGGCGGACAGCTGGAGCAGGTCGCCCTGCACGACCTCGGCCACCGGGATGGTCAGGAGAGCGCCATCCCGAATCGCGGTGGCGCGAGGCGCGGCCACGATCGCGAGCCGGTCGAGCGTGAGCTTAGAACGGAGCTCCTGCGCGATTCCGATCATCGCATTGGCGGCGAG
>JBAUTF010000355.1:0-2249 GCA_049582065.1 Candidatus Dormiibacterota bacterium | reverse complement strand
GCCACGATCGCCGCGGCCTCGGCTGCGGCCGCCGCCTCACGCTCGCGCTTCTCGGCTTCCTGGCGTTCGAGCATCTCGCGCTCGCTGAACTGCTGCAAACCCTCGGCGATCGCCGCGCCGATCGCGGTCACGATCAACCGGCAGCTGCGCATGGCGTCGTCATTGCCCGGGATGACGACCTGGATGTCGTCCGGGTCGCAGTTGGTGTCGACGATGGCCACAATCGGGATGCCGAGCTTGTTCGCCTCGGTCACCGCGATCCGCTCCTTCTTGCAGTCGATGACGAAGACCGCGCCCGGGACGCGCTTCATCTCGGCCATGCCGGCGAAATTGTTCTCGAGACGCTCGAGGTCGTCCTTGGCGTCGTTCGCCTCCTTGCCGCTCATCCGCTCGAAATCGCCTCGCTGCTGCATGACGCGAAGCTCCGCGAGGCGGCGCAGCCGGCGCTGGATGACGGTGAAGTTCGTGAGCATGCCGCCCATCCAGCGATGCGTCACGTACGCCTGGCCGGTGTTCCGGCAGACCTCCTCGATGACGTCCTGGGCCTGCTTCTTGGTGCCCACGAAGAGCACCTTCTGGCCGTCGGCGACGACCTTCTTCAGGTACTCACAGGCGACATCGAGCTGCTTCTGGGTCTGCTCGAGGTCGATGATGTGGATGCCGTTGCGCGCCGTGAAGATGTACGGGCGCATCCGGGGATTCCACCGGCTGGTCTGGTGGCCGAAGTGAACTCCGGCCTCCAGCAGCTGGCGCAGTGTTGCTGCCGGCATGGGCGGTCGCTCCTGTTGGGGTGGTGTGGTGCCTCCGCTCGGGGTGAACCGCGACGGCGACCCGGGGACACCGGGCACCCGCCGGCCGCGTGAAACCGAACGTGTGAGATGTCCCGAGTGTACCAGCACGGCCGTCGGCCCACGCCATGGCCCGAAGCGAAGGGTGACGTGCCTCAGAGCACGTAGCGGCGAAGTTCCTGGTTGCCGACCAGGTCGCCCAGGCGTTTCGTGACGTATGCGCCGTCGATGACCACCGTGGTGTCGGCGAGATCCTCCGCCTCGAACGAGACGTCCTCGAGCACCTTCTCCATGATCGTGAAGAGGCGGCGAGCCCCGAGGTTCTCGTCCTCCTCGTTGACGCGGTAGGCCTGGGCGGCCAGCTCACGGATCCCGTCCGGTGTGAAGTCGAGGGTCACCCGTTCGGTGCCGAGCAGTGCCGCGTACTGCCGGGTCAGCGCGTTGCCCGGTTCGGTGAGGATGCGCACGAGGTCGTCCTCGCTGAGCGGCTTGAGCTCGACCCGGATCGGGAACCGTCCCTGGAACTCCGGGATCAGGTCCGACGGCCGTGCCGCCGTGAAGGCGCCGGCGGCGATGAAGAGCACGTGATCCGTGCGCACCGGGCCGTACCTGGTGTGCACGGTCGAGCCTTCGAGGATGGGCAGGAGATCCCGCTGCACGCCCTCGCCGCTGACGTCCGGGCCACGGTCCGACGCCGGTCCGCAGATCTTGTCGACCTCGTCGATGAAGACGACACCGGAGTCCTCGACAAGCCGGATCGAGTCGTCGTACACGCGATCCATGTCGATGAGGCGGTCCGTTTCCTCGTCGACGAGCACATCGCGCGCTTCGGAGATGGGCATGAGCTTCTTGCGCTTCCGGGGCGGCGCGAGCTGGGAGAAGAAGTCGGAGAGCGAGACGCCCACCTCCTCGAGACCCGTGCCGGTGAAGCCCTCGAAGGCGGGTTGGAACGGCTCCTCAACCTCGATCTCGACGTTCGCGTTCTCCAGGGACCCTGCAGCGAGACGCCGTGCGAGGCGCCTGCGGCGTTCGCGGCGGCGACGAGCCTCCGCAGCCGCCTCCGGCGCGCCGGGCTCGCCGTCCTCAGGTCGCCGGCGAGACGCGCGCTGGCGCAGGTCGGCCTCGACAAGGGTTTCCAGCAGCCGTGCATCGGCGAGTTCGCGCGCCCGGGGCTCGACCTCGGCGATCCGGTCCTCATGCAACTCCGTGATCGTCTGCTCGAGCAGGTCGCGAACGATCGACTCGACGTCCCGGCCGACGTAGCCGACCTCCGTGAACTTGGTCGCCTCGACCTTGATGAACGGCGACTCCGTGAGGCGCGCGACACGCCGGGCGATCTCGGTCTTGCCGACGCCGGTCGGGCCGATCATCATGATATTCTTCGGCGCCACTTCCTGCCGCATGTCGCCTTCAAGCTGCTGCCGCCGCCAGCGGTTGCGGATCGCCACCGCCACCGCCCGC
>JBAUTF010000354.1:0-2643 GCA_049582065.1 Candidatus Dormiibacterota bacterium | reverse complement strand
GACGCAGCGGACCTTTGCCGAGCAACTGCTGCATGCGGCGGGCGCAAACTATTATTTTATCGACGCGGCTACGGGCACGACGCCGCCCGATAACGTCGAGAATCCGTCGCGCGAGACTTACAAAACGCGCGCTCAGATCGTGGCGTACATCCAGAAAGTGTACGCGGACGGAGCGGCGGTGATTCAGAAGCAGGGTGATAAGGGCATGCTTGAAGCGGTGAAGTCGCCGTTTGGAAACGAGATGCTGACGCGCGCGTCGCTGTGGACGTTTGCCATCGCGCACGCAAACGAGCATTACGGGCAGTGCGTGGTTTATTACCGGCTGAATGGCCTGGTGCCTCCAGAAACGCGCAATTCGCGATGAAAGATTGAGTCGAAAAAGGCGGGGGCCTCATGCAGCGTGGGAGAATTGCGAGTGTCTGTCTGGCGGTCCTCGCTTGCTTTCTGGGCGGTTGCGTTTGCTCTGTACATCCGCTGGAAGAGGGCAAACCGTCCGTCGTCGCTTCCGGTCTTGCAGGAAACTGGGCAGCAACGAACGACAACGGGAAGTCAGATTTGCTTACGATCAGCGAGCCGAGACCGGGCGAATACGAGGCGACCTACACCGAAGCGCGCACGGAACGCACCTTCCGATACCGCGGCTAATGCGTGCGGGTCGGCGAGTTTGTTTTTGCGGATTTGCAACTGGACGGCGAAGTCAAGGCCGATAAGGTTGAGGACTTGCCGCTCGGCGCCGTCGCGTTGCACATGTTCTTCAAGCTCTCCGTTACGGGAGATCAGATCAGCGTCGCCCCGCTCGACGAAGATTGGTTGAGGAAGCAGCTTGCCGACGGCAAGCTGACGGTGGCGCACGAAAAATTCGAGGAGGACGGGATTGTACTGACGGCGCCGTCGCCGCAACTTCGGATTTTCCTCTCGCAGATAGGCGCAAAACCGGAGGCGTTCGGGGATGAGATGGTCTTCCGAAGAAAAAAGTGAGATTTGGTTTACTGCGTCGGCGAAGGCAAAGCGGCGTCGAGCCGCCGCACTCCAAAAAAGCGAAGGGCTACGATGCGGCGCCGGTTTTGCTGACGGCGATTTCGGCGAGGAGCGCTTTCAGTTTTTCGGGATCGGCGACGGGCGGGTGGCAGGTGGTCTCGACGCAAACGAGAGCTTGCGGCGTTGCGGCGTTGAGATGTGGCAGAGTTTCGCGGAGCGCGGGCGCGAGTGACGCGGACGCGAGTTGTTCCGGCGTGACGCGCAACAAGGCTTTGCCGAAGCGAAACGTCTCCGCCACGGCTTTTTCAAGTTGCGCGGCTTGGGGATCGCCGCTCGCGCCGGTGACGACGACTTGCAGCGGATGGCGCGCATGCAGTAGCGCCGCGAGGCCGTAGTTCGCCGCGAATAATCCCAACTGCGGAACCAATCCCACGAAGGCTTCCAGCGTTTTCTCCGCCCAGTCGCGATAGAGTTTGTCGCCTGTGAACGAATAGAGGCGGTCGAGAACGATCGCGGCGATGGAGTTCGCGGCGGGGGTGGGCGAATCCTGAATCGGCTTGCGGCGAACTTCGAGGCCACCCATCGGAGCGGCGTCTTTCGCGCGATCGAAGAAGCCGCCGCCATCGGGATCGCCGAAGCGTTCGATGGTTAGCTTCATGGCGCGCTCGGCGCTATCGAAGTAGCGGCGGTCGAGCGTCACTTCGTAGGCGTCGAGGAGCGCGGCGGCGGCGAAGACTTGATCGTCGAGCGTGCCTTCAAGGCGCGGTCCGCCGACGCGATGCAAGAAACCCTTGGACTCATCCCACGCTTCAGCGAGGATTCGGTCGAGAGTTTTCAGCGCGAAATCGCGGCAATCCCCGTTTTGGCGCGCTGAAAGCGCGACGCGGCCGAGAACGCGCGCCGCTTCGAGATACGCGGAAATAAACATCGCGTTCCAGGCGACGTAGAGCGTGTCGTCGATGGCGGGAGTGGGGCGGCGTTCGCGGCGGGCGGCGAGGAGTTTTCCTTTGGCGCGCGCGAGCAGGATTCGAGCGCCCGCTTCGTCGATGCCTAGCTCTGTCCCGAGATCCGCGAAGCTCGATGTGATCCACAGGACATTCTTCTCATGGTTGTGGTGCATTTCGCCGTGCGACTCGACGTCGTAATAGATTTCGACGGCGCGCGATTCTTCCGGTGAAAGCACGGCGCGAATTTCGGCGAGCGTCCAGGTGAAATAGTCGCCATCGTCGTCGAGCGTCTGATCGGCGTCCTGGCTTCCGTAAAAACCGCCGCGCGCGGGATCGGACAGGACTTCGCCGACCCAGGAAATAATTCCCTCGGCCGTTTCGCGGAAAAGCGGATTGCGCGTGACTTGATACCCGTGGAGATAATTTTTCAGCAGCTCGGAATTGTCGTAGGTCATTTTCTCGAAGTGCGGGACGCACCAGCGCTCGTCGACGGAGTACCGATGGAATCCGCCGCCGATTTGATCGTAGACGCCGCCGCGCGCCATGCCGGTTAGCGTGCGCTCGACGATGTGGAGCAGCGCGTCTTCGCGCGTCGACTGGTAGCGCTCCAGGAGCAGATCGATCGCGCCGGCGTGCGGAAATTTCGGGGACTGGCCGAAGCCGCCGTGACGCTCGTCGAAAAGATGAATCGCCGATTCGACGACCGAATCGATCACGC
>JBAUTF010000353.1:0-6198 GCA_049582065.1 Candidatus Dormiibacterota bacterium | reverse complement strand
CCAGCTCGATGGACTCCGCCCGCATTCTTTCCCGTGCCCGGTGCGCCTCGTCGGCCAGGCGCTTGCCGTGGACCCCGAGGTCCAGCTCCCAGACCCTGTCGAGGCGGTCACGCTCATAGCCCAGCGCAGCGAGGGCATCCAACATCTCGGGCTCGTCCTCGCCGGCATAGGCCAGGAGCAAGCCCGAGCCCTCTGCCAGGGCCCTGGCCTCGATCCAGGACCACATCGGCTCGAGGAGGTTTTCGCCCAGCATCGATCGGTCGAGCCACACCTCGATCTCGCAGTGCCTGTCAGGGAGCTCGGCCCAGGGTCCATGCATCCAGGCAAGGAATGCGATCGGCCGGCCGTCGTGTTCGGCGATATAGCGGCCGCGCGCATATCCGCGGCGCGGCTGCTCCCACCGGTAGCGCGTGATCACGGGATCCTGGGGAAGGGTGGGAAAGGAGGCTGTCATGATGTCCGCCGCCAGGTCGGCGTCTTACAGGGTCGCCTCTCGATACGTGATCTCGGCCACGGAAAAAGACTCTAGCGATCAGAGTGGGATGACTTTCGGAATCACTCCGCCGGGCCCGACCTCCAGGATGCCGATTGAAGGCTGCGGATAGCTCCGCAGGTGCCGCGCGACCTGCAGCCAGCACCATTCGAACCACCCCGGATGCTGGGCGAGCCGGCGGCCGGCGGTGGCCGGGTTCCACTGGTGGACGCCCCCTGGATTGAAGAGCAGTGCGCCGTCGATCATCTCGGAGTGGACGCGATGGGTGTGGCCGAAGACGATCACGTCGGCGCCCGGAAAGCGGCGGCGGAGCGAACGGGCCAATCCCGAGTGAGGATGAAAATAGCCGAGGCTGAGCGTCCAGAGCAGCGTCTCCGGCTCCTCGAACCAGCGGCTGCGATCGCCGTGGATGACGACGATCTTCTTGCCCTCCACCGTGACCTCGCGACTCCGGGGCAGCGAGGCGAGCGCGGTGTCGTGGTCCCCGCGCACCGCCTCGACGGGCGCGATGCGCTCGAGCTCGGTGAGCGTCGAGGCTTCGTTGATGTCTCCCGCGTGGAGGATCAGGTCGACGCCCTGGAGGACCTCGCTCAGCCTTGGCGGGAGCCGGCCGGCGAACTCGGGACAGTGCGTGTCAGCGACGACGCCGATGCGCGACGTCACGCGGGCGCCGTGCGGCCCGAGCCCGGCCGCAGCGTCAGCAGCACCACCAACGGCGCCAGGCTGAGGACGGCCGCGATGCCATAGACGTATGGCTGGCCCGCGGCGAAAGCGATGCCTCCGATGACAGGGCCCACGACGCCGCCGACATAGAACGGAAAGAGGATCTGGCCCAAGACCGCGCCACGCCTCTCAGGGCTCACGGTGGCCGCCATGACCGCCATGCTCGCCGTCAGGATGGCCGCCGCGCAAACGCCGTTGGCGAAGAGAGCGGCCGCAAAGACCGGAAGGGTGTGGCTGAACCCGGCGACAGTCAGGGCCACGGCGGCGCCGACCGAGGTGGAGTTCAGGATCGCCACGTGGCCGAACCTCTGCATCGCGATGCCCCAAAGCGGAGAGGCAACCGCCTGTCCGAGCCCCACCGCCGACAGGACGATGCCTACCGCCGTGACGGTGTCGCCTGGGGCGAGCCTCGCGATGTAGATCGGCGCGTAGGGCAGCATCGTCCAGAGCCCGACCTGGGTGACGGCCGTCGCCACGAAAAGCCGCCAGACCAATGGGTGACGGCGGATCTCGTCGAACGCACCGCGCAGCAGGCTGAGGACTCGAAGGTCGTCCGGTCTTGCGTGCTCGCCCTCCCTCATCACAACGACCAGAAGCACAGCCATGAGCATGGATAGTCCGGCGTCGAAGAGCAGCATTCCGCGGACATCGACGAGGTGAACGAGCAGCGCGCCCAGGATCGGGCCCACGGCCCGGCCCGCCGGCGAACCGGCGGCGACGATCCCGACCGCAAGCCCAAGGCGCTGCCTGGTGGTGGTCGACGCCTGCACCGCCAGCATGACGCCCGTGTTGCCCAGGATGAAGCCGTTCAAAGAGCGGAACGCCAGCGCCATCAAGGGGCCCGTCGAGAGCGCCCAGCCCGCGAAGATGACAGCCTCCAGGACCGCGCTGCGGACGATCACCGCCTTGCGGCTGTAGCGGTCGGCCAGGACGCCCCAGAACGGAGCGAGGGGCAGGGCGATGATCCAGCCGAGGCTCGAGATGGCGGCGATCCAGCCCGGAACCTGCGACGCCGGCACATGGAGCTCGCGCAGGTACAGCGGCGTGAAGGCCGTCAGCTGCGTCCACGACATGCTCTCGACGCAGGTCGTGGCGGCGAACAGCACAGCGACGACCGCCCAGCCCGTGGTCGCTGACGCTCTGGCCGTAGTCCGCACGCCCTACAGCTTATCTGGAGCTTGAAAGTTCTTGTTTTATCGCTCAACTTGACAAATTAGCAAGGCAAAGTGTCTAATTTGGGCAATGAAAGACCTTAAGCGCGAAATCGTGAGCCAGGTCGCCGCCGGCACGATCTCGGCCGAAGAGGGCGCCGCCCGCCTCGAGGCCCTGGAATCCGAACCTGCTCCTCCCTCTACTTCCCGCCCGACACCTTCCCCGGCTGCGGGCGCCGGCATCAGGCAGGTCAGGGTCAACGCCCGATTGGGAAACACGGAGATCATCGGGGACCCGAGCGTGAGCTACGCGGTCGCCGAGGGGCCGCACAAGGCGCGCCAGGAAGGCGACACGATGGTCATCGAACAGTCGCCCTTTGACGATGAAACCAGCTTCGAGTTCAGCCGCCCGGAAGGCCGCATCAGAATCCCTCGTGTCGACATCGGCGGCAAGCTGACCGTCCGCATGAACCCGGCGCTGCCCCTCGCGGTCAAAACCCAGGCCGGCAACCTGCGCATCACCGGTGTGAAAGGCGCCGTGGCCGCCGAGGTCCAGGCAGGTAATTGCGACATCACTGAGTTTCGTGGACCGATGAATCTCAAGGTGACAGCCGGCAACATCACCGCGAGCGGCCGCCTTGACAGTGGCGCTAGCGCAATCCGCTGCCAGATGGGAGAGGTGCGTGTCGCGCTCGACAAGACCTCGAGTGTCCGCATCAGGGCGCGCACCACCATGGGCGAGATCTCGTTTGAAAATGTCGAGGCGGCCGGCAAGAGCGAGCTCACCGTCGGGTCGGGCGCGGGAACCCTCGACTGCGACTGCACGATGGGCACGATCCGGATCGCGGTCGAATAGATGGCAAGATCCGCCACACGCAGGCCGCCGTCCAACTGCCCTGTTTGCAGCCACCGTCTTGCGACGACGCGGCTGACCTGCCCTGAGTGCTCGACCGAGCTGTCGGGCGCGTTCACGTCGTGCGAGTTCTGCGTGCTCTCTGACGAAGACCGAGACGTGCTGCGCGTGTTCCTCGCCTCGCGCGGAAACATGAAGGACCTCGAGCGTCATCTCGGGGTCAGCTATCCGACGGCGCGCGCGCGTTTCGACGCGCTGCTGGCCAAGATCGGGATCGACCGCGCCCCCTCCGCGCCCTCGCCAACAAGAGTTGAGCTCATGGAGCAGGTGGCCCGCGGGGAGATTGACATCGACGAGGCGCTCGAGCGCCTCGAAAGCAACCAGGAGGCCTGACCGTGAATCCCATCGAACGAGCCGACCACGCCCCGGAAGAGCTCGCCCGCAACCTGGTCGAGCAGCGGTCCCGCCGGGGGATGCGGTGATGCAGGCGCCCGTTTCCACGGATGAGCCAGTCGCATCTGCTCCAGTCGCCGCGCCGCGGCCAAGTCCACTGACGGTCTTCGCTTCGGCTTCGTTTCGCAAGCTCTGGGTCGCGACAACCTTCTCGCTGTTCGGGGATTTCTTCAGCTACATCGCCATGGCCTGGCTGGTCCTTCAGCTCACCGGTTCGAGCCTCGCCCTAGGAACGGTTCTGGTGGTGCAGGCCCTACCGAGGGCAGTGCTCATGGTCGTGGGAGGCGCATTCGCCGATCGGCTCTCGCAGCGGCTGACGATGCTCGGCTCGATGGGGCTTCGCGCCGTCGTTGTCGCGCCTCTGGCGGTGATCGTCCTCACGGGCCGCGTGCAAATGTGGGAGGTCTACGCGGTCGCGGCGGTGTTCGGCATCGTCGACGCCTTTTTCATGCCGGCTCGCATTTCGATCCTCCCCAAGGTGGTCGCCGACCACGAGCTGGAGCCTGGGAACGCGGCCCTGAATGTGACGTCGCAGGCGTCGGTCATCGTCGGACCGGTCCTGGGCGGCCTCGTCGTGGCCTCGCTGGGCACCGGCTGGGCGTTCGCGGGTGACGCCGCGTGCTTCGCGATCGGGTTCTTGTTCATCCTGTGGCTCCCCCCCACCACCGGCGGGTATGCCGGCGATGCGCCGCACCCGGACGGAGGTTTGGGAGGGCAGATCGCAGCCGGGTTTCGCTACGCGTGGGCCGACACTGGCATCCGCGTGACGCTGATCGCCATCGCGGTAATCGACTTCGCGGCCGGCGGGGCGATCGGGGTGGGTCTTCCCACCCTGGCCCATGGGCGATTCGCCGCAGGCGCGGAAGGCCTCGGCATTCTGATTGGAGCGTCAGGCATCGGGGCCGCGGCCGGAGCTCTGGGCGCAGGTTTAGTTCCGGCGCCGAAGGGTTTTGGATGGTTGATCGTTTCCCTGAGCGCGTGGCTTGGGGTCGGGATCGGCGTCGTCGGCCTGCTGCCTTCGCTGGTGCCCGCAGCCATCGCGATGGGCTTTTGCGGAGTTGCGACCGGCGTCGTGAACACTTATGGGCTGAGCTGGTTGCAGCGCAGGACAGATCCGGCGATGCAGGGACGGGTGATGTCGCTTGTGATGCTCGCGTCGATGGGGCTCACGCCCTTGGCCTATGCCGCCTCAGGCGCGATCGCCAACGTGAACCCGACGCTGCTTTTCTTACTCGCCGGCGGAATGATGCTCCTGTGCGCGGCCGGCGCCGCGGCGAGCCGGCAGGTTCGCGCCCTGCGTTAGCGGGCGCCCCGAACCAGGGCTCGTCTAGCTGTAGTCCCCCAGGAGGTGGGTGACAAAGAGAGAGCCCTGAACGGCTAGGTTGCGGGTGCTCAAACCTGCGACCACCGGAGGGCTCTCCCAATGCATTGTCACCGCAACGCGTCGCTCACACCCAGGGGCCGGGCCAAGATCTTCGTCGCCGTCGAGGCAGGCATGACTGTCAGCGCTGCATGCATGGCATTTGGTATCAGCCGGCGCTGCTACTACCGCTGGCTGCCGAGGTGGCGGGCAGCGGGTGAATTAGGCGTCTTCGATCTGAGCTCGCGGCCGCACCGTTCGCCACAGCAGCTGCCGGAGCAGCAGGCACTGCAGATTGCTGCCCTACGCACGAGCCGGGGATGGGGGCCGGACCGAATCGGAGTCTGGCTGGGCCTTCCGGCGTCGACCGTCCACCGTGCGATTCGCCGGCTGGGACTGGTTGCTGCCAAGGTCAGGGGCGTTCCGGCTCGTCGCTTCGTCTATGAGAAGCCGGGCGCCCTACTTCACCTCGATATTAAGAAGCTGGGCCGAATTGGAGTTGGCCCTGGTCACCGGGCGACCGGTGATAAGCGGACTCAGAACCGAATTGCCACCAAGGGCTTTGGTTGGGAGTTCCTCCACCTCGCAATCGACGACGCGACTCGGCTTGTGTATTGCGAACTCCTTCCCGACGAACGGGCGGCAACGGCAGGGCTCTTCCTAGTCCGCGCGCTGCGCTGGTTTCGCGATCAAGGCGTCCAGGCGGAGCGCATCTTGACCGACAACGGCAGCGCCTATCGAGCCAGAAGCTTGCGGCGCACGTGTCGGCGACTCCAGATTCGCCATCTCTTCACACGCCCCTACCACCCCCAGAGCAACGGCAAGGCCGAGCGCTGGATCCGAACCGCTCTGACCGAATGCCTTTATCTCGAGGTCTTTAGCTCTCCCGCCGAACGCGCCCTTGCCCTAACCGCCTTCGTGCGCTATTACAACGACCTGAGACCGCACCTCGGCATTAATGGGCTCACCCCGCGCCGCCTCCTGCTGCTCAGGCAGGTGGCGTAAGTGTTACCAACGTCGTGGGAGAACAGAGCTAGATCAGATTCCCGCCCACATCTGGCACTAGGCCGCAGTAGTCATTAGGGCTTCCAGCCAAGCCGGCGCGCCTACGGCCGGGTTCCGAGCGTCTGGCGGACGGTCAAGAGCCTTGCCAGGTCGATCGGCG
>JBAUTF010000352.1:0-17241 GCA_049582065.1 Candidatus Dormiibacterota bacterium | reverse complement strand
CGTGAACGGGCGCTCGAGCCGTTCGACGCCCTCTCGCATGACCACGGTCAGGTCCTGTTCCTCCGGCGATTCGAAGCTGGCCCACACTGCTGCGGTCTCGCCCCCGTCGAACTGCAGCAGCGCGCTCGTCGTCATGTCGACGCCACCGGAAAACCTGGAGCGGGCGAGCACGTGCGAGGGCTCGCCGAGGATCCAGCGCGCGACGCTGACGACGTAGCACCCGACGTCGAGCAGCGCGCCGCCGCCAAGCTCGCGCTGAAGGCGGTAGTTGGAGGCGTCATCGAGCCCGAATCCGAAACTTGCCTGCACATAAAGCGCGTCGCGAAGGCCCGCGACCAGCGAGGCGATCCTGGGTTGGTAGCGATACATGAAAGCCTCCATCAAGAGCCTGCCCGACGATTCCGCGGCAGCGGCCATCACCTCGGCCTCCGGCGCGTTCATGGCGAGGGGCTTCTCGCAGAGAACGTGTTTGCCGGCCTCGAGAGCGCGCAACGTCCATTCCTTGTGCGAACTGTTCACCAGCGGCACGTACACAGCGTCGACGCTCGGATCCGCCAGCACCGCGTCGTAGGAGTCGAGCACACGAAGGTCCGGGTAGGGCGAAGCCATCTTCCTCGCCCGGGTAGAGTCCTTGCTCGCGATTGCGATCAGCCTGCCGTTGGACGATGCCGCGATGGCAGGCAGCACCGCCGCGCCCGCGATCCAGGCGGCGCCGAGCACGCCCCAACCGATGCGCTCCGCTATATGTCGACCTCGATCGGAGCACCGCCACGGGCGATCGAATGCGTGGCCGCCTCCATCACGGCGACCGTGCGTCGCGCCTCCTCGGGTGTCACGGCCAGTGGTTCATCCCACGCGAGATGGTCCGCTAGGTTGCGGTAGAAACCCTGGTCGTCGCGCGCAGGCAGAATCAGCAACTCTTCGTGAGAACCGGCACCGGCCGGCCGCATCACCTTGACGCGCGCGGGAAAGTCCGCCGGCACGCTCTCGGCTTGCCACTCTCCCACCAGCGCGCCCTCGGTGCCGAGCACGTACCACTTTGGCTTCAAGGCGGCTGCGATGTGAGATTGCAGGAAGCTTGCCTGGGCTCCGCCGGCGAAGGTGAGGTCGACCCGCACCTGGTCCGCGTTGGTGACGTCGTACCAAACGCGCTTGTGGGCCACGGCGGAAATCGAGCGCACGTTGTCCGGGAACAGCTGGAGGATCCAGTCGAAGTAATGCGAACCCCAGTCGTAGATGGTCCCTCCTGAGATCGGCTCGTGGCTGTGCCAGAAGTCGCATGGATGCGAGTAGTCGCCGATGAACGACTCCATGTAGAAGACCTCGCCGATGCGGCCAGACCGCACGACGTCTCGCATGGCAATGTAATCGGGGTCCCAGCGGCGGCTCTGGTACACGGTGAGCACAAGGTCGCGGGCCGAGGCCGCGCCAATCATGCGGTCGACCTCTTCCACCCTCAGTGCAAACGGCTTCTCGCAGACCACATGCTTGCCGGCCGCGAGCGCCGCAAGGACCGAGTCGGCGTGCGCGCTGGGCGGCGTCCCGACCACCACGAGGCCGACCTCCGCGTCCTCGAGCATCTCCTCGCTGCTGGCATGCGTGCGGACAGCCCAATCGCGGTGCGCCTGGTCTCTTCGCTCTGCGGACAGGTCGCACACACCTGCCAGCCGCAATCCAGGCGTCGCGGCGATTGCGGCTGCGTGGTCTCGGGCGATCGCGCCATAGCCCACGAGCCCGACGCCGACGGGCGCGGCGGGCTGAACCCCGGACGCCAGGAGCAGCGCGCGATGCACGAGCACCTGGAATCTCTCGTCCGCATACGTCGAAGGGTCGTCGCCCAGCCCGAGGTAAACGAAACGCCCTTCGCCGTGACGTCGTTCGTATGCGACGACCTGGTCGGTGAATCGCCACCTCGAGCGAAGCAGGACGTTCGCGTCTCCGCTCGGAGGACCTTCGGACAGGTAGAGCTCGTCGCGGACCTTCCATTCGGAGCCAAGCCTCTGCGTCAGCGGATGGGACTGGTCCGGCGTGATGACGAGCTCAGTCGGGCGGCCCGCACCGCCGGGAGCCCAGCGGGCCAGGTCGCCGAGCTCTCCGCTCGACGACCAGGCGGCCAGGGTGCCGTGGAGCAAGATCAGCCCGCCGCCTCGGCGCACGAACTCAGAGATCTCCTCGGCCTGCCCGGGGTGAAGCGCCTGGTCGCTGGCGGCGAGCACGACCCTATGGCCCGCAGGCCGGAGGTCCTCTTGTTTAGTGACGGTGTCAACGTGGAAATGCCGCGTGGCGTCCAGCGATCGGAGCAGCGGCCGGGCCATGCGCGCGTAGTCGTGCTCGCTGCCGTCGAGAATCGCGAGCACAGGTATCCGCTCGCCCAAACGCCGTCCCACCTAAGCGACTTTACGCTGAGGTTGCGCGCCGATCCGTCGCAGCACCGCAAGCGTTCGCTCGGCGGCCTGGTCCCACGTATAGGTAGCGGCGAGCCGCTTGCCCTCGGCGCCGAGCTTGCGGCGCAGCGATTCATCGGCGAGCAAGCGCTCAAGGCCGCCGGCGATCGCGCTGACGTCATCCGGCTTGACCGCGATGGCGGCGCCCAGCGCCAGCTCCGGAAGCGCGCCCGCGGCGCCGACCACCGCCGGAACACCGTGCGCCATCGCTTCGAGCAATGGGAGGCCGAAGCCTTCATATAGGCTCGGGAACGCCAGCACCGAGGCCGATTGATACAGGGCGGTCAGCGTGGGCTCGTCGACATGGCCCAGATATCGGACTCCCGGCTCGGCGGCGATGCGCTGCAGCGTGTCGCCGTATGCCCACCCGGGCCGCCCTGCGATGACGAGCTGTGGCACACCCGGGCGCCCGTTGATGATGAACGGCAGCGCACCGTGGCGGCCGCGCAGCTGCCGGAAGGCGGCGAGCAGGCGAGGGTAGTTCTTGCGGGGCTCGACGGTCCCGACCGCAAGGATGAAACCCGGTTGGATGCCTTCTGGCAGAGGGCCCGCCGGCACGGCCGGCGGCAGGCCTTCCGGAACGACCTCGACCCTGGGGTCAAGCCCCGGGACCCTGTAGAGCTCGAGGAGGTCGCGGCGCGTTGACTCCGACGGCACCAGGACAGCCGCAGCATTACGCAGCGCGGGCGGGAGCACCATCCGGAAATAGGCGCGCTGCTGCCAGGGCACCTCTGAGGGAGTCATGCGGAACGCGAGGTCGTGCACGAACACCGCAGCTGGCGGTGCATCGTGTCGACGCATGGGGGGGCTCGGCCAGTATGGATAAAGGATGGCATCGCACTCGAGCTGAGCCTCCATCGCGGGCAGCCACCTCGTTTTGAGCACGAGCTCGTGGCGGTAAGGCGACAGCACAGCGTCGCAATCGAGACCCGCGAGAGCGGCCGGCCGCTCGCGGCTGCAAAGGAGCGTGACGTCGTCTTTGCCGCGACGAGCGATCAGGGCCCTGGACAGCTCGATGGCGACGGTCGACATGCCGACCCGCCGGGGCCGCCAGCAGGCGGTGACGTCGATGGCAAACCGCATCAGATGACTGTATCCAACTGCGAGCCGGCGCCCTTCCTCCGGGACTCGGTCGGCCGTTGCCGATTTCCGCGTGGCCAGGGCGGCCAGGTTCATCCCGGCTGCGGGCTGTCCCTACAGCTCCCAGCACGGCGAGGGGTCAAGAAGGGGTAGACGTGCCCGAATCCGGCCGAGTTGGCGATTCGGCAGGCGTCCGCGAATCTCCGGCCGTTGAGGGCTCGGACGCCGGTGAACATTTGGTTCCCTGGAGAGAAGAGAAGGTCCTCCGCCGGGGGGCAGAGGACCTTCAGAAAGGAGGGAGGGGTTAAGGAATTGGCTGATGTTAAGCCTGGAGGCATAACAACGGGCGCAACAATCGAATTGGCTGTTTTAGCTCTCCACGGAGCGGATGGCGAAGACGCAATCGAACGTCCCGGTCACGCAGCCGCACTCGACCTCTTCTACGTACCAGTCGTTGGCCAGCCCGGCCCAACGCAGGATCGTTTCGATGGTCGAGGTCCACATGTGGCAGGACTTGACAGTCTTGATCCGGCCGAGAGCGAACATGTTCGAGAAGTTGACCAGCCAGAACTGGTGCTCGTCGACCTGGAGCCACGCATGCGTGTGCTCGCCACGAACGTTGTCCATCGCCTCGGTGAAGTTCTTGACCACACCGGCCAGCTTGCGCTGCCGGCCTGGCACCAAGCGCCGCGGCCCACCCATGCCGTGCCTGCCCTCCGCGAGCCACCGCTCGGTGGCGCGCCGTCCCCACGCGCGGATCATGTCCTCCGCCTCGGGTCCGTAAATCGTCTCGAAGGCTTCGTTCAAGCGACTCAAGGACTCGACCGGCGAGGACAGCTGGTCATCGTGCGGCGGATCCTGCTCCACGTACTGCACCAGGCCCGCCGCGTAGGCGACCTCGGGCCACCGGTCGCCGGTGATGTCGCGGGCGACGTGAATGATGTTGCTGACGTGTGAGTTGAGGATGAAGCGGCCCCTCGCGCGTGCCGGCTTGACGCCCATGAGCTCGAGGGTCCTGATCGCCGAGCCGGCAGTGGTGGTCGGTGTCGGCGGTGGCGAACCGTGCAGGATCGCCGGGGCCGACACGACATGCATCGAGGTCGTATCCGGGCCCTGGGCCCCGGTCGCCGGTCTCGGCATGACCACCACTCCGCCGGGGCCGGCGCCGGCCGCTGCCGGCACGGGCGCGGCCACCGCCACCGGAGCGATCCGGCGCTGAGGAAGCTTGGCCATCTGCGCCAGTAGGTCGCGCACGGTCTGCGGTCGCTGCGCGGGATCCTTGGCGAGCACCTTCGCGAGCAGTTGGTCGAGCTCGTCCGGAAGCACGGGGTTCAGCTTCACGGCCGCGGGGATCGGCGAGTTGACGGTCGCGTACGCGACCTCCATTCGGTTGGCGCCGATGTAGGGCAATCGCCCGGTGAGCATCTCGAAGGTCAACACGCCCATCGCGTAGATGTCGGCGCGCTTGTCCACGTCATGGCCCATCACCTGCTCGGGCGCCATGTAGCCGGGCGTTCCGATCGCGAGGCCGATAGTGGTGAGGTGGGTGGGCTGTCCCGCTCCGCGCGCAAGGCCGAAGTCCGCAAGCATCGCGCGGCCGTCCGAGTGGATCAGGACGTTGGTCGGCTTGAGGTCGCGGTGGACGATGCCTGCATCGTGCGCGTGCTGCAGGCCGTCGCCGATCTCGCGCAGGTATCGCCACGCGGTCAACGGGTCGAGCGGCCCTCGATTCAGGATGTCGCGCAGCGTGCCGCCGCGGATAAGGGGCATGGTCAGGAACGCGACCCCCTCCGTGACCTCGAAGTCGTAGATCGGAAGAATGTTGGGGTGGTCCAGCTTGGCGAGGGTCTTGGCCTCGGTCTCGAACCGTTTGACAAATCCCTCGTCCTGGAACAGCTCCGACGACAACGCTTTCAGCGCGACCTCACGGCCTAGCGGCTGCTGCACGGCGCGATATACCACGGCCATGCCGCCGCCGCCGAGGCGCTCGACGATCTCGTATTGACCGAGCCTGGTCCCGGTCAGGTCTTTCACTTCGGCTCTTCGGCGAGCTTGGCCACGATCGCGATGAGGTCGGCCAGGCGGAAAGGCTTGCTCAGCACGTCGTCGGCGCCCGCCGCGAGGAACCGCTCGCGGTCGCTCGCCATCGAGTGCGCGCTGGCGATGACGATGGGCATCGCCGGCATCTCCAGCTTGATCCGCCGCATAGCCTCCAGGCCGTCGATACCCGGCATGGCGACGTCCATCAGGATCATCGAGGGGTGCCGCTTGAGTGCGATGTCCACGGCCTGGAGGCCGTCAGCCGCGATCAGCACGCCGTAACCTGCCTTCTCGAGCACGCGCTTGCACAGCCGCTGGGCGACGTCGTTGTCATCCGCGACGAGGACGGTGAAGAGCCCCGAGCTGCTTGCAAGACCTTGCCCGCCCGCCTGGACCGACTCAGCCATGCCGGAGCTGCATGGGGCTCGTGTTGTCCACGGCCATGGGGACGGTGAAGTGGAAGGCCGAGCCATGCCCGACGGCCGATTCCACCCAGATCTTGCCCCCGTGCATCTCCACTATCTGCTTAACGATCGTGAGGCCCAGGCCAGTCCCGGGAATTGACTGGGCGGCTCCGCTGCGCACCCGACGGAAGCGCTCGAAGACGTGTCCGATCTCGTCTGAGGGGATGCCAAGCCCGGTGTCCGAGATGCTGATGAGGGCAAAACCGCCCTCGGCGCGGCTGGACAGCGTCACCGTGCCGCCTTCGGGCGAATACTTGATCGCGTTGTTGACCAGGTTGCTGATGACCTGGATCAGCCGGTCGCGGTCGCCGGAGACGATGGGCAGCCGCGGGTCGAGATCGGCCTTGAACTCGACCGTGGAAGCCGCCGTGCCCGCCCGGGCCATGGCCTCGCTCAGCACCTCGTTGACGTCCACTGCGCCGCTTCGCATGATCATCCGGCCGGACTCCATACGGTCGAGGTCGAGCATGTCGCCGATGAGCCGGTTGACCCGGTCAGCGTCGTTGAATATGTAGCCACCGTAGGCGCGCAGCTCATCGGGCTCCAGGCCCCCGTCGCGGATGAGCTCACTGAAGCCCTGGATGCCGGTCAGCGCGGTCCTGAACTCATGGCTCACGATGCTCAGGAACTCGGTCTTGGTCCGGTCCAGCTTTTCGAGGTTGGCGTTCGCGCTGCGCTGTGATTCGAGTGCCTCGGCCAGCTTGTCCGACGTCTCGCGCACGGCGGTGACGTCTTCCACCATGACCAGGACGTGCTCGGGCCTGCCGCTGGCGTCCGGGATTGAGGTCGCCGTCAGCTGGAGCCACAACCACTTTCCGCTCGCGGTCACGGCCCTGACCTGGACGTTGCGCCCGTCTGTGATCCCCGCGAGCAGGGGGGCGGCGCGATGACGCGAGGCGGCATGGTCGTACGCGCGGAGCAGGTCCGGCCAGGCGTTCGCCCGCATCGTCTCGAAGTCATGCTCGACCATGGCCAGCAGCGCCGGGTTGGCCTCGAGCAGCTCTCCTTCCGCGCTGATGCGGGCGATCCCGATGGGCGAGCGCTCGTAGATCGCGCGGTGGTCGGCTTCGCTCCGGCGCAGCGCCTCGGCCGTCTCGCTGCGGCGGATGAACTGGCCGATCTCGACGCCGATCGTCGCCATGGCGGTCACCTCGTCGTCCCGGACGCTCCTGGGGCGGCTGCCCAACAGCTCGATCACACCGGTGACCAATCCGCTTTCGACGACCGGCAGGGCGAGGGCGGCGTGGAGCCCCGCCCGGCGAGCCGCTTCCACGCGCTCGTAGTCCTGCGCCTGGTCCAGGTTCATCTCGGCCCCGACCACCCCCGAACGCCAGACCCTGCTCACCAGCCCCGCGCCGCCGGTGAGCGACAGTGAGCGGCTCTGCTCGAGGAACCCGTCATGGGCCGCGCCGTCCGAGCGCCAGTCGTGCCTCACCCGCAGCGTTGTGCGCTCCGAATCGACCATCCAGTGAAGCGCCACGTCCCAGTCGAGGTAGGAGCCGAGGCTGTCCAGCACGACCGGGAGGGTCTGATCCCAGCTTGTCGAGTCGAGGATCGCGCGCCTGACGGCGACCAGGCAGTCGCGGATGAGCTCCACCCGACGGCGTTCGGAGATGTCGGTCTCCTGCACGACAAGCAGATTGGCGTCAGGGGACGGCTTGGCGATGGCGACGGCGACCGGGACGAGCGTCCCATCCGGCCGGACATGGTTGAGCTCGCCTTCCCACTGCACGATGTCGCCCGAGCGAAGAAGGGCGAGCGCCTCGTCGATCACCTGGCGGTCACTCTCCGGGGTGAGCGCTCCCAGAGGGGTCTGCAGGATGTCATCGCGGTTGCGGCCGAGGATGCGGCTCAGCTGCTCGTTGACCTGGGTCCATCTGCCGTCGAGATCAGTGAGAGCAAGGCCTACCATGGCCGCCTCGAGCATCGTGCGGACCCGCTGTTCCGCGGCGGCTGTGCGCGCGGCCCTTCGCTGCGCCTCGTTGGCAGTCTCGCGGGCCTGCCTTGCCGCCTCGCCGACGGCCACCGTGACGACCACGAGCACGGC
This sequence comes from Candidatus Dormiibacterota bacterium, assembly GCA_049582065.1. GTDB lineage: Bacteria > Chloroflexota > Dormibacteria > Dormibacterales > Dormibacteraceae > DATKSS01. The sequence goes on along the minus strand of JBAUTF010000352.1, from coordinate 9,166 downwards.
TGCCAGGAGCAGCGCGGGAGCCATGTCCGACGCCTGGGCGCCGGTCACCAAGGGGCGGATCAGGATAGCGATCGCGGCCAGCGTGGCGGCCGCGACGGACTCGATCCGGCTCAGCTTCAGAGCAGCGACCAGGACGACGGCCAGGTAAAGCGGAAACGCCAGCACCGGGCTGGCGTCTGCCAGGGCCTGGATGGCGAAGATGGCGGCGATGGCGACAAAGGGTGTGGCTCGACGCACCAGGCCCCGACTCCATGGCGCGACAGGCGCTTCGGGTTCTGGCAACACCCCTGAAACCTCGCCCCCCCTGGCGGGATGGAAGGTGCGCAGGATGCAAAGTCTAGCCCGCCACCCTCGCGCTCAGACCCCACTTAAGAGGTTCGTTTCGCGCGCCTGCGTGGCAACTGGCTTAAGCTGCTGGCCCGCCAGTTGAACCATCTCAACACGCCTCTCCAAGCCGAAGGACTCAGCCGGCGCGTATACCCGTTCATCGGGTTATCCATAGTCGGCCTGGTGAGCCTGCACGGGTTTTCGGCGGTCACGACCTCGTTGGCCCTGACCGGCGCGGCGGTCGTGGGCGTCGCGCTCGTCCTGATCCCCCTGGCCGAGATCGACACGCCCGCTCGCAGCGGCGTCGTGACCGCGATCCCCGTGGTCGGCGGCTTCATCCTCGCGCTGTACCCGCTGTGGTCCGGCGGCACGACCTTCGGCTTCGTTGCATCGGTCGTGATCACCGCCCTTGGCGGCGCTCTCGTCCTGCTGCCCTGGGAGCGGATACCGCGATACCTGCACGCCGTCTCACCCGTGGGCGCGCTGGCGGTCGCTTTCGCCCTGGAAGTCCAGTTCGGGTTGAGCGTCGTGCGCGCATTCCCATTCGTCCTCCTGCCGCTGATCTTCCTCGCGCTCTACTACACCACGGTGGAGTTCGCGATCGGTGCCGCGCTGGCGGTCGCGGACCTGATCCTGGTCACGTTCGTCAACCCGGCTGCAGGCGACCCCGCCGCGGCGGTGCTCGAAGCGCTGCTCCTCGTGGCGTTCGGCGTCCTGGTGCGGCGTGTCGTCCTGCAGCTCGAGAAGAACCGCGCAGCGGCGACCGCCGCTGAGCAGGTCAAGTCGGAGCTCCTCGCCGACCTCGCACAGCGCAACCAGGACCTGCAAGAGCTCACCCGGCTCAAGTCGGAGTTTCTCGCCACCATGAGCCATGAGATCCGCACCCCGATGAATGGGGTGATCGGGATGACCGGGCTGCTGCTCGACACGGAGCTGACGTCGGAGCAGCGCGAGTATGTCGAGACGGTGCGCACCTCGGGCGATGCCCTGCTGGAAATCATCAATGACATCCTCGACTTCTCCCGTATCGAGGCGGGTCGCGTGCGCCTGGAGACCATCGATTTCAGCCCCAAGCACGTCGTGGAGGAAGCGGTCGAGCTTTTCGCCGAGGCGGCCGCTAACAAAGGCATCGAACTGGTGCTCGACGTCGAGGCGGATGTGCCTGAGATCGTGATCGGCGACCCGGGTCGTCTGCGCCAGGTCCTCATCAACCTGGTCGCCAACGCGATCAAGTTCACGGAGTCCGGAGAGGTCGCCGTGCGCGCGCGCAAGCACACCTCGAAAGGCCCGGGCATCTCGGTCCACTTCGAGGTCGCGGACACCGGGATCGGCCTCACCGAAGACGAGCAGGCGCGCGTCTTCTCCACCTACTCGCAGGTCGACAGCTCCACCACGCGCCGGCATGGCGGCACGGGGCTTGGCCTCGCCATCGCCAGGATGCTGACCCAGCTGATGGGCGGCGAGATCGGGGTGGCAAGTGACAAGGGCAAAGGCAGCCGGTTCTGGTTCACTGCTCTGTTCCGCGAGTCGAGCTCACTCGGGCGGGCGTCGCGGCGCCCGTCGGACCTGGCGGGCACGGCCGTCGCCATCGTGGACGACAACCGGACCAACCGCACCATCGTCGAGCGCTACGTGAAGTCGTGGGGGATGCGCGCGCAGAGCTTCGATGGGGCTCGCCAGGCCCTGCGCGAGATGAGGCAGGCGGCACGATCGGACGCGCCGTTCGAGGTCGCGATCGTGGACATGATGATGCCTGACATGGACGGCGCGACCCTCGTCGCGGAGATCCGCAACGACAGGTCGTTGCAGGACGTCGTCGTGATCCTGCTCACTTCGGCTGGCAAATCGGAGGTCGCGGTCCCGGGCGTCGATGTCGAGATGGTCAAGCCCGTCCGGCCCTCGCAGCTCTTCGACATGCTGCTCGAGCGGATGGCGGAGCGCTCGAGCACCGCCACGAACACCTCCGAGGTCGAACCGCGGGCTCCCGACGCCGGAAGGCAGCCGGCCCGAGTCCTGGTGGTTGAGGACAACGCCGCCAACCTCAAGGTCGCTGTGCGAATGGTCCAACGTCTCGGGTATCGCGCGGATGTGGCAGCGACCGGCGCGGAAGCGGTGGCCATGCTCCGCCAGGCGGACTACGACGCCGTGTTGATGGACTGCCAGATGCCAGAGATGGACGGCTACGAAGCCACGCGCCGAGTCCGCGGCAACGAGCGCCGAGGCCGGCGCACGCCCATCATCGCGATGACTGCCGCAGCGCTTCCAGGGGACCGCGAGCGCTGCCTGGCCGCCGGCATGGACGACTACATCTCCAAGCCGGTGAAGCTGCACGTGGTGGCGGCGGTCCTCGAGCGTTGGCTCGCGGCTTCTAGAGTTTCCTGAGCGCCACGATCGTGACGTCGTCGAAGAGCTCACGGTTGCGAGCACCGTCGGCAAGGATGTCGACCATCTCCTGAGCGGTCGCCGCGCGACGCGCCTCGTATGGCAGCAGCACATCCCGGGTCGCGAGGTCGGGACGGAGGTCGAGTAGGCCGTCGGAGAAGACGACCAAAGTGTCGCCGGCGTTTAGCGTGACCGCTCCGACCAGATACTGGCTGTCGGGGAAGATGCCGATTGGAGCGCTGCGCTCGGGCAGCGTCTCCTGGCCCCCCACGCCGCGCAGGATGCGCGCGTGTCCGTGGCCGGCGTCGACATAGCGAAGCTCCCCCGTTCGCGTGTCGAACGAGCACTGAAAGACGGTGACGTACGCGTGGTCGACCTCGAGCGCGGCGGACATCACCTCGGCCGCCTTCTTCATTCCGGCTTCCATCGGTTCGATGCCGGCCGCGCCGCGAAGGGCCGCTCGCGCTGTCGCCATCATCAGCGCCGCAGGGAGTCCCTTTCCCATCACGTCGCCGAGCGTGATCGTCAGCTGGTCGTCCGCCGCGTGGTGCCAGTCGTAGAAGTCGCCGCTGATCTCCTTGGCCGCGGTGAAGTGGGCCGCCAGCTCGAACCCGTCTCCTTTATATGGAGAGGCCGGCAGCATCCCGGTCTGGAGCCTGACCGCCCGGCGCATTTGCTCCGCGCGCTCTTCGACCATTGATTCCAGCCGTCGCAGCGTTGCACGGCCGCCGACCTCGAGGCTCCGCCGTCGCAGATTGTTCACAACCAGCAGGTAGAGCTGGGTCGCCCCCACAGGCTTGACGTGGTAGGCATAGGCCCCATGCTCCATCGCAGCCCGCCCCAGCTCGGGGTCGTCGACCCCGGACACCATCACCACGGCCGTGTCCGGGCGCCTGGACCTCAGCTCTTCGAGCAGTCCGTACCCGGACTCGTCCGGGAGCCGGACGTCAAGCAGCGCCAGAGCGTAGTCGTTGGCCGTGAACAGCTGTCGGGCATGGGCCGCGTCCGGGGCGATGTCGCACTCGAATCCCCGGCTCCGCAGGGTGCGGGCCATCGCCTTCGCCAGGGGTTCCTCGTCATCCACGACCAGGATGCGCTGCGAGCTTTCGGGTTCCAACACGCTCAGCAGTGTAGACAGGCTAAATTCCCGACCGTCTGCCATAGACTCTGTGAGTCCCCATGGGAGTCCCAAGCTGAGCCTGGACGTTCAGACCCGATCGGCCGACAACGGAATCACGGTGGTCGCACCCACCGGGCGCCTTGACGTCGCGGGCGCGCCGGCCTTGAAGGACGCGATCAGCGAGCTCGTCAAGCACGGTCTCCCGCGTGTCGTGATCGACATGGAAGGAGTCAGCTTCGTCGACAGCACCGGCCTCGGCTCGGTGATCTCGGCTCTGAAGCAGATCAAGAGCAGCCAGGGGGAGCTCCGTCTCGCCGCCCCCAACCAGCAGGTCCGGGTGGTCCTCGAGCTGACCACCCTGGACCGCGTGTTCCCCTACTACGCCACTGTCGAGGAAGCCCTGACTGGCTTCTGAGCTTTGGGACCCACACAGGAGCCCTTTGAGTTCCGCGCCATCCTCACCACACTCGACCAGGGACTGGACGTTCTCCACCACTCGGTGGAGCTGCTGCGTCGGGCCACGGGCCGGCCGGCCGACAATCGACCGCTCATTCTTTTCGAGACGGCCCTCGGAGAGATCGGGGCCAACGTCCTCACCCACGGGCATCCGGAAGGCTCGGCGCTCCCGGTCGTGTACCACCTTCACCTCGACCAGGACACTGTGCTCGCATCGTTCGTGGATCCCGGACCGCCGGTGCACGATCACCTGGCTCGCACCATGCCGGCGCCCACCAGCGAGGACGGACGCGGCCTTGCCCTGGCGCGCTCCCTGCTCGACGAGCTCGGTTATCAACGCGACGGCGATGTCAACAGGTGGCGACTGGTGAAGCGACTGTGAGGCCGGACGGGTCGCCCGTGACAGAAGGCTCAACACCTCCCGAGGATGAGACGCGAGTCCTGATCCATGACTTTCGCAACCTGCTCGCGGTGATCGTCAACTACAGCGAGCTGATCGCGGAGGAGACCGGCGATCCCGAAGCGGTGCGCGCCGACATCGGCGAGGTGAGGACGGCCGCCGAACGCGCCATCGCCATGACCGAGAAGCTTCGAGGCTTGAAACGCGTGCCCGATCAAGAACCGCCGGCGAGCAGCCCGTGAGCGTGGGGAGAAGGGTCGGAATGGAGAAGGACGGGACACGCCCGACCCTGGGTCACCGTGAGATCGTGCTGGTGATCGACGACGACGAGCAGGTCCTGCGCCTGGTCAAGCGCGTGCTCGACCGGGCGGGCTTCGAGAGCGTGACCGTGGGCGACGGGCATGCGGCCCACAGCGCCGCCGCGGAATGGCGCCCCGACATCATCCTGCTCGACCTCATGCTCGGTGACATCACCGGGGACCAGATACTGGCCGAGCTGCGCGCGGATTTCCGCACCAGGCTGATACCGGTCGTCTTCCTCACCGTGCGGGGCTCGTTGAAGGACAAGGTGGAGCACCTTCTCGCCGGGGCCGACGACTACGTCACCAAGCCGTTCATACCCGAAGAGCTGGTGGCCCGCCTCCGCTCGGTCATGAGCCGCTCCACCTCCGCGCGAGAGCTCAGCCCGCTGACCGGCATGAGCGGCAACAGCGATATCCTGCGAGAGATCAGCCGCCGGCTGGCGCGCCACGACCGGTTCGCGGTGCTCTACCCGGACATCGACGCCTTCAAGAGCTACAACGACCACTACGGCTTCCTGCGCGGCGACGACGTCATCAAGACGCTCGCGACGATCATCTTCGAGGTGCTGGAGGAGAACTACTCGGCCAGCCATTTCGCGGGCCACGTCGGCGGTGACGATTTCGTCATCCTCACCGAGCCGAGCATGGCGGAGTCGATCGCGACCGAGATCACAAAGCGCTTCGACGCCGCGGTTCCAGCGCTCTACGAACCGGCCGATCGCGAACGTGGATGGATCGAGATGCAGGAGCGCAACGGCAACATGCTGCGCATCCCGCTGGTGTCGGTATCGATCGGCATCGTGATCGCCGAGCCCGGCACTTACGCGAGCGCCGCTGCGGTGGCCGCGCGCGCAGCCGAGGTCAAGGGCGTGGCCAAGCGCATGCCCGGTTCGAAGTGGGTGCTCGACCGGCGCCGGCCGCCTGAGCGTTTCGGGAGTTGATCGTGCACGTAACGAGGCTGATGCCAGGCAGCCCGGTGCTAGCATCCCTCGGGGCTGGAGTGCGATGAGCGAGGTCAGGATCGAGACGCCGGAAAGGGACCCCCAGGAGCTTCCGCCTCCCGCGGCGCCGGGGCCGGCGCCCAACGGCGACCTGATCTCGCGACCATCTCGGTTCAAGGTCACGGTCCACCGGCTTGATGGTGGCCTGGAGGACGGCGATTCGGACTCCCACACGCTGCATGGCGAGGGATTTCCGCTCTACTCGCCGTCAGACGCGGACCGGCCGCGGCTGATCCCGATCCGGGAGATCAAGTACGTCGTCTTCGGGTCGGTCGAGGACCCGAACCTGGAAGGCGACCTGGGCGACACGAGCACGGCCAGGAAAGCCATCCTCAGGTTCCGCGACGGCGAGTGGATCGCGGCCTACATCGAGCAGGGCCGGCAGCCCGACGGTGACGGCGTCGCGATCAAGATCCGCATGCCGGAGCGGCAGCGGGTGATCCCCGCGGTCGCAGCCTCAGCCGCGCTGCTCGAGATGCAGTTCGTCGACATGTGGGCGCCGACCGTCGCCGTCCCTCAACCGCAACGTCGCCGCTCGGACATCATGGAAGCGGCGGCGCGCCAGGGCCGCGATCTCAACAAGCTCGCCGGCGAATTCCGCGACCGCCTCGCGCTCATCCGCGACGTCGGCCTCACCACCGGCGACACCCTGGCCTTCTCGCGCGCGGTCCGCACCCACCTCGACCGGTTCCTCGCCGACGACGGGATCGAGCTCAGCTCCCAGGAGAAGTCGGCCCTCGCCGACATCATCCTGCGCGCGGCGGTCGGCTACGGACCGCTCGACAGCCTCCTCCACGACCGATCTGTGAGCGAGATCATGGTCAACGGACCCGACCAGGTCTTCATCGAGCGGCGCGGCGTGCTGACGAAGGCGGACGTCAGGTTCGAAGACGAGAACCAGCTCCTGGAGACGATCCGGCGCATGGTGGCCACCACGGGCCGCCACATCGACGGCCTCAACCCAATGGTCGACGCCCGCCTCCCCGACGGCAGCCGCGTGAACGCGATCATCCGGCCCGCCGCGATCCACGGCGCCGCACTGACGATTCGTAAGTTCAAGGACGCGGTCCTCGGCATGGAGGACCTGACTCGTGAGGGCAGCCTGAGCCCCGCGATGGCTGAGTTCCTGCAGGCGGCGGTGCTGGGCCGGATGAACATCCTCGTCTCCGGTGGCACCGGGTCGGGCAAGACGACGACGCTCAACGTCATCGCGCGCTTCATCCCGCACAACCAGCGCGTGATCACGATCGAGGACGCCGCCGAGCTCCAGATCGACCACCCGCACGTGATCGCGCTCGAGCACCGTCCGCCCAACGTCGAGGGCAAGGGCGAGCTCACCATCCGGCAGCTTCTTCGCAACAGCCTCCGGATGCGGCCGGACCGCATCCTCGTCGGCGAGGTCCGCGGCGCCGAGGCGCTCGACATGCTGCAGGCGATGAACACCGGTCACGACGGAAGCATGTCGACCATCCACTCGAACTCCGCACGCGACGCCCTGTCCCGCCTCGAGACGATGGTCATGATGGCGTCGATCGACATCCCGTTCGAAGCCGTGCGCGCCCAGATCGCGTCCGCCGTGAACCTCATCGTGCACCAGGCCCGCATGCCGGACGGCCGGCGCAAGATCGCGCAGATCGCCGAGGTGGTCGGCTACGACGCGAACGGCGCCATCCTGCGCGACATCTTCCTGCTCGGCATGGGCTCGGACCTGCGCCTCGAGTACAACGCGACCGGCTATGTTCCGACCTCGCTCGACAAGGCGGCGTTCTACGGTGTCCAGGTCAACCAGGACCTGTTCGACCCTGTGAAGTCACGCTTCGTCCCGGCCGGCTCGGACAGCATGATGCCGGTCGTCAAGGACCCGCTCATGTCGGGCCAGCGCGGCGGCACCTCGGAGAACGTGGTCCGCCAGGTCGTCGTTGTGCCGTTCAGCTCCGACCGGCCGGCCGCGCAGCAGGAACAGCACACCATCCAGTCGTCCGCCGGGCAGCCTACCCAGTCGATGGCATCCACTCCAGAGATGCAGGAGGAGTTTCGCAAGCTCATCGACGCCGCCCGCTCGGCATACACCGACTTACAGGCGGTTCGCAGGGAATTGCCGGTGCCAGAGCCGCCCATGCCGGCCGCGCCTTCGACGGGCGGTGCGCCTCAGGTCTCCTACGAAGCCACCGGCGGCCCCCCGCAGCCGCCCCAGTTCGCGTACCCGAGCCCGCCGCCCGGCTACCCACAAGGGCCGGCTCCGACGCCAGTTCCCGGCGAGTCGGCATTCCACGCTACCCAGGCTCTCCAGGCGGCGACGGCGATGGCTCGCGCCACCACGGCCCTGGGCCAGCTGGCGGCTGCGTCAGGAGGGTATGTCGGCATGCTGCCGACCGTGCGTGCCGAGGGGGCCAGCCCGGTCGGCGCGTCGCGCCGCATACAGGCCGTGATCGAGAGCGTCCTGACCAAGCACAACCTGAACCTGCGCATGGCGCCGGCTCTGACCCAGGCGTTCGAGGGCGCCGAGCTCAAGGGCAGCGAGTACGCCGCCGAGACCAAGATCAGCAAGGAATCGGGCGGTCGCGAGCTGCGGCAGGCTGTCGAGTCCGGCCTGCTCCAGGTCGTCCGCTATCCGCAGGGGGAGGCCGGCTTCAGAGCCGCGCAGGGCCTCCTCCGCGAGGTGGCGGAGGGCCTCGGCCAGCCCGTGAACTCGAGCACCCCGCTGACCCCCGAGACCATCATCGGGAGCCTGGCCGTCGGGCAGACCGAAGGCACGGTGACCATCATGTTCACCGACGTCGAGGAATCGACTCGCTTGTTGTCGACCCGCGGTTTCACCGAGTCGCACGAGATCATGAAGGCCTACGAGACGGTCATCGACGAGAAGATCGGCGAGCACGCCGGCCGGCGGATCAAGGGCCTCGGCGACGGCTACATGATCAGCTTCGGCTCGGTGCGCCACGGAGTGGAATGCGCGCTCGACATCCAGCAGGCGATCGCCGAATACAGCAAGCAGAATCCCGAGCGGAAGCTGAAGATCCGGATCGGCCTGAACACCGGCGAGGTGGTCGAGGAGGCGGGCGACATATTCGGCGCCGCGGTCAACGTCGCCGCGCGCGTCGCCGGCAAAGCTCGCGGTGGGGAGGTCCTGGTCTCCGAGGTCGTCCGCCAGCTGGTCGGGCCCGTGTCCGAGATCAAG
>JBAUTF010000351.1:0-3675 GCA_049582065.1 Candidatus Dormiibacterota bacterium | reverse complement strand
GCCCGGTCGATCAGCTCCCCGACGATCTCCTTGTCGTGGACGAGGGAGGCGAAGTGGCCCTCGCCGCGCCAGATGTGCAAGTCCACGCTTTGCAGCTGGGCCGCGACGCGCCTGGCCGCCGAGATCGGCGCGTTCTTGTCGTCTTCCGAGTGCCACCAGGTCACCTTCGCTTTCACGTCCCCCGGGTCGAAATCCCAGCTCATGTTCAACGCGAGCGATTCGTCGGTCCAGCCCTCGGCGCCCTGGCGCAGGGATTCAGCCAGGTTTTCGCGTGACAGCCGCTGCCAGGTCGGGCTCTCCATGATCGAGCGGTCCGTCGGCGGCGCATCGTGCAGCACGCCCTGCATCCCCGCGTCCCCGAGGAGTCGCTCGCGGATCGGCACGAGGTACTCGTAAAGCGCCTGCCATCCCTTCAGCGCCGCCGCGTAGCCCCCCGCGTTGACGCCGACCAGCTGGTCGACCTCGTCCTGCACCAGTGGGGCCGCTCCGACGACGACGGTCACGGCGGAGATCCGGTCCGAGTGACGGGCTGCGATAGCGAGGGCGTGCGGGCCGCCGCCGCTGGTGCCCATGACGGGCACGCTGTCGAGCCTCTGGTCGTCGAGCAGCGCCACCAGGTCATCGGTGACGTCGGCCAGGCCGCGGCCAGGCTTTCGGGTCGAGCCGCCGTAGCCCGGCCGGTCGGCCATGAGGTAGCGGACTCCCAGGTCGCGCTGGATGGCCGGATCGGGGTTCCTGTTCAGCCGGGAGGCGGGCGTTCCCTGCAGGCGCAGCACCGGCGTCCCGCCTGGGTCGCCCCACCAACGCCACGCCAGCGCGCGCCCATCGGCCAGGGTCAGTCGGCCGTCCTCGAAAGGGAGGCCGTCCTCGGTCTGGGGCACCGAGGTCATTTCATCGTCCACAGGGCTTTCAGAGAGTCCCAGCCCATCCTGAACGCGCCTTCCTTGCGGATCATCTTCACGATGTTCGATTGCTTCTTCCACTTCGAGGTGCCGTCGACGCGGAAGAACTCGTCCAGCGCGCGGTCGGCGACCTGCGGGTATTTCGTCAGCATTTGAGGGTTGTGCTCGAGCAGCGGCACCGCGCCGTCGTACTTCTTCATGTCCGCCATCACCCACGAGTGATCGAGCTTGCCCTTGTACTCGGCGAGCCTTCGCTCTGAGAAATCGCCGGCCTCCTTCGCGTGGACCACGGTCTCGCCCGCCAGCCGGCCGGACTCCATCGCGAGGTTCGAGCCTTCGCGGTGGACGGGGTTGGACAGCATGGCCGCGTCGCCGCAGACGAGGTAGCCCGGCCCGTAGACCTTGGGGATGCCGCGGAACCCGCCTTCCGGGATCAGGTGCGCGAGGTACTCCACCGTCTCGGCGCCCCGCAGCAGCGGCTTGACCGCAGGGTGGTTCTTGAAGTGCTCCATGACCTCGTTCGGGCTGCGCAGCGTCTGGTTGAACTCGCTCAGCAGCGCGCCGCCGCCGACCGACAGCGTGTCCTTGTTGGTGTAGATGAACATGAATCCGGCCATGCCCATCGTCGCGTCGCCGAAGCACTCGATGGTGCAGCCCTCACCCGGTTCGCAGTTGAACCGCTCCTCGATGAGCCCGGGCTCCAGCTGCATGATCTCCTTGACCGCCATCGCGACCTCGTTGGGACGCAGCCTCCGGCGCAGCGGTTTGCCGTTGATGACCGTCTTCTCCAGCAGGCTCGCGCCGAGGCCGATGCCCTCGCAGACGACCACGACCTCGGCGTAAAGGTCGTCGCCACGTCCGGTGCCGACGCCGACCACGCGACCGTTCTTGACGATGAGGCGATCGACGACCGTCTCCGGCACGACCATCGCGCCCGCCTGCTCGGCCTGCTCCGCAAACCACGCGTCGAAGCGCGCGCGCAGGACTGAGAACGAGTGAGGGTGGGCCCGGTTGCGAAGGTTCTTGTAATCGATGCCGATCGCCGCCTCAGGGGTCATGATCCAGCGCCGCTCTTCGATGATCGGCCGCTCCAGCGGAGCCTGCTTCCAGCCGTCCCCTACGATCTCCTCGAGGTAGTGGTTGTAGAGGATGCCGCCCATGACGTTCTTGGACCCCGGCTTGACGCCACGCTCGAGGAGCGCGACCTGTAGGCCCGCCTTCGCCATCGTGATCGCGGCCGCCGAGCCGGCCGGGCCCGCCCCGACCACGACCGCGTCGAATTTCTCTTCGTCACCCATCCACGCCAATTGAAGCTCATCGGGCTGACCGGCGGCGTCGGGTCGGGCAAGTCGACCGTCGCGGACATGCTCCGAGAGCTCGGCGCAGAGGTGATCGACGCCGACGAGGCCGCCCACGCCGCTTACGCGCCCGGGAGCCCGGGCTTCGATGCGGTGGTGCGAGAGTTCGGTCCCGAGTACGGGCGTGACGGCCACATCGACAGGAAGCGCCTCGGCGAGCTGGTGTTCAACGACGACGAGGCGCGCCGGCGGCTGAACGCCATCGTCCACCCGCTGGTGCGGGAATGGATGGCCGACCGGACGGCCGAGTCGGCCGAACGCGGCGCCGAGGTCGTGGTGCACGACGTCCCGCTCCTTTTCGAAAACGGGCTCGCGGCGATGTACGAGGAGGTGATCCTCGTCTATGTGCCGGCAGCGGTCCAGCTCGAAAGGCTGAGGTCAGGACGTGGAGTGCCGGAGGACCGCGCGCGGGCCATGATCGCTGCGCAGATGCCGATGGACGATAAGCGGCGCCTGGCCCGGCTGGTGGTGGACAACAGCGGCACCCGGGAAGAGACGAGGGAGCAGGTGAAGCGGCTCTGGGACGGCGTGCTGGTCAGATGACGCCCATGCGCATGAGCTCGTCGTAGCGGGCTGCGTCGAGGCCGAGCTCGGCCAGGACCTCGGCCGTATGCTCGCCCAGGCCGGGCGCGTCCCTGCGGCGCCAGCCCTCGCTCAGCTCGACCGCCGGTCGCACCTCGGTGATGCCGCCCCGTTTCGTCACAAGCCCTCGCGCGGCGACCTGAGGGTGCGACGCGACCTCGTCCAGGTCGAGCACCGGCTCGCAACAGGCGTCGAGGCCCGCCAGCTCCTTCTCCCACTCGTCACGTGTGCGCGAAGAGAAGAGCCGTTCCATGACCTCGTGGACGTGCTCACCTTCCACGCCTTCCCCGAACTGCTGGTCGAGGAGCTCTGGCGCGCCCAGCGCCCCGCACAGCGCGACCCAGAATTTCGGCTCGAGCGCAGCGACGCTGAAGAACCGGCCATCTTTGCACCGGTAGACGCGATAGCACGCGTAGCGTCCTGCGAGACGCTGGTCTCCCCTGCCGACCTCCTCCCCGCCGCCGCGCGCCGCCAGCGCAAGCGCGAGCCAGCTCACGGCCCCATCGGTCATCGACGCATCGATCCAGCGCCCGTCACCGCCGCTCAGGACGCCGACGAGCGCACCCAGGATGGCGACTGCGGGCTGCAGGCCGCCGCCGCCGATGTCGGCCACCTGGACTGACAGAGGGACAGGCGGTCCACCCACGTCGCCATTGAGCCCCAGGGCGCCGGCGGTCGCCATGTAGTTGAGGTCGTGTCCCGCGCGCGCTGCGAACGGCCCGTCCTGGCCGTACCCGGTGATCGAGCACATGACGAGCCTGGGGTTGCGCTCGCGGAGGACCTCCCACCCTAGACCCAGCCGCTGCATGACGCCGGGCCGGTTGCCTTCCACC
>JBAUTF010000350.1:0-5895 GCA_049582065.1 Candidatus Dormiibacterota bacterium | reverse complement strand
CGATATCTCACTCATCATGGCGCCGCCAAGAATCGAAAGGAAGGCGACGATGATCAGCAGGGCGCTCAACACGCTCCCACGCTGTGCCCGCTCGCGCCTCTCGCGCCGAGAGCTCAGCATGGACTGGCCACGTATTGGGGCAGCTGCGAGACAACCCTCGGATGGAACCGCAACGTCTGCGTCTGGCTGTAGGTGCTGATCGTCACGGTCATCGTCACCACCACTGACTGGCTTGGGGCGACCCCGTCGATGTACCAGGAGAAGGCTGTCACGCTGGAGGCTACTGGGTTGGCGGGCCCCGCGTTGACATGCCGGTCGATTGACTGAGTCCCTACGTTCCAGGCGTATGCGATGGTGCGGCTCTGCAGCGACGGAGTCGCCGAGTTGGTCATCCCGCAGCCCTTGAGCTGAATGGAATCCTGGGTGCACGGCGGCTGGCCGCTGCTGCCGCAGCTTCCCGGGGTGGGCGGCAGGCTGCTGAGGGCGAAGTCGTCGTAGGCCGTCTCTTCGAAGTTGCGGATCTGGCCTGACGCTTCGACCCTGCTGGTCGCTATCTGGTTGGCCTGGTAGGTTGTGAAGAGGACCGAAGTGAGTCCGGTCAGCACAACCAACCCGATCGCTGTCGCGATCATCAGCTCGATCAGCGTGAACCCTCCCTGTTGATGCATCCGCCGCTGGCTGACCTGGCTCACCGATCCACCTTATAGACGGACACAGGAATGCCGACCGGCGCCGGAGCCGGCCACGTTCTGATCTGGATCGTCCACTGCTGGAGGTTGCCTGGAAGCTGCTCGGCGCTCACGTCGGCTCGGATCTTTGCCGAGCCGGTGCAGCTGCCGAGGTACCCGACGACGCTGGGGTTTCCAGTGCCATCTGAGGCGAAGCACTCGGAGTAGCTGGCGGGGTTCGCCTTGTACGGCATCGCGCCGATACTTTCTTCCTCGTACTGGGTGGCGGCCTGAGCCGCCGTCTGTCGCTTCGACAGATTCGAGTCGATCACTCCAGTGCTGAACATCCCGACCAGAATCACCAGGGCGACCCCGATGATGACCGTGCTCACGAGGAGCTCGATCAGCGTCGTTCCCGATTGCGCCCGGTGCCTCCTGGACCGCTTGGACATCACTTGACCGTCTGCAGCAGTCCATACATAGGCGTGATCACAGAGATTGCGACGAAGCCGACCGCCGCGCCCACGGCGATGATCAATGCGGGCTCCATCAGGGCGATCATGTTCCGGACCTTGTAGTCCATCTCCTCGCTGAGGAAATCCGCGATTTGTTCAAGGCTGGCGTCAAGAGTCCCTGTCTCTTCGCCGACGCGCACCATGCGGATCATCATCGGAGCGAAGAGTCCGGTCGCTTCCAGTGGGGCCGAGAAGCCATCACCCGTCACCATCCGTTTTCTGACCGAATCAAGTCCGCGCTTGTAACGAACGTTGCCGGCGGACGCGATCGCCACGTCGAAGGTCTGGCTGATCGGAATTCCCGCGCCCAGCATGGTGGCCAAGGTCCGCATGAAGCGCTCGATGATCGCGTACTGGACGATGCTTCCGAGGACGGGCAGCCTCAGGAGAGCGTAGTCCCAGAAGATCTTGCCCGGACGGCTCTGGAAGAAGGTGAAACCGACCAGAAACAGAAGGGCGATAGACGCGATGATCTCGTAGCGATAAGCCTCTGAGAAGGCCCCGAGTGCAATCAGGATTCTCGTCGGCAGAGGGAGATTGGCGTGGAACTCCCTGAAGAGGAGCACGAAGTTGGGCAGCACGACGACGATGAGGACCGTACAGACGCCGGCCGCGAGCGTCAGGATGACCGCGGGGTAGATCATCGCGCTTCGCAGCTTCTTCACAGCGCTGTCCTGGCGCTGTAGATAGGTGGCTATCTGCACCAGGACCTTGTCCAGGCTGCCACTGTATTCCGCGGCCCGGATCATATCCACGTAAAGCTGGTTGAAGACGGTTGGGTGGTGGGCGACAGCCTCGGAAAAAGCTTCCCCTTCGTCGAGGTCGTCGTTGATGTCGTCCAGCGCGGCCCTGAACGCCCCGGACTTCGTTCCGTCGCGCAGGAGCTTGATCGCATCAGTGATCGGCACCCCCACCCTCAGGAAGGTGGCGAGCTGCCGCGAGAAGAGCACCAGGTCTGATGCTTTGACCCGGAAGAAGGTGGGCATCTGGCGGTAAAACCAGCGCCAGCCCGACTTGGCGGGTCGGAGGGCGACTACCCGGTATCCCCGCTCGACCAGGTCGCGGTTGATGAGCGAGGCAGTGTCGCCACGGACGACCCTCTCCTCGAGAGTTCCTCGAGGCGAATATGCGCGGAAAACAAATTTGGCCATTCGCTCCCTCAGATGATGTACACGCTGCGGAGGACTTCCGAAACGGTGGTCACCCCGCTGGTAATGCGGTCCCAGGCGTCCAACCGGAGGGGCACCATGCCCCCGGCTGCGGCCACCTCGACCAGTTCCTTGTGACTTGCCTTGGCAATCACCAGTCGCTTCAACTCGTCGGTCATTGTCAGGACCTCGAAGACGCCGATGCGGTCGTAGTAACCGGTCAGGTTGCATCGACCGCAACCTCTTCCCCGATAAAGCTGGGGCGGGATTGCGCGACCCAGCGACAGCCCGAAGTCGATGTCCTCGGGTGTCGGCTCATAAGCGACTTTGCATCCTTCACAGATCTTGCGGACCAATCGCTGCGCAACGATCGCAATCACCGACGATGCGATCAGGAACCCGTCGATTCCCATGTCGATGAAGCGGAGGAGAGCACCGACCGCATCCGTCGCGTGCAGCGATGAGAGAACGAGGTGGCCGGTCAGGGCCGATTGAACAGCGATCTCGGCTGTCTCGCGGTCCCGGATCTCGCCGACCAGGATGATATCCGGGTCCTGACGGAGGATGGCGCGCAGGCCGTTCGCGAAGCTGATGTCGGCCAGCTTGTTGATCTGGCTTTGATTGATGTTGTCGAACATGTACTCGACCGGATCCTCAATCGTCATGATGTTTCGGACCTGCTGGTCGAGCTCATTGAGAGATGCGTACAGCGAGGTGGTCTTACCGCTTCCGGTCGGACCCGAGACGATGATCATCCCGTAGGGCGAATGCAGCATGCGGTGATAGTTCTGGTAGGCACTCTGGGAAAAGCCGAGCTGTTGAAGCGCGATGAGTGAACGGCTCCTATCCAGGAGCCGGAGCACGATCTTCTCGCCCCAGACCGTCTCGAGCGTGGCCACCCGGATGTCGAGCTCGCGACCGTCGATCGTCATGCTGACCTGACCGTCTTGTGCCCGGCGCCTTTCGACGATATTCATGTCCGCGAGGATCTTTATGCGAGACGCCAGGGCTGCTCCGGTAGTAGCTGGCAGGTGCGCAACGTCCTGCAGCACTCCGTCGATCCGGAAGCGAATTCGAAGGTAGCCCTTCTGAGGCTCCATATGGATGTCCGAAGCCCTATCCCGCACGCCCTGAGTGATCAGGAGGTTCACAATCTCGACCGCCGGCGAAGAGGCGGTGATCGAGTTCAGGTCCACCGCGGCGGCGCGGTCTATGGCAAGGCGCGGGCGAGACTCCTGCAAGGACTTCGCCGCCTCGTGGATACGTGGGCTGGTGCTGTGGACGCGGCTGAGGTTGGCCAGGATGTCGGAGCGAGTGGCGAGATATGGCTCGACCGCCATCCCAGAGAGCAACCGAACGTCATTCAATAGCGCGAGGTTGGCGGGGTCGACCATGGCCACCGCGAGGTGGCCGTTCTCCCGCCGGATCGGCAGGACGACGTGCCTTCTTGCGAACTCCTCGGGCACGAGGCGCGCCGCCTCCGGGTCGACCGCCTCCGTGCGCAGGTCGGCCACCGGTGTACCAAGGTGGTCCCCTAGCGCCGCCGTCAGCGTGTCGTCGTCCAAGAGGCCGAGGCTCAGGACCACGAAACCCAGCAGGTATCCGCTGAGCCTCTGTGCAGCAAGGGCACGCTCGAGCTGAGCTTCGTCGATCAAGCCACTCGCCAGAAGGTGCTCGCCAAACCGCATTGTATGCCGGGCAGGCGGGACTGCAGTCCTGGGGGAAGGCATGGTCAGAATGGTGAGGTCGATCGGCTCGTCTTGAGAATGGGAATCGCCCGACCACCCGGGTAATTTGTCCCGGTTCGGTCTGGGCACACGGCGAGTCACGACTTGCCTAGCTGGATGTCAGTCCCATGCGGACGGCACACAGCATCGCCTCGGTGCGGCTGCGGAGCTCCAGTTTTCGGTAGATGTTGGCCAGGTGGTTTCGCACTGTCTTGTGACTTATGCCGCGACTTTCGGCGATCGCGCTGATCGATTTGGCCTGCCCGATCATCGTCAGGATGTCCAGTTCGGTGGCGGAGAGCGGGATCTGCGGCCGGCGACCGTTCAAGGGCTGCTGGCTCAGCCGAGCAAGCACGCGGCTCATGAGGTTGGCGCCCACGGCTCGATGCCCTGACAGCACCGCTCGGACTCCAACAAGGAACTCGTCGAGAGCCGCATCTTTGGTAAACAGGCCCGCGACATCGCTATGGATCGCCGCCGTCATGAGCCGCTCGTCGTCAGTTTCCCCAAGCACGATTACAGGGACTTTTGGCGAAAGCTGGGCCAATCGGCTCGCGAGCTCGAGCGCCGGGACTGGCTCGGCCCTTACTTCGCAAAAGACCAGGTCGACGTCGCCCAACGAAGCGATCTCAAGGCCGGCATCTGAATCCTGGGCAAACTTCATGCGAGCGCACACCGGAGGCGCAGCAAGCAGGCTGCCGAGTGCTGCAAGAAACAGCGGTTGGCGGTCGATCACCAAGATCAACGGGCCACTTGCTGAACCGTCCGATTGGACCCTCTCCGAATCGTTGTCACCCTCCGATACGCGGCCAGGCACGACTACCACAAGCTGGACTGTAGGTCTACCCCCCCTCCCGGGTAATGGGATCGTCGTACTAGAGAGGGGGACGCATAGGTCCCGTGTCCCGGGACCGAAGGTCAGATTTCGACCAGGCCCTTCCGCACTGCGTAGAGGACCGCTTGGGATCGGTCGAAGATGTTCAGCTTCTCGTACATGTTGCTGACATGGTTTCGAACGGTCTTGTCGCTGATCTTCAACTTGTAGGCGATTTGCTTGTTGGCCATGCCGGTGGCCAGCATCTTTAGAATCTCCACCTCCCGCGCCGTAAGCCCGTCGTAAAACTCTTTGGGAGTGGTGGCGCCGGTCAGCATCTCTAACACGCGGTTGGCCACGGCGCTGGCCATCACCCGCTCTCCGGAAACCACCGCCAGGATGCTCGAGACGATTGCACTCGGCTGCGAATCCTTGAGCACATAGCCGCTGGCGCCCGCCTTCAGCGCCTGGATCACGTGGTTGTCGGCTTCGAAGGTGGTGAGCATCAGCACCTTGATCTTGGGGTTCTCGCTCGTTATCCTGCGCGTCGCTTCGATGCCGTCCAGGTTTGGCATTTTGATGTCCATCAACACGACTTCGGGCTTCAGCGCGAGGGCCTGCTTGACCGCATCGAGGCCGTCGGTAGCCTCGCCGACGACTGTGACCCGGTCGTCGACGTCGAGCAGTCGCGCCAGGCCAGATCGGAAGAGCGTCTGGTCGTCCGCGATCAGGACTCGTGCGGTCCTGGTGCTGGTCGTCAACTCTGTCGGATGTGTCGCAATGCTCATTTCATTTTTCCTTTGGAAGTGATGCGCGGACTGAGGTGCCCCCGCCGGGGACACTCTGGACGTCGAGCCTGGCTCCTAAGATCACGGCACGCTCGCGCATGCCTAGACTCCCAAGGCCGGGTTTACGCTTGCCGATGTCGGAGTCGCTCCCACGTCCATCGTCTTTGACCTCGACGAAGAACCAACCGTCGGTGCGGGCCCCGAGCACGACCTCCACGAGCTGAGCGTCGCTGTG
>JBAUTF010000349.1:0-4956 GCA_049582065.1 Candidatus Dormiibacterota bacterium | reverse complement strand
AGATCGTGTCCGTGGAGCAGACCGTCAACGCAGCGCTCACCGCGGTCGGGTGCGGCCACAACGTCCCGAACGGCAAGGTGATCGACGTCAACCTCACCAGGCAGTCGGCCGTCTTCTACGACGACGGCTGCACCGCGGGCTCGTCGCTGGTGACCACCGGCCGTGCCGGGCTGCGCACGCCGACCGGCACGTACCACATCTACGCGAAGTACTCGCCGATCACGTTCATCTCAGCCTGGCCGCCGTCGTCCCCCTGGTACTACACGCCGGAGAACGCCCAGTACGGCATGGAGTTCCGGCGCGGTGGCTTCTTCATCCACGACGCGCCCTGGGAGCCGTCGACGGCGTTCGGCCCGGGGAGCCAGAACGGCGTCGACGCCAGCCACGGCTGCGTGCACTTCCCCACGCCGACCATGGCGTGGCTCTACGCCTGGAGCCCGATCGGCACCACGGTCATCATCGCGTACTGACGCCGGCACTCAGCTGGCGCAGCTCTGCGTCGAGACCGCAGCCGTGCGGTTGCCGGCGGCCTGGAGGTCGGCATAGATCTGCGGGATGGTGAGCGCGTATCCGACGTTGGTCTGGTTGGTGCTCGCGGCGAAGACCACCCCGATCACCTCGCCCGCGTTGTTGACGATCGGCCCGCCCGAGTCGCCGGGGATGATCCGCGCGGCGAGCACCTCGATGTCGCGAGTCACGAGCGCGTCGCCGTAGATGTTGTAGCCGCTCGCCCGCTCGGTGCCGCTCACGGCGGCGGCGACCACCTGCTCGCTGTTGCCTCCGGGGTATCCGATCACCGCGCCGTTGGTGCCCCGGGCCGGGTCCTTGTTCACGTAGGCCAGCGGGGCCAGGGTGAGACCCGGAACGTGGAGCACCGCGAGGTCGGTGTTCGGATCGAAAAGCACCACGGTCGCGGTGTGGTGCACGCCATTGCTGGTCACCACCTGCACGCTGCTCGAGCCGGCGACGACGTGCGCATTGGTGACGAGGTACCCGGTCGCGAGCGGCCACGAGGACCCGGCCTCGGCGCCGCCATTGCACCCGGCCGCGATGACCTTGCTCGTGGCGCTCGCCGCCACCCGGATGCCCGGGGTGTTCACGAGCGGAGGGATGGCCACCGGCGTCGGGGGCAGGCTCAGGATCGTCGAGAACGGGTTCGGGAATTCGCCGGGCTTGAAGAGGTTGCCGATCGTCGCGAGGAAGGCGGGCGGCCGCGGCATGAAGCCGTCGAGTGTCCGCTCGATGGCGGAGCCGCTGATCTGATTATCGAGGGCCACCCAGGGGCTCTGCGAGAAGGTGAGGCCGAGATACCAGGCCGCCGCGAGTGCGCCGAGCACGCCGAGGGCGGCGCCGACGCCGGCGTCCGCCGGGCCGAAGATGCTCTGCTTGGTGCGCTGCCGGATCCGGAACCCCACGGCCGCGCCGACGCCCTCCACGAGCAGCGCGATGCCGAGGAAGATCCCGATCGCGAAGAGCGGCTGGGTGGTGCGGTTGGCGGTGATCGCGCGGGCGATCGGCGGAGCGATCACCGCCCCGAGGAACAAGCCGACGAGCAGACCGGCAAGGGAGAACGCGACCCCGCTCAGCCCGCGCCGCAGTCCAGAAAGGGCGAAGAGGACGAGGAAAAGGATGATGATGACGTCGAGGTAGTCCATTGCTGGGGGAGAGTCTGAGGCCACCGTCCTCCGCGACGCACCTTGGCGCGACTGGAAGTGGAGCGGGGGCGCGCGGCATACTACGGCCGTTGGTTTGCCCCGACGCGGGGCGTACATGGAGGATGGAGGATGTACGGAACCATCATGCGAGCCAAGGTGAAGCCCGGGCGCCGCGCGGAGTACGAGAAGGTGTTACGCGAGATGGTGCCAACGGCCGAGGGCTACGGCCATGGCATGCACTCGTACGAGATCGCCTGGGAGGACGCGGATCATGACCGGATCGTCATGATCGTCCGGTTCAACGATCGCGAGAGCTACGTGGCGAATGCCGGCCGGTCCGAGACCGACGCCGGGTACCAACAGCAGCTCGAGTATCTCGACGGGCCGCCGGAGTGGATCGACGTGCAGTACGCCGAATACGTCGGGAAGCCGCTGACGCAGGGGTAGTCTGCGGAGAGCGTGATCACGTTCAAGCCGCGGTTGCTACACGCCCGCCCCCAGGCGGACGTCCATGCCGTGCTGTGCGACGTCGAGCGCTACCTCGCATGCCGGCCGAAGGGTTTGGTCGCAGCTGAGAACCTGACTGCCGGCGCCCTTGGTTGCCGTCACGACATGGGCGGCCGCCGAGTTGGTAGGGTGGGGCTGGAGCGGCGATGCGGGGGGGCCTTCCCCCTTGGGCATTCCCCTGCACCGCCGTTCCTCGCGGGCTGAACCCGTCTGATCGGCTCAGACAGCCGAGCGCCATCAGCGTCGCGGATAGAACGCTGACGAGGCTGGCCGGTTACGGTCCGGACCCGCCCGGCCGCTGACGAAGTGGGTTCCCCGTGCTACCTTTCGGGCCGGGTCTGACGCACCAGCACGTGGCAGCACCGCGGCGTTGAGGTGCACGGCGAGGCGCTGAGATCCGACGGCATCGGGGCGTGGCGCAGTGGTAGCGCACCTGCTTTGGGAGCAGGGGGTCGCTGGTTCGAGTCCAGTCGCCCCGACCACGAAGCATCAGGCAATGTGCCTTGCTGTGCATGGGCTTCTGTTGGACGCGAAACCACCGCGCCTTTGTCGTGAACCTATTTAGTCTTTGAGCGGAGGGCCTCGTGCACAAGAGTTCAAATCGGGCTTGGCGCCCACCGCCGGCCGGTCAGACTAGGTGGGATCGTCGGGATTGGGCGGATGGGCGGCCAGGTACGCCTGCTCCTGCGGAGGGATGGGCCGCCGGACCATCGCCGCACCGCTGAGCGGCGTCTGCTGATAGTCGAAGGCGTCGCTGTAGTCGTAGGCGCCGGCGTCGTTGGCGCCCAGGGGCGCGAGCCCGAAGGTGTGCTCGGTGTAGGCGAGCATGGAGGCGTAGGAGGCGGTGTTCGAGTCGGTGAATCCGGGCTTGGCGTAGGGGCTGACGATGACCATCGGCACGCGGATCCCCAAGCCGGATGGTGGCGGCACGTGATCGTAGAAGCAGCCGCAGTCGTCGTAGGTGATGAAGATCACCGTCGATGCCCAGTCGGGGCCGTTCTCCACAGCGCTCACCGCTGAGCCGATCCAGTTGTCGCCCTCAGCCATCGATGTGCCGTTGTGCTGCGAGGTTGCCCCGGAGTTGCCCTGAGGAAGAAGAATGGAGAAGCTGGGCAGGGTCCCCGCCTGCGCGTCGGTGACGAACTGGCTCGGGGGCACCATGTTGGCGGCCTGGCTGGTGTCCAGGCAGTCCGCAAACGATGGGCAGATCGACCACGTGTAGACGCCGCCTTGGCTCGTGTACAGCTTCCAGTTCAGCCCGGCGGCGTCGAGGCGGTCCATGATCGTGTCCACGTGCTGCACGGGGGTCGAGCGGTAGGCGCCGCCATAGGGATACTGGCTGGGGTTGAGCGAGGGATCGGGGATGCAAGCCGGTTCCGGGACCTGGGTAGAGGACCCGGGCGCGGACCAGTACTCGTCGTTGTTGGAATCGCACCCCCATCCATTCCCCTGAGGCGGGGGGGACGCGGCGGTGTTGTAGAAGGGATTGTCGCCGCGGAAACCGTCAAGCGTCTGCGCCACCAGGGTGAGGTGACCTCCCCAGCTGGGCACCGCACCCAGCTCGAAGGTCCTGTCGGAGACCGTGAATGTGGTCGCGAGCGCGTCGAGGTTCGGGATCTGGCTCGGCTCGAACTCGGTGTAGCAGGCGTAGCTGGGGGCCCCGCAGCCGCTGATGTTGGCGAACCCATCCATCTTCCCCCCATCGATCGCGGTGGTCTGCCCGGCCACACTGTGATCGACATCGGGAATCACGTCCGCTGCCTGGCTCAACGGCTGAACCGTGCCGTTCGGCAGCAGCCCGCTGGTCGCCCCGTCGCACGGCGTCGCCCGGGTGTTGGCGGCGCAGAGGGCGCCGAGCACGTTGTCGAAGCTGTGATTCTCCTGGTAGAGGACGACGATGTGCTTGATGGGCGTGGTGCCGGGCGTGGGCGTGGGCGATGGTGACGACGTGGACGTCGGGGTGGTCGTCGCAGTCGGCGTTGGCGTTGGCGTTGGCGGGGCGGTGATGGTTCCCTTGAAGGTGACCAGGCCTGCCGTCCACACCACCGACCCGCTGATGGTCGCGGCATATGACTGTGGGCCGGTCGCGGTCAGCACCTCGTACGCGGCCTGCTCGCCGGTGGCGCTTCCGCTGGCCGTCGACTGCTCAGGGACGGTCAGCGTGTATCCGGGGGACTGACCACTCGGGGTGACGCCGGCATTCCAGCCGACGGCGGCCACCGAGACCTCCGGAGCCGCGGTGGCGAGGGCCGTCCCGGTCGATGCCGCCGTCCCGCTCCCGGAACCCGTCGCTGTGGCATCGGGCGACGACACGCCGCTGACGTCGAGCACGGTGAAGGCGATCGCCGAGCTCGCAGTCGCAGTCACAGTGACGCCGGTGACGCTCTGGGTGTTGGAGGCATACCAGATCTCCTCCTCAGCCTGGGTCCCGCCTTTGACGGACAACACTCGCTGCCACACGTTCTGACCGCTGGTGGAGTCGGAGACGCTGCTCACGCTCGGTGAGGCGCTGGTGTTGCGGAGCTTGATGGTGATCACCAGGAGGTCGCCGCCATGGGTGGGAGTGCCGGCGTTGGCCGATAACGTCGCCGCCAGCGCGCTGCCCCCTGCCCCGAAGGAGCCCGAGGACCCGGGCGTTGGCGTCGGCGTTGGCGTCGGAGTCGGTGTGGGCGTTGGTGTTGGCGTTGGTGTCGGGGTTGGCGTGGGTGTGGGTGTGGGTGTGGGTGTGGGCGTTGGCGTTGGCGTTGGCGTTGGCGTTGGCGTTGGCGTTGGCGTTGGTGTCGGGGTTGGCGTG
>JBAUTF010000348.1:0-5802 GCA_049582065.1 Candidatus Dormiibacterota bacterium | reverse complement strand
ATTCTAAATTTCCGAGCTATTCTTGGAACGACAAAAAAACATACACAGACGAGGAAGTAGGAGACAACGTATTTCATCCGGGGCTCGCCATATTTCTGAGATTGGCCCGACCGTTAGCGAAGTAATTAAACCCGGCCGCCGGAAGGCCCCGTGCCGAGGCTTCCGGAGGGTATAGCTCCAGTTCCGGTGGTCGCGGCATATGCTCATGGCACGGCGGCATCGATTCGGGATAGGTAGGTGCCGGAGGCCGCCAATCGCCATTACCTACATGGACGAAGCGAGGAGACCGCTCCAAAATGGGAAAAGCATGTTGCCGATATTTGGCGGCCTTGATTACTTGGCTTGCATATCTTTCCCTCTTTGAACCATTCGCAGAAGCCGACACGTTTAAGTGCGTAGACAATCCGATCTCATATTCCTGCAATCTTACTCATGGGTGCACCAAACAGAGCCAAAGTCGACTGATATTCCTTTTCACAGTTGATTTGGCAAGAAAAGCCGGGACGGTGCAGACGTGCGAAACTCAAACTGTTTGCGAAAAATAGTTAGTCCGCTCATCAACGTGGAACCTAACCCTGGTGGGGGCTTTCGTGCCGCAACGATTTTCGGCGGGATGGAAACTGTAGTTTTAGCGTCTCACCGCCGACATTCTCCGAAGCTAACGTCATCGGCGACGGAGCCGATATTGACTTCGGCATGTGCTCTGTAGCGAGAGAGTAGCAACCGTATGATTCAAACCTTCCTACCAGATGACGGCGCTGGCCACCGGTGGGACAGTCTCGAAAATATTCATTGAGATTCAATAGGACGCTCGGCAAAGGTGGGACACGACAAGCTATTGATCACGTGTTTGGGGAGGCCCTCCCGGGCACATCAACCCACCTTGTTGGCGCATTAGGAAATGTACCGTGCCCGGCGATGCACGGCCTACTTACCAGCATTTGTAGAGGCCCCCGCAAATCTTTCGCTGCAAAATCTCTTCTGTACGTCGTTTCAATCCTTCCTTACTCAAAAGAGACTGACAAAATACTTTATACCGCGCATGCAACTTATCAACGTTCCAGTCGGGACCCATAACCTCTTTTATTTGCTCAAACATTGCATTGGCTCGCGTCTTTAGCTCTGCATCTGTCATTCCCGAGGACGGTTCAAACTCTTTCATCAAAACATCTATTTGTTTCGACTTGAAGCGATACGTCATGGCTCTAACGGCCTTGTCTTCGTCACTAGGACTGAGCGGTTGTGATTGTGGGACCTGCGTTAGATAATAACCTGCCAATAAAATATTGTACTGTAAGCATTCCTGTAGCTCCTTCGATAGCTCTTTTGAAAACTCGATTGCCGCCGCATTTTGCTGCGCCCCCGGTGGCAGCAGCTCCGCGACCGCGCCCGGGAGTTTCGCAAGCTCATGGAACGATTTGCAGTTTCTGAGCACCATATCCATTTCCCGTTCGCTATCTGGCGTTCGCTCGGCCGCAAATTTATCCATTAAAAGTTTTTGAGCGGCATCGCCGATCTGGCTGAAGCGGTCGACTGCAACCCCTTCGGATATACGCACACTAAGGTCATAGGAAATTTCAGCAACATCTTGAATGCGTTTCTTTGCTTCAGGGTCGTCTAGCTGCTTTGACATCATGATAAAAATGGCGCCACACTGAATTAGCCGACCAATCACTTTTTCACGTAAAGCAATGCCTTCTTTTTGGTGCGCATTGATTGAACGATTAATTTCTGCCGCGATTGTGCTGGCAATGCGCTGCTTTTCCTGCCTGCTCAGTTGTGCGCAGGCGGATTCCGGCGCCGACAGGCACATGCCCGCTAACATGAACAATAAAAATCAATCGGTAATGAAAGCCGCGTGCGGGTAACATGACCCCTCCCGGCAGATTTTCGTCTCCGCGCCTTGAGGTTGGCGATTGCGCGCAACATCTTGCGGCGGTGGCCAAACAGAGCGCCGAGAGTCTCCAAGTCGTGATCGGTCCAACCGTCGGAACCTAGCTTACCATTACTCGCCAGGACGTTGTAGGCACGGCCTATAAAGGCGCCATGTACGAAGTAGGTCAATTACGTCGCTTTCGGCCGAGGCGGAAGTGGCGAGTACTTCCGCGGTTTCCCAAAAGCCGACCTAAATTTAGGAGCCTCGGGATTTCAATCTCCAATTGACATAATTTCGTTCCTGCCAGGTCGTCAAAAGCACCGGGAGATTTTTAACGAACGCCACGGCTGCGCTCAATGTTGATGCCCCAACATCGGCAAGGTGGTGACGCAGAAAATGCAGCCAGCGGAATCAAGCGTTCAATTAAGTTATTCGCAGACACGGCCGAAAGCTTGGCGTCATTTTCTCCTGCTGCGACTTTTGGCTTTAATGGGCTTCTTTTTTCGTGCGCTTTTTTTCCGCTTTGGCTTGCTCTTTTTCTTAACCTGAGCGACGGGGGGCACGGCATAAGGGCTAGGATGCGACCAACGAGGCTGGCGGATTGTGACCGCCTTGCGTCCTTGGTATTGAGGCGGCCCGTCCGCTGGATTAAGTTTAAATCTCAAGCTTGAGTAGGTCCTAAGGTTAAGCGATGCCTGACCGCACACGCAAACGCCCGAACAAGGCCAATGCCCTTGCAAGATGGGATAACGAGGGCGGCGCTGCAAAGGGCAAACCGCAAGAAGCTCGCGACGAGATGACGTCCCTCGCCAAGGAAGAGGAGCATATTTTGCGGTGCCTGGGTGCCGCAGTCATCATGCAATGGGACGATCTGCCTACGGATATCCAGCGTGAACTCTTTGAACACGCCATTTCCATGGGCGAACTGCACCACACAGCTGAGTTGAAGGGCCAGATCGCTCGATTCCTTCACAAGCATAAGGGCGACGATCGGGAGCCGGGTTAGAATTAGGTTCCTACGGAGGGCATTTGCTCGAGGTGGCTTAAAGCGCTCGGTTCACGTTCCAGCGCGGCGAGAAAACGGTCGGCCCAGTGTTGGATGTCGTTGTGTGAGAGGACCCGGAACAGAGAGTCGTGCCGCTCGCGCCGCTCGGCCGCTGGTATCGAGAGCGCCTGTCCGATGGCCGCCGCGACGCTGTCAGGATCGTAAGGATTGACCAGCAGCGCTGCTTTGCATTCTTGAGCTGCGCCAGCGAAACGCGAGAGGATAAGAACGCCCGGGTCGTCGGGATTCTGCGATGCTACATATTCCTTGGCGACGAGGTTCATACCATCGCGCTATCCCCCACTACTATCTGGAACACCAGGTCGATGTGACGGGCTGCGAAGAATTTCTTTCTCGGATCAATGCCGGCCGGCCGCCCGATAACCGTCTGCTCATGGGCGCCCTCGTTGTGAAAGCTGTCGCGTCGGCTGCCCGCCGCTTTCCGGCGTTCAACGGTTTTTATCAGGATGGACGATTTACGCCGTGCCCCAGCATCCATGCTGGTGTGGCAATTGCCATTCGCGGCGGCGGCCTGGCGGCGCCAGCGATTCACGACAGCGATCAACTCACGCTCGACGAGCTAATGGTGCGTATGCGCGATCTTATTCAGCGCGTGCGAGCCGGTCGTATCCGCAGTTCGGAGATGGCCGATCCGACGATCACCATTTCCAGCCTTGGTGAACGCGGGGTCGATGCGCTCTACGGAATCATTTATCCGCCACAAGTTGCGATCGTGGGCATTGGGAAGGTCGGCATCCGCCCTTGGATCGTTGACAGCGGCGTCGTGCCGCGTTCCGTCGTTACGATCACGCTTGCCGCGGACCACAGGGTTAGCGACGGTCACGCCGGTGCACTGTTCCTCGCCGAAATCGCCAAGCGGTTGCAGAATCCGGACAGACTATGAGCGATGTTGATGTTGATGCCGTCGTGCGAGAGGAACTCGGGAATATCGCTCCTGAAGTGGACCTGAAAACGATCGATCCTAGCGCCGATCTGAGAGAAGCGCTTGATATCGATTCCATGGACTTTCTCAATTTTATTACTGCGATCCATCATCGCCTGGGCGTTGATATCCCCGAGATCGACTATCCACAGCTCGGCACGCTTAAGAGGGCCGTCGACTACCTCAAAGCGAAGCTCGGCTGACGCTTCCGCGCTGGGCCTGTGAATTTTCCGGGGGAAACGGCAGAGCACCGAAGGCGTCGATACTTGATGTGGATCTTCAGTTCGTTCGATGATGTTAAACAACGCAGCTAGGCTGGACCCATTCCGACTGGCATCAAATGTTCAACGATGTCAAAGGCGATATGAACGGCATTTTGTCGGAATGCCATCGTAGACACGCGAATTTCAGCTGACTCTTATTCAGCGGATCCAGATGTCCTGCTGCACAAGTCCCGTCTTCTTCTTCCACAGCAAGGGCCAATGAGGAAGGCCAAAACCATCGTGGCTCGTTGAAAAGAATGAATTTTCCGTTCGAGGGAGGGTTCAAACGGGTGTTTAAAAAACACAAAGATTCCTTGCTTTCGGCCTAGACCTGTCTTAAACAGGTGTTTGAATTTCAATCGATCGTTTTAAAACCACGGAGGGTTCGGTGATGCCCTGGGATACGACTAAGCCCGTAATGGCTCGGTTGCTCATCACTGTGACGCTCGCCGGCGTTATCGGCGGACTCTTGCATGGTGGCCAATGGGTGCGCACGACGGAACCGCCGCGGGGCCAGGCAGCTCCGGCTTCGCTGGAAATGATGCAACTCCTGCGCGATGAACACGACCTGATCTCGGACAAGGTCAAGGCGCGACTCGCGGTACCGAGCAGCGGCTTTGATTCTAAACCGATAGCCGCGACCGAGCGACGCCAAGCCATCGCGCTGCGATGATACGACCAACGAATTTGAGGTCTAACATGTTGGCTATACGAGACTTAATGCGCGAGGTCGCTGGTCGGTTGCAGCCAGCTTGCCCAAGCTGCGGCAAAGCACTGCGGCTCACGCGCGTCATGCCGAGGCCCGGTGCACAAGACTTAAGGACCTATGGCTGTCAGCAATGCGGTGTTTGGCTGACCGAGGCTGCCGACTGCCCCATCGGCCAGCGTTGCTGAGTTTCGTTCTCGAATCGGGGCGGGTCGTCTCATAACCGTACTGGATCCCCCGCCTCGTAGCCCCAAGCGCGAATGTCGCCCCCAGCGCTTGGGGCTTTTTTCCTCAAAGTACTTGGAACGAAGCGTTATGCGACGGTCTGCAGCTCGAGCAAAGCTCGCAATCACTACGAACCCGTCCTTAAGCGGCCTGCGCCAGCCCGGCGAGCGCCCAGGCGCTGACCCGCTTCGTAAGCCGTTCGATAGCGGCCCCGTCTAAGGCCAGCGAAACTGGCGGGTTGGCCAGTTGCTCGCCGCTTCGTACGAAGATGCTGCACTGACCGACCAGCCAGACAGCGGCCATGATCAGGGTGCTCTGATCGGCCTCGGGCAGGAACCGCCGCACTAGGTCAATCGCAAGCGCCATGAAGGGCGCCGCCTCCTCGGTCATAAGTTTGCGGTACACGACCGTGGGACGCACGGCCTCCCAATTGAAAATGCGCAAGTGTCGGCTGAGCTCGTCGCGCTCCACCAGCGGATGCAGCTGATGTCGGATAAATTCGCCTAGCGCGTTCTCGCGGGTCATGCCTTTCATCTCTTGCGCATGGGCGAGTTGCTGCTCGGTGAGGGCGCGGAAAGCCGTCCGCAGGACTTCGCGATAGAGGCCGTCCTTGCCCCCGAAGTGGTAGTTGATAGCGGCTTGGTTCACCCGGGCCTTGGCAACGATGGCGCGGATACTAGTTTCTTCATAGCCGCGATCGGCAAAGAGCCGCTCGGCGGCTTTGAGGATGCGCTGGCGGGTGAT
>JBAUTF010000347.1:0-2207 GCA_049582065.1 Candidatus Dormiibacterota bacterium | reverse complement strand
TTGGCCGCCGTGAGCGTCGATCTCGACATGGCGGTGACGCCGAGCACCCCGCCGAAGATCATGGCCGCGGCTACGACTGACGCGAAAACGAGGGTACGGGTGGTGATCATGCGATCGATACTCGCGGCCCGACCTCAAAACGAGCTTGGAATCGGGTGTGAGTTTTGAGGCGAGACTATTGTTACCGGCAGATTGAAGATCATCGAACCGGCGACCGAGAAGGTCCTCGCCGAGCTCGAGGAAGCGAGCGTCGAGGACGCCGACCGCGCCGTTGCGCACGCCAAGGCGGCCTACCCCGCCTGGAGAGCGCTCACCCCAAAGGACCGCGCGCAGATCCTGCGCCGGCTGGCGGTCGCAGTAGAGGCCGACCACGAGAAGCTGTCGCAGCTGGAGGCTCGCAACGCAGGCAAGCCGATCAGCGACGCCCGCGGCGAGGTCGGCATGGTGGTCGACGTCTTCAACTACTACGCCGGCGCGCCCGAGCGATTGCTCGGCAGCACAATCCCGGTCGCCGGAGGGGTCGACATGACCTTTCGCGAGCCGCTCGGAGTGGTCGGGCTCATCGTGCCTTGGAACTTCCCCATCGCGATCACGTCGTGGAAGGTTGGGCCGGCGCTGGCAGCCGGCAACACCATCGTGTTGAAACCCGCAGCGCTCACCCCCTTGACCGCCGTCGAGCTCGGGCGCATCGCCGTGGACGCAGGGCTGCCCGAGGGCGTGCTCAACGTGGTGGTCGGCGCCGGGCGCACCGTGGGCGAGCGGCTGGTGCAGCACCCCGACGTCGCCAAGATCGCCTTCACCGGGTCGACCGAGGTCGGCCAGCGCATCGGCGCCCTGGCTGCCGCCGGCATCAAGCGCGTCACGCTCGAGCTCGGCGGCAAGTCGGCCAACATCGTGTTCGCCGACGCGGACCTCGAGAAGGCCGCGGCCTCCGCGCCCATGGCGGTGTTCGGCAACGCGGGCCAAGATTGCTGCGCCCGCT
This sequence comes from Candidatus Dormiibacterota bacterium, assembly GCA_049582065.1. GTDB lineage: Bacteria > Chloroflexota > Dormibacteria > Dormibacterales > Dormibacteraceae > DATKSS01. The sequence continues at coordinate 1,225 of JBAUTF010000347.1, read as the reverse complement.
CGCGGATCCTGGTCGAGCATTCGGCGGTGGAGCGCTTCATGCATGCGCTCGAGACCGCGGTCAAGGCCGTGAAGGTGGGCGACCCGCTCGACGACAAGACCGAGATGGGCCCTTTGATCTCCGCCGACCACCGGTCCAAGGTGGCGTCTTACCTCGACGACGGCGCTCACGTGGCATTTCGCGGCAGCGCGCCCAGCGGCGCAGGCTACTGGTTCGCTCCCACCGTGCTGTCGCCCGTCGCGCCATCGGACCGCGCCGCGCGCGAGGAGATCTTCGGGCCGATCGTCGCGGTCATTCCGTTCCGCGATGAGGAAGATGCGATTCGCATCGCCAACGACACCGTGTACGGGCTGTCGGGCTCGATCTGGACCTCCAACGCAGGACGCGCGCTTCGCGTCGCCCGAGCCCTGGAGACGGGGACGATATCGATCAACTCCAACAGCTCGGTTCGGGTGACGACGCCGTTCGGGGGATTCAAGCAATCAGGCATCGGCCGCGAGCTCGGACCTTTCGCGCTCGACCATTACACCGAGCTCAAGAACGTCTTCCTCTCCACCACCTGAGGCATGACGGCCGCACAGTGACTCGAGTCCAGCCTCCAGGCGGCTGGGCCGCCGACCGGCCAGAACCCAGGCCAACATCCATCGAAACCTTCGACAGCGAGGGCAGGCGCTGGACTGCGACGTGGCTGGAGCCGCCGTTCCGACCGCAGGCGCCCGACTGCAACCAGGCGTACGGGATCTGCTTCACGCGCGCGGGCGTGATCGTGCTCGTGAAACTTGACGGAGACTACTGGAACCTGCCTGGCGGAGGAGTCGAGCCCGCCGAGACTCTTGAAGACACGTTGCGCAGAGAGGTGCGCGAGGAAGCGTGTGCGGAGGTGGTCGAGTGCGAATACATCGGCTGCCAGCGAGTCGATGATCCGGATCATCCAGACGGCCCACAGCGGTATTACCAAGCGCGCTTTTGGGCACGAGTCGGATTGCTCCCGTGGCAAGAGCATTTCGAGGCCCGGGAGCGACGGCTGGTCAAGCGGGGCGATTTTCTCGCCACACTTCAGTGGGGTGCGGCATCCAGCGCGAAAATCATCCTCGACGCGGGGATGCGCATCGAAGCGGGCGCGCGCAGCAGGTTGGAACTGGAGCGGGCGATGGTGTCTGAGTTCAAGACATACGCGACCGGCGACCGGCAGGTGTCTCAAGACATAGTGGACTCCCACTGGAGG
>JBAUTF010000346.1:0-3141 GCA_049582065.1 Candidatus Dormiibacterota bacterium | reverse complement strand
CCGGGATGGTCAGGAGAGCGCCATCCCGAATCGCGGTGGCGCGAGGCGCGGCCACGATCGCGAGCCGGTCGAGCGTGAGCTTAGAACGGAGCTCCTGCGCGATTCCGATCATCGCATTGGCGGCGAGGATGATGCCGAACACCGCGTCCTGCAGCGGGCCGATGACCAGCACCACGATCAGCAGCGATCCCAGCAAGGCGTTGAAGCGCGTCAGCAGGTTCGCTTTGAGGATCTCGACCAGGCTTCGGCTGGTCGGAGCCGCTACGCGGTTCGACAGGCCGCGCTCAGCCCGGTCGCGCGCTTCCGCCGCGCTCAAACCTGGCGGTGTTGAAGGTCCGTCGACCGCCGGGTGCAGTGCAGATGCCAGCGGCCTGCTCGGCTGTGCCATCGGTTCGAGAATAGAAAGGACGGGTCGCGGGCGTAATGGCCATCGGCCCAGCCGGGCCGGGGCAATCGACCCTACTGCCCGATCACGCCGTCTGGCAACTTGATCCCATGAGCGAGCCCGCGATCATCACAAGGGGCCTGACCAAGGACTATGGCTCGAAGCGGGGCTTATTCGACCTCGACATCGAGGTTGCCGCGGGCGAAGTCCTCGGGTTCATCGGCCCCAACGGATCGGGGAAGACCACGACGATCCGATTGTTGATGGATTTCGTGCGCCCGACCCGGGGGACTGCGCGCATCCTCGGTCTTGATTCTCACCGGGACTCGATCCGTATCAAGCGTGAGGTCGGGTACCTGCCGGGCGAGCTGGCCTCGTACCCCGGGGCCACGGGTGCCGAGATCATCGGTCTGCTGGCTTCGATGCGCGGCGGCGTCGATGAGGAGCACATCCGCTCGCTCGCCGACCGCCTCCAGCTCGACCTCAGTCGCCGCTACCGCGACCTCTCCCACGGCAACAAGCAGAAGGTGTGGCTCGTCCAGGCTTTCATGCATCGCCCGCGCCTTCTGATCCTGGACGAGCCGACTCTCGGCCTCGACCCGTTGATCCAGGCCGAGTTCCACGACCTGCTCGTGGAGGCGACCGTGCAAGGGGCGACCGTGTTCCTGTCGTCTCACGTGCTGTCCGAGGTGCAGACCCTCTGCAGCCGGATCGCGCTCGTGAGCGAAGGTCGGCTCCTGCGGGTCGGGACGCTCGAGCAGCTCCGCGAGCTTCGCGTGCACCGGGTCGCCGCCACCTATGAGCGTGAGCTCGACCTCGTCAGGTTGCGCAGCGTGCCAGGCCTGTCGGACGTCTCGTTGACCGACCATCACCTCCGCTGCACCGTGCGCGGCGACTTCGAGCCACTGCTCGAAGCCCTCGTGCCCGCGGGGGTGGTCGAGCTGGACAGCGAGGAGTTGAGCCTCGAGGAGGTCTTCCTTGCCGCTTACGGAAAGCCTGCCGCCTAGGATCCGGATTCCGCCTCAGCGACTCGGCCTCGTGGGGTCTGCTGCCTGGAGCCACCGCTGGGGAACCATCTCCTGGGTCGCAGGCGCGGGCGTGTTCCTCTTGTATTTCGGTTTTGCGTACCAGGTCTCGATACGTTCCTACCAGGGAGGAGCGGTGGCTTTCGGCCTGGCCGCGTCGGCGGTCGCCGACGCGATGCGCCCCCTGGCCGGCGCGGCCGAGCGCCTCGACACGTACGGCGGCTACACCACCTACCACAACGCCTCGTACGCCGCGCTGCTGCTCTCGCTCTGGGCGATCATCCAGGGCGCGCGAGCGATTCGTGGTTGGGAGGAGCGAGGCGGCATTGAGGCGTGGCTGGCCACGGGCAAGCGCCGACGGGCGGTTGTCCGCGATCAGTGGATCGGCATGCTGGCCGCGCTGGCCGTGCTCGCGGTGGGCATCGGTCTCGGTTTTGGCGGCGGGACTGTCGCTGCAGGAGCAACGGATTGGGCCGGGTCGATCGTGGTCGCCGTCGAGATGGCGCTGGTGGCGGCGACGTTCTTCGGGATCGGCATGCTCGCCTCGCAGCTGACAGGCACGGCACGCGCCGCCGCTGGGCTGAGCACCATGCTCATGGTCGCGCTCTACCTCGCCGCCAACATGGCGCCGAACCTCGGCTCGTTCGGCTGGGTCCGCTTCCTGAGCCCCTTCTTCTACTTCCACCAATCCAACGCGCTGGTCCCCGGCCATTCGCTCGATCCTCTGGCCACAGCCGTTCTCGTCGCCGCCGCGGTGACGCCGGTGATCCTCGCCGCGCTCGCGTTCGAGCGTCGCGACGTTGCCGCCCCGCTGTGGCATCGGCGCATCGATGTCGACGCCGCCACAACAAAGCGGGTGACGTTCCGCGGTCTGTGGATGCGCGACGTGTGGATCGCCGATCTGCGCTTGCAGTGGCTGAGCCTTCTGCTGTGGGCGCTCGGCAGCGGGCTGACCATGGTCCTGGTGGTGGCGGTCGCCAAGCAGGTCGCTACCGTCTGGGAAAGCTCTGAGCTGATCCGCCAGCTGTTCGTTCGCGTACCGGAAGCGGGCTTCGTCGACCAGTACATGACCTACATGACGACCTTTGCCGCGGTCGCGCCGGTCGCGTTCGTGATCGCGGAGGCTGCGCGTTGGGTGAGCGATCTTTCAGAGCTAAGGGCAGAGGCGCTGCTGTCGATCTCGGGTTCGCGCATCCGCATCGTCCTCGAGTGGGCCATGAGCACCGCGGCCGGGGTCGTCGTGGTTTCGCTCGGGGTGCTCGCGGGCTGCCTGGTCGGGGCGGCCATCGCCGGGGTCGACCTGCACGCCGACGGCCTCATTCGTACGACAGCGGCTTCCGCGCTCCTGGGGTTCGCGGTGAGCGGTGTGGCGCTCCTGGCAGTCGCCGTTTTCCGAAATGGCGCGGCGGTCGGCGCGCTGGGAGCGCTGATGGGCCTCGCCTTCTTCGCCTCGCTGCTCGCGCCGATGCTCAGCTGGCCCGAATGGGTGACCAGGCTCTCGCCCTTCGACGCATTCGGCACGCCGTACGCCTCGGTGCCGCGAATCTCCGGGATCGCGCTGCTCATGGCCTGGGCGATCGTAGGCGCGTTTGCCGCGGCCGTCGTCGCCCAGCGACGCGCGTCGCTGACCTGACATGGAGCTCCTTCAGCGCCTGAGCCTGTCCGACCTGACAAACCTCGCGGCCGAGGCGGCCGACACACCGATGCACCAGGGCGCGCTCGGGGTTCTCG
>JBAUTF010000345.1:0-24896 GCA_049582065.1 Candidatus Dormiibacterota bacterium | reverse complement strand
GGGCGAGGAGACGGTCGGGTGGGCCCTGGAGAACCTGCTGGTGGGACACGCCGAGGAGCACTGCGACCAGTTGACCGAGCTGGGTTAGCGGCCGAGGTCAGCTGGAGGCGGACTGTCCGGCCCGGTTTGCGGCGGCTCTCAGGCTGAGCCCGGCCGCATCGAGCGTGCCCAGCTGCGCGGCTTGCCGCCAGTGCCGGACCGAGGCCTCGGTGTCGTGCCGCTCATCCAGCAGCGTCGCGTAATCCATGTGCAGGTCGCGAAGCCGGTCGGGCATGCCGACGGTCTCCAGGATTCCGATGGCGATCCCGAACTCCTCGTCCGCGGCGCGCTGGTCGCCTTCCAGCTCAGCCAGCTTGCCGGACAGCTCGTGCGCCTCGGCCCGCACCAGGTTCTCACCCGCGGCTTCGCCGCACTCCAGCGCCTGCGCGAGGTACCCGCGGGCCGCATCGAGGTGACCGCGGAGCAAGCTCAGCTGACCAAGGTTGTTGAGGATGAAGCCGCGTCCGCGGCGGTCGAGGCTTACCTCTGCCGATCCCGCAAGCGCCGCCAGCAGGTGCCGCTCAGCCGAATCGAGCTGACCGTGCCGAAGAAGCAGATACCCGAGGTCGTTCTCGACCCGATACATCGCACTCGGGTCGGACTCGATCGCATAAAGCGCGAGGGCTTTGTCGAAGTGGCGCCTAGCCTCGGCAGGGTTGAGCATGTGCTCGTACACCGCTCCGAGGCCATGGTGCATCTTCGCTTCCAGCAGTATGTCTTTCACGGCGCCCGCCGCCTCGACCGCGGACTCGTAATACCGCACCGCCTGCGCCCACGACTGTCCGACCACGTGAAGGTTGGCGATGTGGCCGAGGATGCGAGCCTCCGTCAAAGCGGGCTTGGGGTCTAGCTGCCGGCATCGTTCCAGGGCTTCTTCCGCAAGGCGGATCGCCTGCGAATCCTCCAGCAGGCCAAGCGCCGCGGCCTCCCAGTCCAGGGCCTCGACTGCCATCGCCTCGTCGCCGCGCTGCTCGAAGTGCTGGCATGCTTTTGTTAAGTGCGGCAGCGCCTCTTCCGGCCTTATCTGCCGGCATAGAGCCTGGCCGAGATAGAAACTTACGAGCGCGGCGTCGTCCGCGCTCGACGGCTTTTTCATCAGCTGCAGCGCGAGCTCGATCACCGCCTCGAAATCGCGCGTCGCGGTGAGGCGCTCGAGCTGGAGGAGCTCGTCGGGCAGCTCGCCGAACCTGGCTCCGCCTTCAGGATTGACAAGGAAATAGTTGACGGGAAACCGTGTCTGGCGGGAGATCAGCCGCAGGGTTTCCATCGAGGGCTTGGTCCGGCCGGTCTCGATGTAGAGGATGGCGGTCCGGCTCACCTGGCCCGCGGCAACCTGCGCCAGGCTGAGGCCGGCCTGCTTCCTCGCCTGGCGTACTGAGCCCTCCCGGACGGGCACCCCGATACGGCGGCCGCGGTATTTACTGTCGAGCATTGGCGGGAGTGTACCGCCAAGCTCGACAGCACGGACAACGAATTAACAGATGGCTTTACGGGGTCGGCCCGATGAAGTCGGCGAAAGCCGGAAGAATCGTTACGACCATAACCACCAAAGTTACGACGGCGGACAGGATCAGCTTGCGCATATTGCATCCTCCTCAGGAATTTGATGCCATCGAGTCTCCGTTGAGTTGACACCTGTGTCAACTCACTCGAAGTAGCCGATTCCCGGCCTGGGGCCGAAGCTGCGGGGGCTGTTGAGCCCTGCCCCAGCGCCTCGGGCGGGAGATTGAGCGGTTGTGTCCCCGCCTTTCAGCTGAGCTGCGGCGCTCCGGCGGCGGGCGACGCCCAGGGCGGGCGGGTGATCAGACCGGTATTGGGCGACTCTTGGCCGGCAGTTCCACCGGCTGGGCAGGCCGCACGTTCGAGAACTCGAACCAGCCCGGTCGCATGCTGCGCCTCGGCCCGAGGTGCCTTGCGAGGAAGGCCTCCGTCGCCTCCTGCCCGGCTTGGAACAGCGGGAGGGTCAGGCTGAAATCGCCGAGGCGAGGGCGCGAAGCCAGGATCGGCCTCAGGACGGCGATCCTCGCCACCTTCCCGAACGCGAGGACGCTGAGCTCGGTCTGACGCCGGGCCAGGGTGGCGATCGCGCGTTCGATCACCTCGCCCATGTCCATGGCCGAGCGGTGCAGGCCATCGCCCATGACGTCGACCACGAGCACGTCCGTCATTCCTTCTTCGACAGCGGCCTGTACGTCGCAGTTGGCGACCACCCCTCCGTCCACCAGTCTCCGGCCGTCGATCTCCATCGGCGGCCACAGGCCGGGGAGGGCCGATGAGGCCAGGATCGCCGGGATCAGACGCCCACGTCGCAGCACGACGCGCCGGCCGTGGTCAGCGTCCGCGGCCACGATCGCAAGCGGCACTTTGCAACTCTCGATCGTCGCCGTCTCGGGCAGCGTGCGCCTCAGCAGGCGGTCGAGGCCCTGCTGAGTCGTGAGATGGCCTTTGCGCTGGAGCAGGCGGCCGACCATGGGCAGCGGACCGTCGGGGAACATGGTTGAGCGGTTCGACCGGAGCCAAAGCTCCAGCAGGCGCTCGCCTGCGCGCGCGTCGGGGCTCACCGCCCAAAAAGCCGCGTTGACGGCGCCGATGCTCGTGCCGACCAGCAGGTCGGGCACGATCCCGCGGCGGGCCAGGACGTCGATCACTCCGACCTCGAAGGCGCCGGCCGTCGCCCCCCCGCCGAGCACCACGGCGAGCCGCGGCTTGATCAGCCAGGCGGGCCAGCTCATCTCCCGAGCTCCGTGGTCCGCAGCGAGGGGCTCAACGCGTTGGAGCCTGAGTCCGACACCCGTTCCGAGCGGTCGCTCAGCGGCGAGAGGCCGAAGATGAAGCGCGTGATGTTGGTTCGCCGGATCCCGAACTCGTAAATCGCCACGGTGATCGCCATCGCGCAGGTGACGAGCAGCAGGAACCGCAGAAGCAGCGGCAGGTCCCAGGTGATGATGAAGGACCCCAGGATGACCACGACCGGGTGGTGAACGATGTACACCGGCAGCGCGGACTCCGCGCCGTAGCGCACGACCGCGTTGCTGCGGTTGAGCCGGATCACGCCCAACGCGAGCACCGCCATGCACCAGCTCCAGATGTTCAGGCTCCAGAACAGGCTGTAGGTCGCGTAGAAGGGAATGTCGTCCGGCGAGATCATCCGTGGGTTGCCGGCTGACAGCACGAGCATCGAGCCGACCACGAGCGAGGAAACGATCCCGGTGACGAGCGCGAAACGCGCCCGCCTTCGAATCGCGATCGCAAAGCGCGTGTCAGACGCCAGCAGGAAGCCGGCGAGGAAGGCCATTGTGTAGGTCGCGACGTCGGCCCAATCCTGGTAGGCCGGAAAACGGCTGCGCAGCACCAGCTGGCTCAGCACCAGCGGCAGAGCGAAAAGCAGAATTCCGGCACGGGTCCGGCTCATCCTCGCCAGTCGCGCAACCCACCGCCGCCCATGCTCGCCGCGGAGCCACTCCAGGAGTGGAAGCGTCACGGCGGTAATCGCCAGCAGGTAGCCGAGGAACCAGAGGTGGTACCCGTAGCGACCCAGCCACTGCGGTGTCCGGTCGAAGCGCATCGAGCCGAGGAACTGCGGGTAGTAGCCCAGCATGCCGCCGACGTTCTTGGGCGCGATGCCGCTGGTCAGGTAGGACTGCAGGGGGGAGAGGAGGATGATGCCGGCGATCAGCGGCAGCCCCAACCTGAGGATTCGTTTGCGCATGAAGGCTGACGCCGTCTTCGTCCTCAGCCCGAAGTAGGCGCCGGCGCCTGACAGGAGGAAGAGAAGGGGGATGCCCCAAGGAAACGTGAAACCCGCGAAGGCGGTCAGCACCAGGCTCTTGTCCCGGCTCGCGATCAGCCATCCGCCACCGTAGGTGAAGGGCAGGCTCGAGTGGTACACGATGATGCCGTAGACGACCAGGAACTTGAGCCAGTCGATATAGACGACATGTTCGGTCGGAGGCCGGCTGGTGGACGCGCCCGCCGCAGCCCCCTGCTTGGACGCCAATGCTGGCCGTGGCACGACCCGAGCATCCGCCTGGGTCAGGCCGCCCGGTAGGGCCGCTAGCCTTCAAAAAACGGGCCTATCTCCCCTGTGCCGGCCTGGCGGCCACGGCGTCCTGGACGATCTCGGCCAGCGCCCCGATCAGCTCCGGCCGCGCGTTGAAGGAGGCCGTGCGGCGGATCCTGATCCCGTGCGCCCGGGCGAACTCCTGGGCCTCGACGTCCAGGTCGTAGAGGATCTCCAGGTGATCGGCGACGAACCCGATCGCGCACACGAGGACGTCTCGAGCGCCCGACCGCTCGATCGCGGTCAGCAGGTCCGGCCCCAGCCACGGCTCGCCGGTCGTGCTGGCGGACTGGAACGCGAACTCCCAATCGGGGAGCTCGGTTGCGGCCTGAACGAGGCGGCAGCTCTCGAGCAGCCGGTCGCGATATCCGTCGCCTTCGTCCACGATCCTGGCGGGCAGGCTGTGGGCGGTGAAGAACAGCCGCTCAGGCCTGGACTCGGCCAGCCGTTCTTCGATCAGACGGGCGACCGCGCGGATGAACGCCGGATGGTCGTGGAACCCACGCACGAAGACGAGCTCGCCCTGCCATGCGCTGGACAGGGTCCGCTCATAGGCGCCGAGGCTCATGGCTGCGAAGTGCGGAGCGAGGGGCAGCCCGACCAGGCGCTGGATGCCGGCCCGCGCCGCTTCCTCGGCTCCGTCGGCGATGAAGGGTGAGGCGTGCTTCATGCCGACGAAGGTGGGCATCCCGACCATCTCGCTAAGGGCGGCCGCCTGCTCGCGCGTGATCGCGGTCAAGGGCGACCCGCCGATGGCCCGGTAGCGTCCCTTCAGCTCCTCGAGCGCTTCAGCTGAGGGCTCGCGCCCGCCGCGGATGTGCGTGTAGTAGGCCTCGATGTCGTCCTCGGTGGCGGGGCTGCCGTACGCCATGCAAAGCACTCCGGTCTTCGAGTCACCCGACACGCGCCACCTGCCATTCGTGGACTGTCTCGATGAGAAGCTGGAGGTTTTCGAGCGGCGTCGACGGGTGCACACCGTGACCGAGGTTGAAGATGTGACCGGCCCGTCCACCAGCGCGCCGCAGCACGTCGCGCGCTCGCTCGCGCACCAGCTCGGGTGGCCCAAGCAGCACGGCCGGGTCGAGGTTGCCCTGGACGCCGCGGTCGTGGCCGACGATCGACCATCCGGCATCCAGCGGGAGGCGCCAGTCGAGCGAGACGATGTCGGGGCCCGCCGAGGCGATCGACTCGAGGAGCCCGGCCGTGTTGGTGCCGAAGTGAACCCGGGGCACCTCGAGCGTGGCCAGCTCATCGAACAGCCAGCGCGTGTGGGACAGGATGCGGGCGTCGTAGTCCTCGCGTGCCAGCGCGCCCACCCACGAGTCGAACAGCTGGATCGCCGAGGCTCCGGCCGCGACCTGCGCCCGCAGGTACCCGGCCATCGTCGCGGAGAGCTTGGCGAGCAGCCTGTCGAACGCTTCGGGCTGCGAGTACATGAAAGTCTTGACCTTCAGGAAGTCGCGGCTGGGCCGGCCTTCGATCAGGTAGCTGGCCAGCGTGAACGGCGCGCCGCTGAAGCAGATCACCGGCACCGGCGATTCGGAGACGACCTGGCGCACCGCCGCGATGACCTGGGGCGCGGCCTCATCGCCGGCGGGGACTCGCAGGCTGTCGACGTCCGCCGCCGCAGTTATGGGATGAGCGATCACCGGTCCCACGTCCTCGACCAGCTCGAACTCGACGCCCATGCCGCGCAGCGGCAGCATGATGTCGGCGAACATGACCGCCGCGTCGACGCCCAGCCTGCGCACCGGCTGCAGCGTCACCTCGGCGCAGAGGTCCGGCTGCGCGACGATGTCGACGAGCTTCCAGCGCTCTCGCAGCTTGCGGTATTCGGGTAGCGAGCGGCCGGCCTGGCGCATCAGCCACACCGGCGTCACGTCGACGGGCCGCCGGCGTGCTGCGTCCAGGAAACGGCTCAACTCGGCTTCTCGTCCGCGCCCAGCAAGGCGGTGATCTCCGCCACCGGCCGGTGCACGCCGGTCAGGATCGGTGTGTCTCGGACCGTCGACCGCCGACTCTCGGTTTCGCGCAGCGCGCGCACCAGCTCGCTGAACTTGGGCAGGTCGTCGGTCTCGTAGGCGACGAGGAAGTCCATATCGTCGAGGCCGAAGCTGTTGGCGAGCAGCTGGCGCACCTGCGGGTAGTCGTGGCCGATGCGCATGTGCTCGTTCATGATCCCCTGCCTTGCCTCGCGTCCCAGCAGGTACCAATCCGTGCTCTTGGTGAACGGATAGACGACCAGGTAGCGCGACCGCTCGCCGCTGAAAAGCGATTGTTCCTGCGGCGTCGGTTTCTTGACGTACTGCGAGTGCTGGATGATCCCCAGGAAGCTCTGGGTCACGCGCATCCAGCGGCCCATGCCCGAGCGGAGCACCGCCGCGGCCTTCTCCTCGAGCGATTCAAGGGTCGGCCCGAGACTCCACAGGAGGAGGTCGGAACCCGCCCGGAGACCGATCATCGAGTAGGCGTGCGTGGTCACCTGGGGCCCGGCCTCGACCGCGCCCACGAGCTCGGCGGCGGACCTGCATCTCTCGTCGGCCGGCAGGCGGCGCCAGCCGTTGTCGAGTCCAAGCGCGAGCGCGTGGACGAAGCGGCGCTCTGTCATCTAGCGGACCTCAACCAGCCGGCCGCATCGGCGGCGAAGTAGGTCATGACGACGTCCGCGCCGGCGCGGACGATCGCGGTCAGCGACTCGAGGATGGCGCCGCGGCGGTCGATCCACCCGCGTTCCGCGGCCGCCTCGATCATCGCGGCCTCCCCGCTCACCTGGTACGCGCCGAGCGGTAGATCGAATCGGTCGCGCGCCCGCGCGAGGAGGTCGAGCGAGGTGATCGCCGGCTTCACCATCAAGATGTCGGCTCCTTCCGCGGCATCGAGCTCCAGCTCGCGCATCGCCTCGCGCCCGTTGGCGGGGTCCATCTGGTACGTCTTGCGGTCACCGAAGCTTGGCGTCGAGCCCGCGGCTTCGCGGAACGGACCGTAGAAGACCGAGGCGTGCTTTGACGCGTACGCCATGATCGCCGTGTCGCCGAATCCGGCCGCATCCAGCGCCGGCCGCAGTGCGCCGACCTGGCCGTCCATCATGGCGCTGGGCGCCACGATGTCCGCGCCCGCCTCCGCATAAGCGGTCGCGGCGCCGGCGAGCAGCGGCAGGGTCGCATCGTTGTCGATGCGCTCGGCCTCGAGGAACCCGCAGTGACCATGAGTCGTGTACTCGCAGAGGCAAACGTCTGCGGCCAGGACGAGCGGCAGCTTCTCGGCTTTCATCATGCGCAGCGCCTGCGGCACCGGGCCGGCCGCGTCGGCCGCGGCGTGACCGAAGTCGTCCTTCTCGTCCGGGATGCCGAACAGCAGGACGCCGCCGACGCCGAGGCGCGCCAGGTGGGCTGCCTCGGCGAGCGCGAGGTCGGGGCTGAGCCGCGCATGGCCTTTGAGCGAGGCGATCTCCTGTCGGCGGTTGTGGCCGGAGACCACGAATATCGGCGCGACGAGCTGCGCGGGGTCGACCCGTGTCTCGCGCACGAGCGTGCGCAGGGCGGGCCGGGCGCGAAGGCGACGCGGCCTTGCTGCGGCGGGGGTGATCACATTTCGCATCGTGGTCAGCTCACGCATTCTTCATCTCCTCCAACGGCAGCGCGGCGGCGACAGCCGCGGTGAGTGATTCGGCGCTCTGGGCGCTCGCTTCTGCGACCACTGCGAAGCCATGCTCGCGCGCGGTCGCGGTAGTGCGCGGGCCGATGGTGATCGCGGGCAGGCGGGTGGGACCGCCCAACGCTACGAAGCCGCGGATCGCCGAGCCCGAGGCGAACACCACGGCTGCGAGCTGCGGGTCGGCGAGCGCGACGCGGAGGCGGAGGCCTGAAGCCTGCGGTCCCTCCACTGTTCGATACGCGGTGATCTCTTCGACCAGCGCGCCCCTCTGTCGCAGACGCTCGGGGAGGTCGGAGTCCGCGGCGGACGCCCGGACCAGTGCGATGCGCTTGCCGTCCACGTCCGGCAGCGTTTCGCCGAGCGACGACCCACTCGGCTGTGGCGGGATGTGCGAAGGCTCGACTCCGCGCACGCGCAGCGCGCTCGCCGTCTTCTGTCCCAGGGCTGCAAAGCGCGGACCGGTCGGAATCGACGCCATCGCATGCACTCCCTTCGCGCTCGTCACGACGACCCAGTCACACCCTGCCAGCGAGTCCGCGTTGAAGCTCTCCACGACCGTTTCGACTGTCGGGACCGCGTGTACGCGATATCCCATTCGCTCGAGGGATGCGACCAGCGGATCGCCCGGCCCGTCCGGCCGCGTGACGAGGATGCTCTTCACCTGAGGGCTACCTCCGCGACCAGCCGGTGTCCGGCCTCGGCCGCCAGGGCGCGCGCTTCGCCACGCCGGCCCTCGATGAGCCGGACCTGTTTGTCCGATCCGTCGCTGTTCACGCCGCCGACCACGAGCGTGAAGGCCTCCGCCGTGACCGCCGCGAGCGCGCCGACCGGCGCCCGGCAAGTGCCTCCAGTCGCGTGGAGAACCACGCGCTCGGTCTCGACCGCGAAACGAATGTCGGGAAGGTCGAGCGCGCCCAGCACCTCGAGCAGGCGGCCGTCGCTTCGCCGCGCCTGCACCGCAAGTGCCCCCTGGCCGGGGGCGGGCGCGACGAGGCTCGGCTCGAGTCGCTCATCGATCCGCTCGCCGCGTCCCAACCGATCGACTCCGGAGGCGGCGATGACGAGCGCGTCGACCACTCCCTCATCGAGCCGCCGCAGACGGGTGTCGACGTTGCCGTGGAGCGGGACGATTCGCAGGTCCGGCCGGGCGGCGCGCAGGAACCCGGTCCGGCGCGGGCTATCGGTGCCGACTGTGGCGCCGGAATCGACGGTGACCAGCGAGGCATGGCCCTGGCGGGTGATCAGAGCGTCACGCGGGTCGGCCCGATCCGCGTAGCAGGCGATGACCAGGTCCGGTTCTCCTTCGAGAGGCACATCCTTGGCGCTGTGGACGGCGGCGTCGATCGCGCCTTCCAGCAGGGCGCGGGCGATGGCGGCCACGAAAACGCCCTCCCCCGGCGACATGTCGACCGGGCGGACGTCACCTTCGGTCACGATCGGCACGAGGACGGCCTCGTGGCCCGCGTCGCGCAGCAGCCGCGCGACGAGCTCGCTCTGGACCAGCGCCAGCCTCGACCCGCGCGTGCCGACGCGGATCTTCATATGGCGCTCCCGCCGTGCCCGTTCATCAGTGCGACCAGGAGCCGGTCGACCGCTCCGTCAGCCTCGACCAGCAGCGCGGTCGCCTCTTTGGTGTCGAGCCGGCGGCGCCTGGCAATGGCGGCCAGCTCTCCGGTGAACGCTCCTCGAAACCGGACGAAGGCCTCGACGGTTTCGGAAAGCGCCGCTCCGAGCGAGGCGGCCCTGCGCCCGTACTCCGATGCGGCCGCGACCGCCTCGGCCAACTTCGCGCCGGACCTCGGCCTCTTCTCGTCAGCGACGTGGTCGAGCAGGAGCATCAGCAGCCGGCGGCCACGCTCCTTGAACTCGGCCCGGTCCGCTTCGGACAGCGCGCCGCTGGTGGCGGCGGGTCGCCCCGCAGCGCTCGAGCGCCGGTAGACATGCGCCACGCGGGTCGCGCTGTCGCCGAGGCCGGTCAGCGGACGGCGGGCCAACCTCCGCGGCACCAGGGCTTCGATCGCGGCTCGCGCGAACCGGCGGTGTCCGCCGGGAGTGACGAACGCCGCTACGTCGCCATGGTCGGCCCACCGGCGCAGGGTCGCCGGCGTGATGCCGAGCAAACGGCTCGCCTCGCCAAGGCTGAGCCATGGCGACGCGGATGGCCCGGTCGAGGTTGCAGAGCCCACCGTGGTCAAATTATCACTAAAACTGTCGAAACCTCTTCAGGCCCGCGGCGGCCTGCGCCTAAACGCCGGGCTTTTCTGGTCTGGTGCCGCCACGCTGTGCCTGGACTATCGCTCCGATCACCAGGCCGGCGGCGACCCCGGCCACCACACCGACCGCGCTGTCGCCGAGCATCAGGCCGAACAGGAGTCCAAGGGTCCGGTCAGACCGGCTTCGCGTCAGCCGCTTGTGCTCTTGGGGAATGGTTGCCGTTGGACTCACCTCCGCGATCCAGCGTGCGCCCCACGCGCCTCGCGACACAGGGTCGAACGTCACGCGCTCAGAGGCTTATATGCACATGAAGCCATCCGCTAGGGTTGAGCGCGATGGCGAGCTCGAGACGGGGGCGCGTCGACCTCGAGAAGCAGATGCGCGAGATCGAGCGATTGCGCTCTGAGATGAGCGCCAAGACTCCCGACGAGCGCATCGTCACCACGCGCGCGGTTGCGCGGATCATCGAGAACGTCCACCTCGAAGGGCGCATGGGCAAATTCACCGTCGAAGCAGATGAGCCATTCGCGCGGGGCGGCACGGAAAAGGGCGCTTCCCCGCTGCAGTTCCTCATGATGGGGACGGCGTTTTGACTGCTTACTCAACTGGCGCGGTTCGCGCCCCTGTATGAGGTCCCGATCGACGACGCGACAGCTGACGTTCGTGCCACTTTTCGCAACACCGAGAAGTACGACGTCGACGACGCGCCCGCTTACTTCGAAGAGGTGACCATCAAGCTCGACATCATGAGCCCGGCCGGTGTCGAGCAGGTCAAGCGCTTGGCGGCCCACGCCGAGCGAGCCTGCCACGCGGCGCAGAGCCTGCGGCATCCCATCCCGGTGGCGCTGGAAACCACCCTAAATGGAGCTGTGCTCTAGAGGCGCGGCCGAAAATCCGCGGCGATCCGTCGGGGGCTTTTCCGCCCGCGACTCTAGCTCCCTGCCTCCAGCTGTTCGGCCATCCAGTCGGCCATGAGGGGCCTGTACTTGTAGGCGATGTTGTTGCACACGTGGTTGCCGTCCGGGTACATCACGAGCGTCGCGTGCGGCGCCTCGCGCGCGATCCGTTCGGCCTGCGCCGGCGGGAACAGCCGGTCCCTGGCGCCGTGGATCACGAGCATGGGCTGGGTGACCAGGTGCAGCATCCCCTCCAGGTTGAGCGTGTACGCCTTGCGCTTGGCCTCGGCCTCGTCGGCCGACTTCGTATAGAAGATATAGCCGCCCTTCGTGAGCGGGTTCAGCGCGTCCCAGCAGTCGCCGAGGTTGTAGGGACCCGCCAGCGCGACCAGCGCTCGCAGCCGCTTCTCGTGCGCTGCCGCCCGCGGGCCGTAGATCGCACCCATGCTGATGCCCATCAGGCCGACCCGGTCGAGGTCGACGCCGATGTCGCGGCGGCCCAGCTCGTCGAGCAGCGGCGTGATCACGGTCTCCCAGTTGGGCCGGATCGCGAAGTGCACCGAGTTCTCGGACTGCCCGGGGCCGTCGATCGTCAGCGTCGCCATCCCACGGCGCAGGAAGTCCTCTTCGATCGCATAGAGCTCTTCCTTGGACGAGTCCAAGCCGGGCACGATAAGCACCAGCGGGGGCCGGTTCGCGCCTTTGGCCAACCGCAGGTTGCACGGGATGAACTTGCGCTCGAAGGGGATCTCGAGGCGCTTGGCGGGCGGGTCGAGGTGGGGCAGGGCCTTCTGGTAAACCCAGACCGAACGGTCACGCAGCTCGCCGTGCATCTCGAGGTTCTCGAACCACAGGAACTTGCCGAGGTGGTAGCACCACGCCGCGCGCTGGTAGGCCTCGGCGGCAGAGAGCGAATGTCCCCGAGCTTGCGCCTCGGCGCCGAGCGCCTCGTGCATCCCGCCGGCGGCCAGCCAGTTGGGTCCCCAGTCCTTCCACTCCGTGGTCTTCGCCACCGTCTCGTCGAAGTCGTTGACATCGATCCCATTGGCGACGAAACGCGGCCGCCAGTGGTGGGCCGCGACGTGGACTCGGTTGGGCGCCTCCCGTTCGCTCACGTCTTCATTTCGTCCTTCAACCCGATGGCTTGGTCGAGGCTGGAACCGAGGTCGCGCAGCAGCACCTGGGCGCAGTTGCGTCCGGGTAACCCCGAGACGGAACCTCCAGGGTGGGTGCACGCGCCGTTCTGGTACAGGCCCGAGACCGGCGTCTGGTACGACGACCAGCCTTTCACGGGGCGGAAGTAGCCGCTTTGCTCCGGAGAGTTGGCGCCGCCGTGGCACGAGCCGCGCCAGTTCGCGGGGTTGCGGCGCTCGAGGTCCAGCGGGCTGTCGACGTGCTCGGCCAGCACGATGCGTCGAGACAGGTTGGGTGAGTATCTGGCAAGGCGTTCGAACAGCGCCTGGGACACGTCCGACTTGATGCGGTCCCATTGCTCTGGGCCATCCGCCAGCTCGTACGGCAGAAAGCTGATCACCTTGAACGTGTGCTGCCCGGCAGGGGCGCGCGACGGGTCGATCACCGTGGGCGTCAGCGCCAGGAACACAGGCTCGTCGAGGTCGATCTGACCTGATCGGAATGCTCGGAGCATCGCGTCGTACGAATCGAGCGACTCGAGCGCTCCCATCGTCACGGAGGGCCGCGGGACGTCGCCGCCGTTGAAGCGCGGCGCCTCGCTCAACGCGTAATGCGACACGAACATCGTGAGGTTCGGCTGCCAGCGCGCGATTCCGGCGCGGTAGTCGCCGGGCAGGTGATCCTCGCCGAGGATGCCGGGGAGGTGCTTGACGTGGATCGTCGACACGACGGCCCTGTCCGCACGGTACGCGGTGCCGTCGGCAGCCTCGACTCCGGCGGCGCGGCCTCCTTCCACGACGATCCGCGTCACGCGCTTGGAGGTGTGGATCGCGCCTCCGTTCTCCTCGATGATCTTCTGCAGCGCCAGCGGAAGCTGGATCGAGCCGCCTTCCGGAAGGATCCAGCTGAAGCGCTGTCGTCCGGCCACCAGGGAAAAGGCGAGCAACCCGGTCTCAGGCTCGTCGAGCGGATGCAGCGTCATGAACGCGACCCAGGCGAAGAACGCGCGGACGTGCTCGTCCTGGAACCTCTCCTTGATGACGTCGATCGCCTTCGCGCGCCAGATCTCGACCATCCGGTCGCCGAGCGAGCCGGCTCGCATCTGCGCCTCGAGTTTCTGCGGAGGCCGGGGAGGGTTCGAGCGCTCGTCGTTGACCACCGGCGCCATCTGCTCCCAATCGTTGAGCAGATCGCGGTATGCGGCCGCGTCGGCCGCCGAGAACCGCGCGATCTCGGCGCAGGTCCGTTCGACGTCGCGCCACATCGTGATTGACGCGCCATCGAGAAAGGGCATCGTGAAGACGGGGTCGGGATACAGGTACTTGAGCCCGTGGGTGTCCAATCGCAGCTCGTTGTTCTTCATCAGGGGATTGCTCTGGATCAGGTTGTGAGCGGTCGCGCACGGGTCATGCACGAAGCCGGGCAGGGTCAGCTCCTCGCTGGTCGTATCACCGCCGATCCGGTCCGCGCCCTCGAGCACCAGGACCCGAAACCCGGCACGCGCCGCGTATGCGGCCGTGACCAGGTTGTTGTGGCCCGCGCCTGCGAAGATGATGTCGAACGAGCCGGCTGTGCTCACGCGGTGGCCCCGAGGTAGAGGCGCCCTATCTCAGGGTTGTTCAGGACCTCCAGGCCGGGCCCTTGCAGCCGCACCCGGCCGCTCTCCATCACGACCCCGTGCGTGGCGATGCCGAGGCCGGACCGTGCGTTCTGCTCGACCAGCAGCAGCGTGCGACCGGATTCGTTCAGTGTGCCGATGGTCTTGAAGACGAGCGACCGCGTCTTCGGGTCGAGGCCCATCGAAGGTTCGTCCAGGATGAGAAGAGATGGGTCGAGCATCATCGCGCGGGCGAACTCGACGATCTTCTGCTGGCCGCCGGAGAGCGACGCGGCCAGGTCATGCCTGCGTTCGGAAACAAGAGGAAACGTCTCGCACACCGTGCGCATGCGCTTGTCGACCAGGCTTCGGTCGCGCAGGCTGTAAGCGCCGAGCCGCACGTTTTCCCAGACCGTCATGGTGGGGAAGAGGCTGCGCTCCTGTGGGACCTGGACGATGCCCCTGGCGAGGATGGCGCGCGGGCTTTTGCCCACCAGCGACTCGCCGTTGAACACCACCGAGCCGGCGCTCGGCCGCAGCAGGCCGCTGACGACCCGCAGGATCGTCGACTTGCCCGCCCCGTTGGGCCCAACGATGCAGGTGAGGCCGCCCTCCTCCACCGTGAGGTCCACGCCCTGCAGGATGTCGCCGCCGCCGTAGCCCGCCTTCACCGCGAGCAGTTCGAGGAGCGCTCCCATGTCAGGCCCCCAGGTACGCGTCGAGCACGGCTGGGTCCTCGCGCACGACATCTGGTTTGCCACTGGCGATGGGGTGGCCCCGGTGCATCACGACCACATCGGTGCACAGGTTCATGACGAAGCCCATGTTGTGCTCGACGATGAGAAAGGTGATGCCGCGCGAGTTGAGCTTGCGGATGTGTATTGAGATGCGGTCGAGCAAGGCGGGGTTGACACCTCCCGCAGGCTCGTCCAGCAGGACCAGGTCCGGCTCGGCCATCATCACCGCGCCCAGCTCGAGCAGCTTGCGCTGGCCGTAGGACAGCGCGCCGCCGAGCTTTCCCGCCACGTGCGAGATCTCGAGGAAGTCGAGCATCTCCATCGCGCGCGCCTTTTCGCTGCTCCAGCCCGCGCCCGAGAAGAGCGCCCGTAGGCCCTTGCGGCGCACAGGCACGAGCATGTTCTCCAGCGCTGTGAGGCGCGGAAAGATCCGGGCAAGCTGGAAGGTGCGGCCGATGCCGAGCTCGTAGATCTGGTCAGGGCCCATACGGTCGATCACTTGCGACTTGAACGTCACGGTGCCCTTGTCCTTCGGGATGAAGCCGGTGACCAGGTTGAAGACAGTTGTCTTGCCAGAGCCGTTGGGGCCGATCAGGCCCGTGATGCTCCCGGGCTCGACCGACAGCGAGCACTCGTCGACGGCGACGACACCTCCGAATCGCTTGCACAGGCGGTCGATCTGAAGGAGGCTCACGGTGTGACAGCCCTGGCTGGCGTCGGTGCCGGCGGTCCGGCCCGCGTACGCCACCTTTCGAGCAGCTCGAGAGCAGACGGCACGATGCCCCGCGGCAGCAGCAGGATCACGCCCAGGAACACTGCGGCGTAAAGGACCAGGTACAGCCGGCTCGCGCCGTAGTTGTAGGCGAGCCAGAGCTGCGTCGGCTCGAGGATTAGCGCGCCGAGCACAGGCCCGCTCAACGTCCCGAGCCCGCCGAGAAAGACCATCAGCACCATCGAGATGCCGATGAGCGGGTCGACCACGAACTGCGGGTAGATGTATGTCACGTAGTAGCCGTAGACGCCGCCGATCATCCCGACCAGGGTCGCGCTGATGATGAAAGCGGTGAGCTTGAACGCGCGGGTGGGCACCCCGACCGCCAGCGCTTTGTCCTCGTCGTCGCGGATCGCCAGCAG
This sequence comes from Candidatus Dormiibacterota bacterium, assembly GCA_049582065.1. Lineage (GTDB taxonomy): Bacteria > Chloroflexota > Dormibacteria > Dormibacterales > Dormibacteraceae > DATKSS01. The sequence goes on along the minus strand of JBAUTF010000345.1, from coordinate 9,431 downwards.
GCTCAGGCCGAACTTCGAGTTGCGGATGAGCCACGAAGCGCCGAGACCGACCGCCGCGAGCAGGAACATCGCGTAGTAGTAGGGGGTGTTGAAGAAGTCTCCGCTCCAGGTCGGGATGGGGAAGCTCAAGCCGCCCCCGCCGCCGGTGATGCCGACAAGGTTCTCGGCGAGCAGCTGCAGCATGAACATGAAGGCGATCGTGACGATGACGAACGTCGCCGCCCTCGTCCGTAGGGCGAACCAGCCGATGCCCAGCGCCAGCACCGCGGTGAACACTCCGGCGACCGGCACTAACAGGAAAGGCGAGTAGCCGCCGGCCACCCCAAAGCGTGCGAGCAGCAGCCCGAGGGCGTAGGCGCCGAAGCCGAAGAAGCCGGCGTGGCCGAGGGAGATATACCCGGTGTAGCCGCCCATGATGTTCCATGCGGTCGCCAGGCCGATGTACATCATCGTGAACACCGCGATGTTGGTTGTCGCCGGGTCAGGCGCGAGAGCCGGCACGGCAAGCGCGACGGCGAACGCCACGACCACCCCCGCGCCCTGGATCAGCCGAACGCGAGGCAGGCTCCTCACAGGCGGTCGCGGACTCGCACGCCGTAGAGGCCCTCGGGCCGCACGAGCAGCACGAGCACGAGGATCACGAAGAACACGAAGCTCGCCCACACGGGTGAGATCAGGACCGAGGTGATGTCCTCGGACACGAGCATCACGAGAGCGGCGATGATGGCGCCGCGCAGGCTGCCCAACCCGCCCAGCACGATGATCGTGAGCAGCCTCGAGATGAGGTCGTAATGGCTGCCCGGGTTGAAGGCGTTGGTGATCCCGAACACCACGCCGCCCGCCGCGGCGGTCGCCATGCCTATGCCGAACGCGATGGCGGAAACGCGGTCGACGTCGATCCCGATGAGCTGCGCGGCGGTCCGGTTCAGCATCGTGGCTCGGATCGACGCGCCGAACGTCGTGCGATAGAGCATCAGGAAGATGGCGGCCAGGATCGCGAGGCACAGCAGGAACCCGTACACGTACACGTAAGTGATGCGGAAGCTGCCGATCGGAAAGCTCGCGTTGGCGTAGCCGGTACGCAGCTGGACGTAGTTGGAGGTGAAGAAGAACCCAAGCAGGCCCTCGATCCCGAGGGCGATGGCATAGGTCACGAGCACGGAAAGCGCTTCGCGGTCGGTCTTGAGCGGCCTTATGAACACCACTTGCAGCACGATGCCGAGCACGAACATGACCGGCATTGTGATGACGAGGGTGAGGAACGGGTCGATGTGCACGGCGCGCCACACGGCAAAGCTCAGGTAGGCCCCGAGCACCACCAGCGCGCCGTGGCCGACGTTGATGATTCGCATCACGCCGAAGATCAGCGTCAGGCCGGACGCCATGAGCGCGTAGACCCCACCGGTGAGGATCCCGAGGACGGCAGCTTCCAGAACCAGGGTCATGGATGTTCAGGAGAGGGGACGGTGCGCGGCGCTCACCGTCCCCGCGCTCACGCTACTGCCAGTTGTTCTTCGGGTACTCGGGCTTGACGGCGGCGACGCTGGGCGGGTACACGAAGATCGCCTGCCCACTCTGCCACTGCTCGATGTAGACGCCGACGCCGCCCTGAGGCTTGCCTGTCGAATCGAACGACATCGGGCCCTGGATCGTCTGGTACGTGCCGGAGTGCATCGCGGCGATCAGCTTGGCGTTGTCGATGCTGCCGGCCTTGGTCGCGGCCTGGTCGACCACCTGGCCGACGCTGTAAGCCTCCGCCGAGTCACCGCTGATGTCGGCGGCGGTGCCGCCGTACTTCGCAATGAACTCGTTGATGAACGTGCTGTTGCCGTAAGCCGTGGTGTTGGCGGTCCAGCCCGCCGGCACCATGATCCCCTCTGTGTTTTTGCCGAGTGGGCCGGAGAAGGTCTGGCCCTGGTCGGGGCCGGTCGTCTCGATGATGCTCTTGGGGTTGTAGTGCTGCTGGATGAAGGTCTGGACGAACGCGAGCGCGTCCGGCAGCTGCGTGCCCAGGATGACCGCGTCGGCATTGGAGCTCGCCACCTGCAGCGCGATCGGCGTGAAGTCCGTGGTCTCAGCCGGGTACACCTTGTAGTAAGCGGTCTTCATGCCGGCCGCCTCGAGCAGGCTCTTGGCCTTGTCGACCTGCGGCTGGGTGAAGGGGTCGTCCTGCGTCGCGTACGCGACCGTTGCGGGCCGCTGGCCCGCGGGGAGGCCCAGCAGAAACTGCGTGTAGCTCACGAGGTTGTCCTCGACCGCCGCGGGCTGGACGAAAAAGAGGTTGGTCAGGCCGCGGTTGAAGACGCTTGGGCCGCCACCTGCCGGCTCCGGAAACGCATAGCCGTAGCGCGCGACGACGGTGGATGCGGGGATGGTGAGCAGGCTCGAGAAGGGGCCGAACACGAGCGCAACCTTGTCGACGGTGATCAGGTTCTGGTAGTTCGTGACGACCTGCTGCGTGCTGCTGGCGTCGTCGACGTACTTCATCGTGACCTGGTGCCCGAGCAGGCCGCCCTTCTGGTTGATGTCGTGGGCCCACAGGTCGTAGCCCTGCTCCAGGGCCTTGCCGTCACCCGAGAAGTCGCCTGAAAGAGAGACCGAAACGCCGATCGTGATAGGGCCCGCCGGTGACGGCGTGGCCGAGCCTCCGCTGCCTCCGCAAGCCACCAAAGCCAGGCCCAGACCTGCCAGAGCTGCCGTGATTGGCTTTCGCATCCTCGCTCCCTTTGAAAGTCGGTGCTGCTCGCACGCGGTGGCACTCAAGGTTGCCATGAACAAACGATTGCCCTATGTTAGGCATGGTCGATTCGAATGTCAATCGGGAGATTTGCGGCATGCCGGTGACCCTCAAAGAGCTGGCGGCGATGGCGAAAGTCCACCCGTCGACGGTGTCGCGGGTGGTCAACCACGACCCGAGCCTGCGCATCGCAGCCGCCACCCGCGCCCGCATCGAGGCCCTGCTCCGCGAGACCGAGTACCAACCCAACGGTGTCGCCCGCGGCCTGAAGCTCCGCCAGACATTGGTCCTCGCGGTGGTCATCCCCGACATCACCAACCCGTTCTTCGGCGCGCTTTTCCGCGGCATCGAGGACTCGGCCGCGCCGCGCGGCTACCAGGTCCTGCTCTGCAACACCGACGGCAGCCCCGACCGTCAGCGTGCCCACCTGCAGTCCCTGGCGGCGCGTCGGGTCGACGGCGTCATCCTGGCGAGCAGCTTCCTGAAGGACCCGGCCGTGCGCTCGCTCCGCCACCAGCGCACCCCTTATGTCCTCGTGAACCGCTACAGCGAGGAGGGGATGGACCCGTTCGTCGGCTCCGACGACGTCGCCGGCGCCCAGCTCGCCACCAGGCACCTGATCGAGCTCGGCCATACTCGAATCGGCCACCTTTCGGGCCAGCCGACGGTGAGCACCGGCGTCCTGAGACGGCGCGGTTACCAGGCCGCCCTGGCCGAGGCCGGGCTGGGCGTCGACCCAGCGCTGACGGCCGAGGCCGGCTTCACGGAGGAAGGAGGGGCCAGGGCGGCCGCGCGCCTGCTGGCCCTGCCCGAGCCGCCGACCGCCATCTTCGCCGTCACCGACATGGCGGCGGTCGGGGCCCTGGGCCACGCTCGCAAGGTCGGGCTGCGAGTTCCGCAGGATCTGGCCATCGTCGGCTACAACGACATCCCGCTTGCGAGCCGCCTGATCCCGGGCCTGACCACTGTCCGCGTCCCGATCCAGGAGTTCGGCAGCGCTGCCGCGCGCATGCTGCTGGAGCAGATCGACGGAAGCCAGGTCCTTCCGCGGCGTGTCGTCTTCACCCCGCAGCTGGTGGTGCGCGGTTCGACGGCGGGTGGCGTGGACGAGGCCGAGACGGTGCATGCGTCCGGTCGCGCGGGGAGCGAGTAGGCTATGAAGACAAACGTTTGCGCGCAGTTGGAAGAGGTTCGAACGCATGAGCGTGGCTGATCACAAGCTGGGCTGGATCGGCACCGGCAGGATGGGTTATGCGCTGGCCAAGCGGCTGCTCGACGGCGGTTGCGACGTCACCGTCTACAACCGCACGCGGGCCAAGGCGGAGCCGCTGGTGGCCGCCGGCGCCCGAATCGTCGACCGGCCCGCCGAGCTCGCCGACCGCGAGATCGTCGTGGTGTCCGTCGCCGACTCGCCGGACTTCGTGTCCGTGATGACAGGCCCCGAAGGGCTGCTGTCAAATGGCGGCCCCGTCCCGCGCGTGGTGGTCGACACCTCGACCGTCTCGATGGACGTCTCGCAGCAGGTCCGGACTCACGCCGACCGGCTCGGGGCATGGTTGCTCGCGGCTCCTGTCAGCGGCAACGCCAAGGTCGCCAGGGCGGGCAAGCTGACGATGGCCGTTTCGGGGCGGCGTGACGCTTATGACCTCGCCCTTCCGTATCTGCGCATGCTCGGCGCGAGCGTCGTGTACGTCGGCGAAGGAGAGAGCGCGAGGCTGGTCAAGATCTGCCACAACCTCGTGCTGGGTGTCGTGACCCAGATCATGGCTGAGACGACGGTGCTGGCAGAGCGCGGCGGCATTGCGCGCGCCGACTACCTCGAGTTTCTCAACGGCAGCGTCATGGGCTCGACCTTCAGCAGGTACAAGACCCCGGCGTTCGTCAACCTGGATTTCACGCCGACTTTCACCGGGCATTTGCTGCGCAAGGATTTCGAGCTGGGCCTTGACGCCGCTCGGAAGATGAACGTCCCGATGCCCGTGTCGGCGCTGGTCCACCAGCTCGTGATGAACCTGGTCGGATACGGCCTGGCCGACCAGGACTTCGCCGCGCTGCTCGAGATCGAAGCGCGCTCGGCGAACCTGAAACTCGAGCCGGATCCCCGCCACGTGCCGGACGGCCTGTCGCCCGCATCATGACCGCGCCCAACGGCCAGGTCTGGCTCGACATGTATGCGAGCATGCTGCGAATCCGCCTCTTCGAAGAGCAGGTCAACGACCTGTACACGTCGGCCAAGATGCCTGGCCTCGCGCACCTCTACATCGGCGAGGAGGCCGTGGCGGTCGGCGTGTGCGCCGCGCTCCGCGACGACGACTACATCACCAGCACCCATCGCGGTCACGGCCACTGCCTCGCCAAGGGAGCCGGCGTTGACCGCATGTTCGCCGAGCTGCTCGGGAAGGAGGCCGGCTACTGCAGAGGCAAGGGCGGCTCGATGCACATCGCCGATCAGGAGAAGGGCAACCTCGGCGCGAACGCCATCGTCGCCGGCAGCGTCGGCATCGCGACGGGCGCTGCGCTGTCCGCGAAAAAGCGCGGTACCGACCAGGTGGCGGTGTGCTTTTTCGGCGAGGGGGCGCTTGGGCAAGGCCTGATGTACGAATGCATGAACATGGCCGCACTGTGGAAACTTCCTGTCATCTACATCTGTGAGAACAACCTGTACAACGAATACACGCACTACCTCGAAACGACGGCGGGAGACATCGTGCAGCGGGCGGCCGCGTTCGGCATCCCGACGCACGAATCCGACGGCCAGGACGTCCGGGGCGTGCACGCGGCGGCCGCCGAAGCGGTCCAGCGCGCCCGGGCCGGCGCGGGCCCGTCGTTTCTCGTGTTTCGCACGTACCGCCAGAAAGGACATCACGTCGGAGACATCGACCGCGCCTACTACCGCTCGAAGGAAGAGGAGCTGAAGTGGGCGGAGGAACGTGACCCGCTCAAGGTGCTCGGTGAGGCGCTCGTGGCCGAGGGCGTGTTCGATACGGCGGCGTTCGACCGCGTCGAGGAGGAGGTCCGCACCCAGATCGCCGAGGGCGTGAAGTTCGCGCTCGAAGCGCCTTATCCGCAGCCTCAAGAGGTGACCATGGACGTCTATGCCTGAGCAGGCGGTGGCCGGCCGGCAGCTGACAATGGCGGAGGCGGTGCGCGAGGCGATCGCGGAGGAGATGCGCCGCGACCCGACAGTGTTCCTGATGGGCGAGGACGTGGCGGAGGCCGGTACGCCGTTCAAGGTGCTCAAAGGCCTGCTCGAGGAGTTCGGCCCGGAGCGGATCATGGACACCCCGATCTCCGAGCCCGGGTTCACCGGCATCGGCCTCGGCGCCGCCATGACCGGCATGCGTCCGATCGTCGACATCATGTTCGGCGACTTCCTCTTCCTGGCCCTGGACCAGATCGCGAACCAGGCGGCCAAGGTGCACTACATGTCGGGCGGAAAGCTGAAGGCGCCGATCGTAATCAGAACGACCCTGGGCGCGATGCGCAGGTCGGGCGCTCAGCACAGCCAGAGCCTGCACGCGATCGTCAGTCACATCCCAGGCCTGAAGGTCGCGCTTCCTTCCACTCCGTATGACGCCAAGGGACTGATGAAAACGGCGATCCGTGACGACAATCCGGTCGTGATCTTCGAAGACAAGGTGATGTACACGGTCAAAGGGAACGTGCCCGCGGGCGACTACACGATTCCCTTCGGCCAGGCCGACGTGAAGCGACCGGGCGACGACATCACGCTGGTGGCGACCAGCAGCATGGTGTTCGTGGCCCTGGCCGCGGCCGAGATGCTGGCGAAAGAAGGCATCTCCGCGGAGGTGATCGACCCGCGGACCACCGTCCCGCTCGACGCGAGGACCCTGGTCGATTCGGCGATCAAGACGGGCCGCGCCATCGTGATCGACGAGGGCTACCAGAGCTATGGAGTGACTGCGGAAATCGCATCGGTGATCACGGAGGGAGCGTTTTACAACCTCGATGCGCCTGTGCGGCGGATGGGCGCGATGGACGTGCCGATCCCGTTCTCACCCGCGCTCGAAGACCTCACCGTTCCCACCGCGGACAAGGTGGCCGACGTCGCGCGCGAATTGTGCCGAAAGGGGAATTGACCATGGGACTCAAGACACACGGGCGGATGGCCGTCGACTGGGAGGAGCGCGTCAACTTCGAGCGGCTCCGCACCGAGCGACTCGAGCGTGCCACAGCTGAGCTTGGCCGCTCGGACCTCGGCGCAGTGCTGTGCTTCGACATGAACAACATCCGGTACCTCACGGCGACGCAGATCGGGACGTGGGCTTTCGACAAGCTGATCCGTTTCGCGCTGCTGCCGCGAGGCGACCAGCCGATCCTTTGGGACTTCGGCTCCGCGGCCCGGCATCACCAGCTCTACTGCCCGTGGCTCGGAGAGCGGTCGCGCGCCGGGTTGTCGACGTTCCGCGGCTCGATCGCCCCCGAGGCGGGCCGGCCGCAGGACGTCGCGCGCAAGATCAAAGTCGAGCTGGAGGAGCGAGGTCTGCTCGGCGAGCCGGTCGGCGTTGACATCGTCGAGCCGCCGGTCCTGTTTGCGCTGCAGGACGCCGGCATCAAGGTGGTCGACGGCCAGCAGGTCATGCAGCGCGCGCGGATGATCAAGACGCAGGACGAGATCACCCTGCTCAATCAGTCGTGCGCCATGGTCGATGCTGCGTACGACGAGCTGTACGGCGCGATGCGACCGGGCTTTCGCGAGAACGACTGCGTGGCGCTTGTCGCCAACAACCTGTACAAGCAGGGCTCGGAGTTCGTGGAAGGCGTCAACGCGATCTCAGGCGAGCGCTGCAGCCCGCATCCTCACAACTTCTCCGACCGGGCGCTGCGGCCAGGCGACCCCGCGTATTTCGACGTCCTGCACTCGTTCAACGGCTACCGCACCTGCTACTACAGGACGTTCGCGATCGGGAGTGCGTCCCTGGCGATGGTCGACGCTTACAAGCGCTGCCGCGATTACCTCGACCAGGCCATCGCGCTCGTCAAGCCCGGCGCAACGACCGCGGAGGTCACGAACGTCTTCCCCAAAGCGCAGGAGTTCGGCTTCGCCGATGAGGAGCAGGCGTTCGCGCTGCAGCTCGGACATGGCGTAGGCCTCTCGATCTGGGAGAAGCCGGTGTTCTCGCGCCTGGTCTCGCTCGAGCACCCGGAGGTGATCCAGGAGAACATGGTCTTCGCGCTGGAGACGTTCTGGCCGGCCACCGACGGCTGGTCCGCGGCCCGGATCGAAGAGCAGATGGTCGTCACCAGGGACGGCGCCGAGATCATCACGCGGTTCCCCGCCGAGGAGCTTCTGGTCGCTGGCCAGCGCTACTACACCGCCGGCGGGTCGCTGCCGACGACGCGCGAGGCGCAGTCGAACCTCAACCGCGACGGGCACGGCCCGGTCGTCGAGGCGGCGCGCCGCGAAGGCGCGCGGGTGAAAGCCGATCGCGACTGAGGTCGTCATGCCTGCTCTCGGCATGGCCCAGGAGACCGGCAAGCTGGTCCGCTGGCTGAAGCGGGAGGGTGAGCAGGTCGCCAAGGGCGAGCCGCTGATGGAAATCGAGACCGACAAGGCGTCGGTCGAGATCGAGTCGCCCGCGAGCGGCACGCTCTCCTCCGTCACCGCCGCCGAGGGTGACGACGTAGCGGTCGGCCAGGCGATCGCAATGATCCTGGCGCCAGGCGAATCGGCCGGGGTCGCCAAGCCCGGGGCCGAGACAGCGCGCCCCCGCGCCGCCGAAGCCGCCCGACCGGGTCATACAGCAGCCGCGCCCGTCTCCAATGTGTCGGTCGCATCGTCCGGGCGCGCCGCCGCCTCACCCAAGGCGCGGCGCCTGGCGGCCGAGCGCGGAGTCGACCTGTCGAAGGTGAAGGGGACCGGCCCGGGCGGCGCGATCCTGGAGGAGGACGTGCTGCAGGACGGCGCTGGTGCGGCCGCGGCCGAGCCGGCCCTGTGGCGCGCGATGGCCCAGAACGTCACGCGCAGCTGGAAGGAGGCGCCGCATTTCTTCACCATGCGCGAGGTCGACGCGTCGGCCCTGGTCCAGGAGCGCAACCGCAATCCGGAGGAGGTCACCTATACCGACCTGCTCGTGAAGGCCGTGGCCGCCGCCCTGCGTGACCACCCACGCATGAACGGCTCGCAGGCCGAGGTCAACATCGGGCTGGCAGTGGCGCTGCCCGACGGGTTGATCGTGCCGGTCATCCACGGCGCCGACCGCATGTCGGTGGTCGAGCTGGCGACCAGGCGCAAAGAGCTCCTCGACCGTGTCCGGTCCGGCCACGTGCGCTCTGCCGACATCTCGGGTGGGACCTTCACCCTCAGCAACCTCGGGATGTACGGGGTCGACCTCTTCACCGCGATCCTCACCGAGGGTCAGGTCGGGATCCTGGCCGTGGGGCGGATCACCGACCGGGTGGTCGCCCGCGCCGGCGTCGCCGTCGTGAGGCCCACGATGCAGATGAGCCTCAGCTGCGACCATCGCAAGATCGACGGCGCCCGTGCTGCCGAGTTTGTCCAGGCGCTGGCCGAGCTGCTGGAGAGTCCGGAAAAGGCCGGCTAGCTCAGATTCCCGCCCACATCTGGCACTAGGCCGCAGTAGTCATTAGGGCTTCCAGCCAAGCCGGCGCGCCTACGGCCGGGTTCCGAGCGTCTGGCGGACGGTCAAGAGCCTTGCCAGGTCGATCGGCG
>JBAUTF010000344.1:0-2462 GCA_049582065.1 Candidatus Dormiibacterota bacterium | reverse complement strand
GGGGAGGCCCGTCTTTACTTGGACAAGGCCATTCAATTCATTGAACAGGCACGCTCGGGACTGGATGCCGACCGCAACGATGCAGCTCTCCTTGACGCAATTCATGCCGCCATCAGCGGCACCGACGCGGCAACCATCGCGCTAGCCGGAGTTCGTTCGACTGACCCGGACCACCAACGTGCCGCCGACCTGCTAGCAGAGGTTGCAGGTTCCGCTCCAGAGAACCGCGAGCGGGTGCGTCAACTGAGGACCCTGCTTGCGCGCAAGAACACAGTCGAATACGAGTCCAGGAAAGCAAGCGTAAAAGACGCCCGGGACGGGGTCGAAAGGGCCAGCCGCATCGTGGATTGGGCTAAGGAAATGTTGGCGAAGGCCCGTCTTTGAGGCAAGGGTCGTGACGATAACGTGTGCCTATTGATAGCAAGTCGCCGACGACGCGGCGGAGACTTTAAGCCGCGATTAAAGGGTTCTTGCGCGCCTCTTAATAAAGCGTCTCAGGAGCCAGGTCAGCACCGTTGGGCCAGGCGACGGTAGCGGCCTCTGGATCAACTTTCACCGTCGCAAAGTAGGTCGGGTCGCTGAGCGGCTCAAAGACTCCCTTCCACTTCATCTGTGAAAAGTCCACGTCTCCGGCAGTCCCGTCGTCGAACAGAAGCCGAAGTCTGTAATCGCCAATAACGGCGACCCCAACGACGGCAGGCAGATAGCTCATTTGACTCAAAGGTCAAGCCAGTGGTTCGGTCGGGACAATCGGCTCGGCTCGACGGGCGCGTTCCCAATTCGCCTCCAATTCGTCACGGTGCGTCATCACCCACTCCTGGACATATCGCAAGGCCGCGCCATCGATATGGCCGGCGATGACACGACCATCCAAGTCCACGGAAGCGCGCGTTCCTGCGTGATGGGCATGGAAGTGAGGCGCCGCGTGGCTGCCCTCATCCCAGTACATGTAGATCGCTATTCCTCGCTGTAGCTGATTCGCGGCACGCGCCGATGTTGGCTGTGGGATCCAATCAATACATCGAAGCCTTCAGCAGCCCTTGAGCCTCACAGCCGCGGTTCAGCCGGGTGGCGGTGTTCCTGGGTTGACCACGAACAAGATGAACTCGGTGAACACGTCTCCGTCCACCTGCAGCCCAAAGCATCCAGGGCTGTCGGTGCTGAGCAACCCGTTCCAGGCTCTCCACGAGGATGTCGGCACCACGGGGCCTAAATACAAGCCGCCTCCCGTTGTGTGGAATGCGGGAACCACGGTCACCCGGGGCTCCTGCTTGATTACATCGGTCGGAGGAAGATCCGCGAGAGTGACCGTCGATTTCCCGTCACCCGCTAACTGAAACGGCCGCACCAGCAGGGGTCCGGAATATTTGGAGTCCACCATGAGGACGGCCACCTGGGCGGCGGAGTACCAGCTGTCCTGTCCCGACAGGTAGGCGGGCCCGACCCCCGCTCCGTAGTTCGGCGCGAGCGAGCCTAAATCAACTATCGACGAAGCCGTACAGGTCTCACATGGAGCGGTGATGGCACATCCCGGTGGCGCTGAACGAGGCGGCTGGGGCGAATTTGGTGCCACGATGGGCGGCCTCATCGGCCTCTGCTGCAGTGCCGTCATCGCATCGACTCTGGCGGGCAGCGGTGACGCGGGTTCATTCGGGAAGGATTGCGTACGAGCTGGCCAGACCGCGCCCGGCTGGCCGACCACTTCTCCACAACCAGCCAGGCCGGCAGCGAGGCTGACCAGAGCCACGAGGTGCGTCACGCTGCGCGTCACCGGCATCGCCCGTAGATACAACGGTTACAGGCCGGTCGAGTTACTCCGTGTGCGCAGACAGGGGACGTTGCGAGCAGCCGGCACATCAATCTGCCTCCGCGCGCGTCCTTATTGTCTCAGGGCTGGTCCGGGTCTCGGGCAGAACGGCGCATGCTCCTGACAATGGGAACCTAGCAGCAACTCGATCAACGGGTTCTGGGGGTCACTCAGGTCTAAACGTAAGTAAGGCCGGAAACAGGAGAGATTTCAGGATGAAGGTTCACTACCTAGAGATTGTCGCTTCGGATGTGGATGCTGTGTGTGCTGCCTATGAGGCTGCACATGGCATCAAGTTTGGATCAGGTGATCCGCTTCTTGGAGGTGCGCGGACGGCTCCGCTGCCGGGTGGGGGCAGCATTGGCGTGCGCGGACCCTTGCGGGATACGGAGGAGCCCGTCGTTCGACCGTACTGGCTCGTCGACGACATCGAAGCAGCGTTAGATGCGGCATCAAAGCAGGGCGCTTTGGTTGCGCACTCCCCACTGGAAATTCCAGGAAAGGGTAGGTTCGCGATCTACGTCCAGGGAGATGTGGATCACGGGTTGTGGCAACTATGATTTCTGGCCTGACAAATCGCTCCAGCCGACCGCCATCGGCGGCAGCAAATCCCCACCGTTAGCCCACGGTCCCGAGGGTTCGAATCGACGTCCCC
>JBAUTF010000343.1:0-6436 GCA_049582065.1 Candidatus Dormiibacterota bacterium | reverse complement strand
CGATGCTCGACACTTCGACCGATCTTGACGGCCTGAAGGCGATGGGGACGATGGGCGGCTCGGGCGGCATCATCGTCATGGACGACTCGCACTGCATCGTCAAGGCCGCCGGCAGGCTGGTGCGCTTCTACGCCCACGAGTCGTGCGGCAAGTGCACCCCTTGCCGGGTCGGCACCAACTGGGCGGTGCGCACCTTCGAGCGCATCCTCGCCGGCGAGGGCAGCCAGATCGAGCTCGACCTGCTCGACCGGGTGCAGCAGGGCCTGCAGGGCGGACGGTGCCTGTGCGGCCTGGGCGACGCCGCCGCCTTTGTGATCCAGTCGACCATGGCCCACTTCCGCGGCGAGTACGAGGAGCACTGCCTCCACCAGACCTGCTCGGTCGAGGGGGCGCTCGTCCATGCCTGACGTCAAGATGGTCACGCTCACCATCGACGGCCACGCCGTGACGGTGCCCGAAGGCACTCTCGTCGTCGAAGCCGCCAAGAATCTCGGCATCGAGATCCCCGTGTTCTGCTATCACCACAAGCTCGATCCCGTGGGTGCGTGCCGAATGTGCCTGGTCGAGATCGCCCCGGGCCCGCCCATCGCGCAGGCGGCGTGCATCCGCCCGGTCGCAGAGGGCATGGTCGTCAAGACGCAGAGCTCGATGGCCGTCACAGCTCGCGCGGACATCCTCGAGTTCGAGCTGGTCAACCACCCGCTCGACTGCCCCGTCTGCGACAAGGGCGGCGAGTGTCCCCTGCAGGACTTCACGTTCCGCCATGGCTACCCGACCAGCCGCATCGACGGCCCGCGCCTCCACTTCAAGAAGCCGATCCCGCTTTCGGAGAAGATCGCCCTGGACCGCGAGCGCTGCGTGCTCTGCTTCCGCTGCACGCGCTACTACGACGAGGTGGCGTGGGAGCAGGAGCTCACCGTCGGCGAGCGTGGTGTCCACACGTTCATCACGAGCCAGTTCGACCAGCCGCTTCAGTCCAACTTCAGCGGCAACATCATCGACCTGTGCCCGGTGGGCGCCCTCACCTCGCGCGTGTGGCGCTTCGAGTCGCGGCCGTGGGACATGACCCACAGCGCCACGATCTGCTCCAAGTGCGCGGTCGGCTGCAGCGTGACCCAGTGGCAGCGGCGCGGCCAGCTGGTGCGGGTCACCTCGCGCGAGAACGACGACATCGACGAGGGCTGGATCTGCGACCGGGGCCGGTTCGACTACACCGACGTGAACGACCCTGAGCGACTGCGGACCCCTTCGGTGCGCGGCGTGAGGGCCACGTGGGCCGATGCCATCAGCACTCTGGCGGCGGGCATCAAGGGCAAAGGCGCCGGGCTCGGCCTCTCGCTGCCGCAGGACCTCACCAACGAGGAGGCGTTTCTCTTCAAGAAGCTGCTGGACGGCCCGCTCAAGGGCGCGAAGATCAAGATGCACGGCCGCACCTCGCTTCCGGCACCGGCCGGCGACACACTGCGCATCAAAGAGATAGACGACGCAAAGGTGATCGTGATCGTCGCCTCCGACGTCGAGGACGACGCCCCGATCGTGAACCTGCGGGTCAAGAAGGCGGTCACCAAGCGCGGCGCGAAGCTCATCGTCGTCCACCCCGAGGGCGTCGACTTCGACCGCCACCACGACACCATCCACATCCGCAACGAGAAGGGCGCGGCGGCGGCCGAGGTGCGCAAGCTCGCCTCACACGAGCTGCTGGCGAGCCCGGGCGGGCCGGTGGCGATCCTTTACGGCGACGGGCGAGGCGGCGAGGACGCCGCGGAGCTGGCCGCGGCATGCGCGGAGCTGGCCGAGACCGTCGGCGGCAAGGTCATGCCCCTCTACCGCGGCACGAACGAGCGCGGCGCGCTGGCGCTCGGCGTTGCCGGCTCGGACAGGCTCGACGGCGTCGAGGCCCTGCTCGTGTGGGGCCCTCCACCCACCGACGGCATCCCTCAGACCGTGCGCTTCCTCGCCGCCTCGGACCACCTCCCCCGCCCCGGATACGAAAACGCCGCCGTGCTCCTGCCGGCGACCAGCTTCGCGGAGCGCCAGGGCACATACGCGAATCTCGAAGGCACGGTCCAGTTCCTGCGCCCTCCGATCGCCGTCGCGCCGCCGCTCAAGGAAGCCTGGGAGGTGCTGTCCGAGCTGAGCTCGGCGCTTGGCCTCCCCTTCGATTACGCCGGCATCTCTCCCATCCAACGCGAGATCGCGGGCCGGGTCCCGACTCTTGCCGCCCTATCGCAGCCGCCGTCCTCGGAACCCGCGCCCCAGCCGGTCCTCACCGGTCCCGCCCACCCGTGACGCAGTTCTACAACGACCCAGTCGGACATTGGGTCGTGGTCGTCGTCGCGGCCGCGGTGCTGCTGTTCGTCGTGTTGACAGCCACCGCCTACACGGTCTGGTTCGAGCGCGTCGCGTTGGGCCATATCCAGCGCCGGCCCGGCCCGAACCGCGTCGGTCCGTTCGGACTGATGCAGCTTGCCGCCGACGGCGTCAAGCTCGCGCTGAAAGAGAGCATCGTTCCGGCCGACACGGACAAAGTGGTCTACGTCCTTGCGCCGATGATCGCGGTGGGCGCGGCGTTCCTGGCCTGGGCGGTGATCCCGATCGGCCTCTGGTACAACGTCCAGTACTGGATCGCCGACGTCAACATCGGCATCCTGCTCGTCTTCGCCGTCAGCGCGATGAACGTATACGCGCTGGTGCTGGGCGGCTACGCGTCGAACAACAAGTACTCGATGCTCGGGGGCCTGCGCTCCGCCGCCCAGCTCATCAGCTACGAGATGGCGCTCGGACTTTCGCTCGTCCCCACGTTCATGATCGTCGGCTCGCTGAGGCTGCGCGACATCGTTCAGTACACGGTCGACTGGGGCTGGTACCACGGCCCGATCCCGTTGATCATCCTCACTCCGATCGGCTTCGTGATCTACCTGATGGCCGCGGTCGCGGAGACGAACCGCGCACCTTTCGACCTGCCCGAGGCCGAGCAGGAGCTGATCGGCGGCTTTCTCACCGAATACTCGGGCCTCAAGTTCACGATGTTCTACCTCGCCGAGTACGTGAACATGATCACGGTCTCGGCCCTCGCCGCCCTGCTCTTCTTCGGCGGCTGGTACCTGTGGGTCGTGCCACCGCTGCTGGCCTTCTTCCTCAAGGTCGTGCTCTTCCTGTTCCTATACATTTGGGTCCGCGGCACATTCCCCCGCCTGCGCTACGACATGCTCATGCGCCTCGGCTGGAAGGTTTTGCTGCCGCTCGCGATGGCAAACGTCATCGTCACCGGGATCGTCCTGGTGGCCGTGCAGGGGTAGTTGATGGGCGAGAACGAAGAAGAGTTTCCTGAGCACCCGGCTGCGCTGCGCGGCCCGTCGGAGGGCGTGCCCGCGCACCCCAAGGGCAAGACGCCGAGCGTGGCGTCCGACATCGCGGCCCTGGCGGCGGGCCTCAAGACGACGCTGACCGAGAGCTTCCGCCCCATGGTCACGACCATGTACCCCGAAGACAAGACGCCTCGTTCGGAGCGCTATCGGGGTCGCCATTACCTGCGGCGCTACGACAACGGCCTCGAGCGGTGCATCGGCTGCGAGCTGTGCGCAGCGGCGTGTCCCGTCGGCTGCATCCTTGTGATCGCCGCCGAGAACACCGACGAGAAGCGCGTCTCGCCGGGTGAGCGATACGCCAAGACGTACGAGATCAACATGCTCCGCTGCATCTTCTGCGGCTACTGCGAGGACGCGTGCCCGGTGCAGGCGATCGTGCTGGGCCCCGAGTACGAGCTGTCGGACACCAGCCGCGAGAAGTTCATCTACACCAAGGAGAGGCTGCTCGAGCCGCTTCCCCCTGACGTCCAGGCGCGCCTGGCGGGTTCACCTCCCCACCCCAGCCGCAAGACGGCCGGACCTCCCCACTAGTGGGGAGGTAGCTTTGGCGATCGCGATCTTCTTCATCGCAGCCGCCGTCGCGATCCTGGGGGCGGTCGGCGTCGTCACCTTCCGCGAGCCCATCCGCTGCGTGCTCAGCCTGGTGGTCGTGATGCTCGCGCTCTCCGTGCTCTTCCTGCTGCTGAGCGCGCAGTTCGTCTTCGTCGTCCAGATCATCGTCTACGCCGGAGCGGTGATGGTCCTGTTCCTCTTCGTGATCGCGCTGCTCGGACCGGCCCGGGAGGCCGCCCGCGGCAGACTGCGGTTCCAGTCCTGGCTCTCGGCGCTGTTCATGCTCGTGCTGCTCGTGCTGATGTGGACGATGCTGCAGGGGATCCAGTACCGGCAGCCTGACCAGACCGACATGTCGGTCTTCGGCACGGTGCAGTCGATCGCGGTCGGCCTGTTCACGACCTACCTCTACCCCTTCGAGCTCACGTCCATCCTCCTGCTCACCGCCGCCATCGGCGCCATCTACCTGAGCCGCCGGCGGATCGACGACCGGTGAGCACCCTTACCATCGGCGGATCGCAGCTCGACACCTCCTGGTTCCTGCTGCTCGGGGCCGTGCTCTTCACCATCGGCGCCGCGGGGGTCCTGGTACGGCGAAACCCGCTGGTCATCCTCATCTGCATCGAGCTGATGCTGAACGCGGTCAACCTCACGCTGGTCACGTTCGCGCGCCAGCTCCAGAACATCGAGGGCCAGCTGTTCGCGCTGATGGCGATGACGGTCGCGGCGGCCGAGGCGGTGGTCGGTCTGGCGATCCTGGTCGACATCTTCCACACGCGGGACGTCGAGGACGTCGACGACCTCAGCGAGCTCAAAGGATGAGCACGCTCACCTCGTCCCAGGCGATCACGCTCCTCGTGCTGCTGTTCCCGGCGGCAGGGGCGCTGTTGCTGGCCGGACGTGGATGGAGGTTGCCGCGGAGGTTCACGGTGATCGTGGGGCCCGTTGCGGTCTGGGCCTCTTTCATATGCACGCTCAACCTCTTCCTCAACAAGGTCAACGCCGACTTCACGTACTGGACCTGGATCAAGAGCGGCTCGCTGGATGTTCCGTTCAACCTGCTGGTCGACAACCTGTCGATCTTCATGTGCCTTGTCATCACCGGGGTCGGCGGCCTGATCGTCACCTACTCGGTCGGCTACATGGCCCACGAGGACGGCCCGAGCTACGCCCGCTTCTTCGCCTACATGGACATCTTCATCTTCTCGATGCTGCTGCTCGTGCTGGCAGGGAACTTCGTGTTCCTGATCATCGGCTGGGCGATGGTCGGCCTCAGCTCATATCTCCTGATCGGCTTCTGGTACCAGCGCCGCTCCGCCGTGCTCGCGGCCCGAAAGGCGTTCGTGATGAACGTGATCGGCGATGTCGGCATGATCCTCGGCACGATCGTCCTGTTCGTGCAGTTCCACTCCGTGACCTATGCAGCCGTCTTCTGTGGCGGGTGCTCTGCAAACGGTTATGGCCCCAAGCTCAGCGAGAGCCCAAGCCTGGAGCTGGCCGCATTCCTCCTCCTGGTGGGCGCGGTCGCCAAGTCAGCCCAGATCCCGCTCCATACCTGGCTGCCCGACGCCATGGAAGGACCCACGCCCGTGAGCGCCCTCATCCACGCGGCGACGATGGTCACGGCCGGCGTCTACCTCGTCGCCCGCATGCACCCCATTTACGACGTCGCCACCTACGCCCACGACGCGGTGGCGATCATCGGCGCGGTCACAGCGCTGTTCGCGGCGACCATCGCCATCGTGCAGACCGACATCAAGCGCGTGCTCGCGTACTCGACCATGAGCCAGATCGGCTACATGTTCCTGGCCGTCGGCATCGGCGCGTACTCGGCCGGCCTGTTCCACCTGCTCTCTCACGCGTTCTTCAAGGCCCTGCTCTTCATGGCCGCCGGCAACGTCATCCACGCGATGCACGACGAGCAGGACATGCGCAAGTACGGAGGGCTGTGGCGGCAGCTCCGGCCCACCTCGATCATGTTCCTGGTCGGCTGCCTTTCTCTCGTGGGCGTGATCCCCTTCGTCGGCTTCTTCTCCAAAGAGCAGATCCTCGGTCTCGCCTTCTCGCGGCCCGGCACGCTGGGCCTGGTCGTGTGGGGTGTCGGCGCGATCACCGCCCTGCTGACCGGTTTCTACACCGGCCGCATGTGGTGGCTCGCGTTCGCGGGCAAGCCGTCGCCGCAGCGCCCGGTCGAGCGCCCGCACGAGGCGCCGATGGTGATGCTGGTCCCGGTTGCCATCCTCGCAGTGCTCGCGGTGGTCGGCGGGTTCATCCAGACGCGCGCCCTGGGCATCGGGCCCTCAGCGGTCTCAGACTTCCTCGCTTCGTCGGTCGGTCCGGTGCACTGGGAGGAGACCACGGCCGCGGTGGTGGTCGGCCTCGTGACCAGGGTCGTCGCCGCCGGCCTCTTCGTCGGCGCGCTGCGGATGCGACCCTGGAGCGCCCGCTTCCCCTGGGCACAGCGCCTCCTGGAGCACAAGTACTACTTCGACGAGATGTACAACGCCGCGTTCGTG
>JBAUTF010000342.1:0-2674 GCA_049582065.1 Candidatus Dormiibacterota bacterium | reverse complement strand
TGGAGATGGTCAGAGCGCTCAAGATCGCCAAGCAGACTGCAATCAAGGCGCGAACTCAAGCGGTCAACGCGGTGAAGGGTCTCATCGTGATGGCGCCGGACCCCATTCGGGAACAGCTGCGCAACCTGAAGACGCCGGCTCTGGTCCGGACTTGCAGCGCTTACCGGGTAGAGGGAGCGTCCGATCCGACTTCTGCCTTCAAGCTATCGCTTCGCTCGATGTGTCGCCGATACGTCGTGCTCGACCAGGAGGTGCGTTCACTCGAGAAAGAGCTCGACGCTCTCACCGTCCGGCTCGTCCCACAGCTGCGCCAACTATTCGGCGTAGGCCAGGATGTTGCAGCGACCCTGGTGTTGGCGGCCGGGAACAGCGGTGACCGACTTCGCTCCGAAGCTTCCTTCTCAATGCTCTGCGGCGCCTCGCCGATTCCAGCCTCCTCCGGCATGGTCCAGCGTCACCGGCTCAATCGCGGCGGCGACCGCCAGGCCAATGCAGCGTTGCATCAAATCGTGCTCGTCAGGCTGCGATATGACGAGGCCACCAGGGCCTACTTTGCGAAGCGCAAGGCCGATGGCAAATCCAAGAAAGAGATCTTCCGCTGCCTCAAGAGGTACGTGGCGCGGGAGGTCTATCGGAACTTAGTCGAGCCGCGCGAAGAGGCGGTTCGCGGCGCCGCCTGAGCATCCTCAAAATTGCCGCTTGACATCTATAGGAGGATCGAATTGGCCCCCCAAACGGCCCTATTAGCAGCGGATTTTACGCCACTCTGGTCAAGGGGAAAGACCGGTTCGCACTCGTCGCCGCGATGCACACGAGGCACGCGACGTGGACCTGGCCAATCTCGTGTTCGAGCCTCCGGTCCAGCCGCGGCTTCGCGATCCAGACCGACTAATGGGGGGCGTGGACCGAGAATCCAGCGTTCAAACGGACGCGAGCGGTAATTTGGTCCCACGGAGCCGGCGGCGGTGGAGCACCTGGACTGACTGGGCCTGTGAGCCCTAGCAAAAGATCGTGCCCCCGCGTGCCAGCGAGGAAACGTGATGTCTAGTGGGATGCCGTGCCGGCCGCTGCCTGAGCACTTATCCATTAGTCCGACATGGGTTTCCTCTGGGCTTGGGCTGCAGGTCGTACAGATCGCATGAGGAGGAGATGCCGTTGAGCTTGATCTTCGTCGGAATCGATTGGTCGGAAGGGCACCACGACCTATGCGTCGAGGATGAGTCTGGCAAGGTATTGGCCCGGCGGCGGATTGGAAACGACCCCGAAGGTTTGACCCAGTTGCAGGCGACGCTGGCGGGGCGGGTCGGGGAACCGGAGCAGGTGGTGGTGGGCATTGAAGCCAATCAAGGCTCCATGCTGCAAGCTCTGCGGGCGTCTGGCTACACCATCTACGCCTTGAATCCGCTGGCCGCCAGCCGCTACCGAGAGCGCCACTCAGCTTCGAGAGCAAAGTCGGACCGCGGCGACGCCAAGCTGTTGGCGGAGATCGTGCGGACCGACCGTCACAACCATCGGCGCTTGCCCGAGGACAGCCAGCAGGCCGAGGCTATTCAGGTCCTGGCCCGCGCCCATAAGAACGCGATCTGGACTCGACAGCAGCTGGCGAACCAGCTGCGAAGCGCCTTGGTTGAGTTCTACCCAGGAGCGCTGGCTGCGTTCGGGGAAGATCTGGATGCGGCCGAGACGTTGGCGATTTTGAAACTAGCTTGGACGCCGGCGCTGGGGCGACAGCTCTTACTGGCCAAGATCCACTCGACGCTGCGCCGAGCTGGACGTCAGCGCTATCTGGAGACGCGGACGCACACGATCCAGGCGGCACTGCGTGCGCCACAGCTCGAGCAATCGGCGAAGATTGCGCAGGCTTACGGCCAGAGCGTACTGGCTTTGGTCCAAGTCCTCCAGGCGCTCAACCTTCAGGTGGCGGCTCTGGAGGCAGAGTTGGCGGCGTCTTTTAAAGTACACCCGGACGCCGAGATCTACCTCAGTCAGCCAGGACTCGGCAACGTCCTCGGCGCCCGGGCTTTGGGCGAGTTCGGAGATGACCCGAACCGCTTTATTAATGGTAGGGCCCGTCGTAACTACGACAGCACCTCGCCGATCACTAAGGCCTCGGGCAATAAGAAGGTGGTGCTGGCCCGCTTCGTGCACAACGACCGCCTGGCCGACGTCTGTCATCAGTGGGCATTTGCGGCGCTGACGGGGTCGACAGGAGCGCGCCGCTACTACGACTTGAAGCGTGAGCGACAGAAGGACCATGAACAAGCCTTGCGAGCGGTCGGCAACCGGCTCGTGGGCATCCTCGACGGCTGCCTGCGGCATCGTCAGCTTTACAGCGAAGCGATCGCCTGGCCGAACACCATCGAGCAGGAGACCGCGGCCTAAGTCGCCGACTGGAATGCTGAGAAGCTCAAGCCAACCAATGTGCGGCCTTCGCAACGATCCTTGACTTTAGAACCGTGGGGTGATCTTTTGCGGACCCATCCGCTGCGGAAGGAGTTCAGGGGCGCGAATCCGGCCGAGATGACGATGCGTAGGAGTGGGCGAGCTGCCGGCCGTTGAGCGCCCCGACAAGAGGGAACCGAGAGGGTTCCCTCTTGTACCTAGACGGTGTCGACCGCGCGCCAGCAATACCAGGCCGCGACGGTCCGGTAGGGCCGGAAACGGTCTCCATCGA
>JBAUTF010000341.1:0-6209 GCA_049582065.1 Candidatus Dormiibacterota bacterium | reverse complement strand
CGGAACACCTGCCGGCACTCGTACTCCTTGTCGATCGAGTACTTCTCCTCGACCTGCATCGTGCCCATCAGTTCACTGCTCTCGGAATCGATGAGCGCCACCTCCTGACCCAAGGCAACTCGCCCGGCGTCCTCCTCAGAAGCGGAGAGAGTGATCGGGATCGGCCAGAAGGTGCCTCCGGTCAAGGTCATCGAGCGGCACACGCCCAGCCAATCGTGCTTGCCCATGAAGCCGGCGAGCGGCGTAAAGGCACCGATCCCGAGCATGACCAGGTCGGAGGTCTCGCGCGAAGTCATTGGCAGCCGCGTCAAGCCGGCCGCCCACTCCCGTTCCTGAGCCCGCTCTGCGAGTGGCACCAGCAGCGGCCGTAGTTGCCGTTCCGGTCCGTGGGGCCTGACCAGGGAATCAGCTGACACGGCCGGCCTCGATGAAGCGACGAACGTTCTCACGCCAGGGGACCTGCCGGGTCTCCAGATCGCTGACGACGGCGGTGCGGTCGTAGTCGACGCGTTCCAGGGCGATCGCAGCGGCGCCACCTCCATCCGTCTCCACCACCGCGAACGAAGGCCGCGGATCGCCGTCCAGGTTCCACGCGACGCTGCCGGCGTTGACCAGGTGGCGGCCACCGAATCGGCGGTGTGTAGGCACGTGGGTGTGGCCGCACGCCATGACGCAGCTCCAGGCGGGCGTGTCGAATGCCTCCAGGGGCGTGGCAGGGAAGATGCCCTTTTCATCGCTGCCCGGAGAACCGTGAACAAGAAGGCAATCGTCGATCTTGGCCTGCGCAGGCAGACCAGCCAGGAACTGAAGGCCGTCATCTCCCAGTTGCTCGCGCGTCCATTCCAGTGAGCGCAGGCGCTCAGGCGCCTCATCCACCGGCCAGTTGCGGAGAGGGACCGTGGCGGGATCGACCAGGTAGCGGTCGGTGTTGCCGCGGATCGTCGTCGCCTGGCCAAGCTGCCGCAATTCAGCCAGCGTCTCCGAGGGCCGTGGGCCGTGGGCGGCCAGGTCGCCTGCGATAAGGACCATGTCAGGCCTCATCGCCCTGATCTTCCGGAGCGCGGCTCGCAAAGCTTCGACGTTTCCGTGGATGTCCGAGATGACACACAGCCTCACCGGACCTGGATGACCGGGAGCCGGCGGAAGGCTCGAATACTGACCTGGGCGGCCAGCTTGCCCACCAGGTCTCGGAAGGCCTCAGCCTGGGGGCTGCCCGACACCGCCGCCGCCGGCCGGCCGGTGTCGGCGCCTTCGCGAATGCTGTCATCGAGTGGAAGGGCGCCCAGAAAAGGGATGCCAAGCTCCGCGCTGGCCGTTTTGGCGCCGCCGGTGGAGAAGGGGTGGTGACGTCGGCCGCACTCGCACTCGTAGTAGCTCATGTTCTCGATCAGCCCGAGGATCGGCACGTTGAGCTGGCGGAACATGGCGACCGCCTTCACCGCGATATCAACAGCCATCCTCTGCGGCGTGCAGACCACCGCCACACCGGTCAGCGGTATCGCCTGGGCGAGACTCAAGGGTGCGTCTCCCGTGCCAGGCGGAAGATCGATGAGCAGATAGTCGAGCTCTCCCCAGAGAACCTCGCTGAGCAGCTGCGTGACCATCTTGCCGACCATCGGTCCCCGCCAGACCACCGCCTCCTGGCTCGAGCTCGTCAGCAGTGCCATAGAGATCAGGTCGACTCCGTGGGCGCGCACCGGCAGCAGCTTCTGGTTCTCGGGATCGAAGGGCGGCTGCTCTCGGGTGCCCATGACCGAAGGGATGGTTGCCCCGTAGATGTCGGCATCCAGAAGCCCCACCCTGGCGCCCTCGGCGGCCAGGGCCACCGCGAGGTTGGCGCTTACAGTGGACTTTCCGACACCACCCTTGCCGCTTGCGATCGCGATCGTGTTCTTGACGCCCGGGAGCAGACCCCCAACCGGGCCCGAGGGCCGCACGTTCGAGGTCATGCGAATTTCCACGGCCTCGACTCCGGCGAGGCCTGTGACAGCTTCTCGAGCCTGGCCCTCGAAGCGATCGCGTACCGGGCAGGCGGGGGTCGTCAGCTCGAAGGTGAAGCTGACCCGGCCGCCGTCCACCTTCAAGTCCTTGATCATCCCCAGCGACACGACGTCTCGCCCGAGGTCTGGGTCCTTGATGGTGGCGAGGGCGCCCATTACGTCGGCAGCCGAAGGGGCCGGGTCACTTGAAGGCATTTCGCCCCGCCTTGACCGCAAACCGCTGCGTGGGGCAGATGCGCCGGTCGCGCAAGTCCTGGAGCGTCCGTTCGAGCTTGTTCATCATCGTGACGCCGTCGGCGCACGAGAGCTCAAAACCACCCTCGCCAAGCTTGAGCTCGGACAACGCCAGTCCGAAAAGCTCGCCGACGGTTGTGCTCCACGGCACCGTCAGCTCGGTCTGCCCGGCCGGCCCGATGACGGCGACGTGGGCCTCGTCACTCATTCGCGCACCTCTTCGACGCGGTACTCCGGTTCCTCATCGTTCGGGTCCTCGTGGTTCAGCGCCGCGCACACGGATTCCGCGCGCTCAAGGGAGTCGAACGTCATCGGCGACCCGTCGGGTCGCTGTAGGTAGAACGACTTCCGGCGCCGATTGAAGATCGCGTAGCTCTTCACCTCTTCGGAGCCGGACGCCTTCTCAGTAGCAGAAGACTCTGCAGTCGTCTTCGAGTCCCACCTCCGTGTACTTCGCCGCTCCCATCGCACCGTCAACCTCTGGGATCACGTCGTCCATGGTCATGTCGTGCAGGGACAGAGATGCCGGACAGACATAGAGCTTGACGCCGCCGTTCTTGGCGTCGCGGATGAAGTCGAGCACCGACTTGCCGGACCCCTCCTTGACGGCGAGCTGCTCGGCGACGCCTTTCTTGACCAGCAGGGTCGCGTCCATGGTCGTGACGATGAGCGCCTCGTAGTCGAGGGCCGCTGCGGCCAGGGCCTGGAAAAAAGGGGTGCCCAGGCGGTGGGGGGTCTCGGGCCCCGAGGTCATCATGATCAGAAGCTTGTTCGCCACAGCGTCCCGCCTCCCGACTGAGGGTTGACTTCAGATGCTGAAAGCATAATATGCGGATATCCGAATAAACCACCCGCCTTTGACGGCGGGTGCCTGTAGGGAGGTGTTCGCTATGGCGACCCAGGTCGCAGCGCCGGCCGACATCAGGGAGCTTGTCAGGAGCACCGTCGACGAGTACCTCGAGCAGAAGCAGAGGGAAAAGGACGCCAAGCCCAAGAAGATGGCGCTGATCGCCACCAAGGGCACTCTCGACATGGCCTACCCGCCGCTGATCCTGGCCACCACCGCAGCCTCTCTGGGCTGGGACGTGGGTGTTTTCTTCACGTTCTACGGCCTCAACATCATTCACAAGCAGAAAGGCAAGCACATGAAGGTGGCGCCGCTGGGCAACCCGGCGATGCCCATGCCCGTGCCCAACCTGATCGGTGCCATCCCGGGCATGACCGCGATGGGCACCATGGTCATGAAGTCGATGTTCAAGAGCCACGGCGTGGCCACGATCGACGACCTTCTCGAGGCTGCGATCGACACCGGCGTGAGGCTCATCCCGTGCGCCATGACCATCGAGGTGTTCGGGTACAAGGACGGCGACTTCATCAAGGAAGCGGAGGCCCCCTGCGGCGCGGCCACCTTCATCGACTGGGCCCAGGACGCCGACATCTGCCTTTTCATCTAGTCAAAGGAGAGACCAACCTAGTTGAGCACCCAGCAGTCGAAGGAGGAGTTCTACCAGCTTCACGCGCATCTCTGTAAGGCGCTTGCCCACCCGACCCGGCTGTTGATCATCGACGAGCTCAGAGATGGACCTCGTTCGGTCAGTGAGCTGGTCGAGCGCATCGGCCTGCGGCAGAGCAACCTCTCCCAGCACCTCGGCGTGCTGCGCGACCAGCGACTGGTCATCGCACGGCGGGACGGGCAGACCGTCAACTACAGCCTGCGCGACGCACGCGTCACACAGGCGTTCGACCTGCTCCGGCAGGTCCTGCGTAGCGTGCTGAAGGAGGGCGAGCGTCTTGCCGTCGCCAACTGACGTGGGCGAGCAGCCGGCACCCCGCGCCAACATCCCAGCTCACGCTCTGATCACGCCTTCCCGCAAGTTCAAGCGCGACCCTTCCATCGCCCCGACTGAGGATCTGCGCGACGCCGCATTCGAGCTCGAGAAAGAGGGCGAGTGGATCGTCCAGCGAGTACCGGAGCCCTACATCGAGGTCAAGACCAAGTACGGTCGGACCAAGAAGATCCCGGTCCAGCACACCTGGCATCACAAGAGTTGCGGCCAGTGCGGGCACATTCCCGGCTACTCGACCGCCATCTTCTGGCTCAACCGCGCGCTCGAGGTGGACTACAACGATCCCCGCGACCAGACCTCCTGCACGGCCTGGAACTACTACGCGTCAGCGACCTCGAATGCCCCGGCCCAGGCTGCAGTGGCGATGCGGAACTTCGCGGCCGCATATGAGACCACCTACTACCCGACCATCCACTGCGGGACAAGCTACGGCCACTACAAAGAGGTCCGCGAACAGATGATCCACGTCCCCGAGCTGCGTCACCAGGTGCGCGACATCCTGGCCAAGCTGGGCAAGCCGCTGGTGATCCCCGAGGAGATCGTGCACTACAGCGAGTGGGTGCACGTAATGCGACACGAGTTCGCGAAGCGCAGGGTGCTTGACCTCTCGAAGATCACAGCCACGGTCCATCCCGCGTGCCACTACTACAAGCTCGTCGCCGAGGACGCCATCTACGACGAGGACATCTATGCGGGCCAGCGGACCGCGGTGGTCTCCGCAGTGGTGGAGGCGATGGGGGCGAAGGTCGCCGACTATTCAACGTGGTTCGACTGCTGTGGTTTTGGCTTTCGCCACATCCTGGTCCAGCGCGACTTCACCCGCTCGTTCGCCACTCTGCGAAAGATCGAGGTTATGAAGAACGAAGCCAACCCCGACGTGGTGCTCACCCATGACACCGGTTGTGTCACCACGCTCGACCAGAGCCAGTTCGTGGGCAGGGCGAAAGGCTTCAACGTCGGGGTCCCAGTAATGTCGGAGGCGCAGTTCGTCGCGCTCGCTATGGGCGCGCACCCATATCGGGTGTGCCAGCTGCACTGGCATGCAACGGACTACCGGCCGCTGCTCGAAAAGATGGGCATCGACTGGGAGATGAAGTGGCACGAGTTCGAAAAAGACCTGGAACGGATCCAGAAGGGCGAGATCCAGTTCCTGACCTGGGAAACGGCCAATGCCAAGTGACACCGTCCTCGTCATCGGTGGTGGGCCTGCCGGGATGGAGGCCGCGCGCGGCGCAGCTTCGCTTGGCTCGAAGGTCGTCCTCGTCGAGCTGAGGGATCGCCTCGGCGGAACGCCGGACTCCGCGAGCTACTCCTCGTTCACCCTGGACCACCGCAGTGCGTCCGAGGTCCTCAAGAGCAAGCGCGAAGAGATCGAGCGCGAACCGCTCATCGACGTCCGCCTGCAGTCTCGCCTGACCGCGTTCGAAGGCGCCGCCGGCGATTTCAGAGCCACGCTGACCAACATCAAAGGAGAGATAGCCGGCGTGGGCTGCGCCTCCGTCGTGATCGCCACCGGGTTCGAGCATTTCGACCCGGGACGCGAGACGCAGATGTACGGCTATTACGAGTACGAGGACGTGATCACGCTGGTCGACGCGGAGAAGATGATGTCCGCCGGCAAGTTCGTGCGCCCCTCGACCGGCGAGCCGCCGAAGGCGGTCTGCTTCATCCAGTGCGTGGGCTCACGCGACCGACGCATCGGCAACGAGTACTGCTCGAAGGTCTGCTGCGGGATTTCGTCGAAGCAGGCGATCGAGGTCCGCGAGCTGGTGCCCGATTGCAAGGTGTTCATCTTCTATATCGACATGCGCATGTACGGCTTCTGGGAAGACCAGATCTACTGGAAGGCCCAGGAAGAGCACAAGGTCAACTATGTGCGCGGAATCGTCACCGAGATCATTCAGAAGAACGGCCGCCTTCTGGTCAAAGGCGAGGACACGACCATGGGGCGCCCCATGGAGGTGACCATGGACGTCGTGGTGCTCGCGGTGGGCATGGAGCCTTCGCGCGGCACTCGCGAGGTGGGGCCGATCCTGGGCGTGAAGCAGGAGAAGCACGGCTTCATCGAGCCGGTCGAAGATGCATTCGACACTGTCAGCACGTCGGTTCCGGGCATCTTCGTTGCCGG
>JBAUTF010000340.1:0-1926 GCA_049582065.1 Candidatus Dormiibacterota bacterium | reverse complement strand
GATAGTCTGAAAGCGCTTGACCCTGAACGGCCGATTAGAGAAGCGACCGAATTGTTGCGTCGCCGCGAAATGACGCAACGGAGCCGTTTGCGGACTCTGCTGAGCTTGGTTTGCCGCCTTGCGAACGATAGGTTGCGTGGGTGCAGGACAACCATACGATTCCTCGTTTTTCCCGGCTCCGCGAAATCCCTCCAGCCGTGTGGGCGCTTGGATTCGTCTCGTTGCTCATGGACGTTTCCTCCGAGATCATTCACGCGCTGCTGCCGGTGTACCTCGTGACGGTGCTTGGCACGTCCATGCTGACCGTTGGCTTTATCGAAGGCATTGCCGAAGCCACGGCCTCAATCACGAAAGTATTTTCCGGCGCGCTTTCTGATCGGCTGGGCAGGCGCAAATTGCTTGCGGTCATCGGCTATGGACTGGCGGCGTTCACCAAGCCGATATTCCCCCTTGCATCATCCGTAAGCTGGCTGGTTGCGGCCCGTTTCGTCGACCGTATCGGAAAAGGCATCCGCGGAGCGCCCAGGGACGCATTGGTAGCGGATATTGCCCCCACGCACCTGCGCGGCGCGAGCTTCGGTCTCCGGCAATCACTCGATACTATCGGTGCGTTCCTGGGACCGGCTCTGGCAATTGGCCTGATGTGGTTGACTGCCAACCGCTTTCACGCGGTGTTCTGGTTCGCCGTCGCCCCGGCGTTTTTGTCCGTAGGGCTGCTTCTGTTTGCCGTTCACGAACCGGAACGCCCTGCCGGGCTTCGCAAGGTGCGCGCGCCTCTCAGCTTCGCGGAATTGAGGCACCTAGGACGTGCCTATTGGTGGGTCGTTGGTATCGCGGTTGTGTTTTCGATTGCACGGTTCAGCGAAGCCTTTCTGATCCTTCAAGCACAGTCTGTCGGACTGCGGGTGATGCTCGTGCCGATGGTGTTGGTGCTGATGAATGCGGTTTATGCGGTTGCCGCGTACCCCGCTGGCGTGCTGTCAGACCGCGCCAATCGCATCACTGTAGTGGGTTTGGGCTTCGGAATGCTTGTTGCTGCGGACCTTGTTCTCGCGTTCACGAGCGGAATCGCGGGCGTCGCTGTCGGCGTGGCCTTATGGGGATTGCATATGGGGTTCACGCAAGGGCTTCTCGCAACCTTGATTGCCGACACGGCTCCGCCGGAATTGCGCGGGACGGCCTACGGCATTTTCAACCTGCTGGTCGGATTTGCGCTGCTTGTCGCGAGCGTTCTCGCCGGAGCGCTTTGGGACATTGTCGGTTCTCAGGCCACCTTTCTCACGGGCGCGGCGTTTACCGCCCTTGCTCTCGCCGGTCTTGCCACGACCCGGCTTGTCGCCCCCGCCGTCGGGCGTTCGCCGAAGTCTGCTTAGGGTCCTGGCTGTGTGAAAGCTCCAAAATCGAATTTGCGTGTAGAAATTTCGTCTCGATTTCGTCAATTGGAAAACCAACAGCGCTGGCGACTGATTTTGGGAGGAGACGATAGTGAAAATAATTCTGCGCGTTCCTCGCGGGCGCACGTTTTCACACATGGGGTAATTCCGGGCTCGAGCCCTACTTGGCTCTGGGAATCAGCTCTCCAGGAATTCGACGAGGCCCCCACCCGTGGGCTTTGCAAACGTGGAGGACCGCAATGGAACAATACGTCGGACTGGACGTATCGCTGAAGCTGACAGCAATCTGCATCGTCGATCAGACAGGAAAGATCGAGTGCGAAGGAGTGGTTGCATCCGATCCGGTGGCAATCGCGGCATTCGCCAAGTCGCATGCGCCGCAGTTGCACGGGTCGGGCTTGAGACGGGAGTAACGTCGACATGGCTTTGGACCGAGCTGAATGAGATGGGACTGCCCGTCATCTGCATCGATGCCAGGCATGCCCAAGGCGGCTCTGAAGATGCAGATCAACAAGAGCGACCCTAACGATGC
>JBAUTF010000339.1:0-2569 GCA_049582065.1 Candidatus Dormiibacterota bacterium | reverse complement strand
GTCCTGAAGGATGCCTGAACAGCCCCGTCCCTTACGACCCGGGCCACAACCCGTTCGCCTTCTACGGCGGCGCCTGCCCGAACAACGTCGTGCCCCTCACCGCGCAGACGGCCGACCTGGCCGGGACCGCACCGAG
Source organism: Candidatus Dormiibacterota bacterium (assembly GCA_049582065.1). Taxonomy (GTDB): domain Bacteria; phylum Chloroflexota; class Dormibacteria; order Dormibacterales; family Dormibacteraceae; genus DATKSS01. The sequence goes on along the minus strand of JBAUTF010000339.1, from coordinate 2,433 downwards.
ATTCAGCTGGATCACTCCCGATCGCTGCCACGACGGGCACGACTGCGATGTCGCGACCAGCGACGCGTGGCTGCGCCAGGAGGTCGGGGCCATCATGGCCTCCAGGGCATGGAGATCCAACGGGGTGCTCTTCATCACCTGGGACGAGGACGACGGCAGCGCTGACAACCACGTCCTGACGCTCGTGGTCTTGCCGACCGCCGGCCACCGAGTCAGCAGCCGCCCGTACACCCACTACTCCTTGCTGGCGACGATCGAAGACCTGATGGGGGTCGGCCGGCTGGCCCACGCAGCCCAAGCCTCACCGATGCAAGACCTTGTTTAGGAGGAATGTTCGCGGCCCCTACGACGGGCTGCTCCAGACCTGCCGTGAAATACTTGCTGTGATGTCAAGGCTCGCGATCGCGATCTGCGCCGCTACTCTGCTCGCACTTGGTGCGGGTGTCGCAGCATCAGCTGGCATTACCATCGGTGGCGCTGGCTCGAAAGCGTCGCAGACGACCATTGTCACAGCGGCGAAGTCCGCAGCCGCGAGCCAAGTAGTTCCGACCACCCCCGCGGTCGCCACCGCACAGGCGGGCCCGCCGGCTAAACACCCCGTGACGCCGAAGGTCAACACCGAGCCTCTGCGGAGCCAAAAGCCCGCCCCATCCTGCACCCATCGCTCCGCGCCGCCCGGCGTGATGCTCCCAGCCTGCGCGACGCAGTGATTCTCAGCGTAGGGCTCCCGCACGTTGCGGGGTGATCGGTGATGGATTCGCTGGTCCCGGCTGACCATACCCAGTTTGCAGCTTGACTTGCCGAATTGGCTCAACTAGTCTGGCCGCGTTCCGCAGCGACCACTAGGGGAGGAAGGGGTGCGGTGCTAACCACACGCAAATCAGTGCTTTGTGCCAGAGGCCGACATCGTGCTTCTTTAGTCGACAAGGGAGGATCTATGAAGCTGCCTCGTTCCGTAACGTCGCTGGCTGCCTGTTTGTCGCTGATAGCCGCACTGGTCGCGTCGGGCGGGGGCGTTACGGCAGCGGCCGGATCCGGTTCCGGCGCCGTAACTACATCCAGTTTGGGACGGTTCTCGCCTACCTTCGCGGGCCCGGCCGCGACCGGCTGCGCGAGGGGCTGCTCGCTGCTGAGCGGACCGTTCACCGCGTTCTCCACGGGGTCTTCGGCGTCGGCCAGCCAGGCGGCGCCCAACCTGCAAGCCGGGGCCGACTCCGCGCCGCACGCCATGCCAGCCCACAATGCCCGGTCCCACGCTGGGTCCTCGGGGACCCTTGCTCCCAGCACCGCGACGGCCGCCAGCCTAGCGCTGCCGTCGGTCAGCTGCCCAGGCTCGGGTTGCGACAGTGTCAGCACCTCGGCGGGCGGTGCTATCGGCGTAAAGGGGCTGAACGCGGTCGACAGCTCCTTGCATACGACGAACATTTACAAGAACGTCGAACCCCCGGACCAGGGTCTGTGCGCGGGCAACGGATACGTGGTCGAGACCAACAACATCGGGGAGATGCTGATCTTCGACACGGCCCTGAACCGCCAATCCACTCCCATCTCGCTCGATGCTGTGATGGGGCTTGCGGGCAGGGGATGGAGCAGCGGCGGCGACCCCTCCTGTTTGTTTGACTCCTCTAACGGCGGGCACTGGTTCATCACCCAGATCGTCTCGGCGAGCACCGAGGCTAGCGGTGGTGCGTTCGTCGGCTGCTTTGCCGCCGTGGCCAACACCTGCTACGAGGGGATCGCGGTAAGCCAGGGGTCCAGCCCGTTCGGCCCCTACAACGTGTACTTCCAGAATGCCAATTACAACCCGAAGGAGCCGGGGTCTCCTTACCTGCTCAACGACTTCGCGAAGATCTCGGTGACGCGGGACGCATTCCTCGTGTTCTACGACGAGTTCGCGCTCGGTGGAGGTGGGCTCGGCGGCGGCGGCTTCAACGGCGCGCAGGAGTTTGCGTTCACCAAGTCCGCGCTCGAACAGGGCCGGTCGGTGACCAGCTCAAACGGGCGCCCGAACGGTTCCTTCAACGTGGCGATCGAGAGCATGGGCTTGATCCCCACCCCGGATGGGACGTGTGCAGGCAGTGCAGGCACTGCCGGCCTTGATTGCTGGACGGCCGTGATCCCGGCGCAGCCAGCCGATGCCGGCCAATACGACAATCGCTCCGGCGGGTCGGGGTTCATGATGGACACGCTCGACTTCAACAGCTTTTTTGGAGGACTGCAAACCTCAGGCGACAACCGGATCGCGGTGTGGGCCTGGACGGGGCTCGCCAACCTGACCAGCAACCGCTGCGCTCGCTGCGACGACATCCAATTCAGCGGCCAGCTGTTCTCCGGCGTCGAAACGTACAACGACCCCGAAAACGCCCTTGGCGTGGGGTTCTTAGGTCTCCAGAAGGCGGGGCCGATCCCTCTCGGTGACCAATGCGGAGCGGC
>JBAUTF010000338.1:0-2027 GCA_049582065.1 Candidatus Dormiibacterota bacterium | reverse complement strand
CATCCGACCCAGCTTCGGGCTCGGTGAGCGACCAACTGCCAAGTTTCTTGCCCTGAGCAAGCGGCACTACATATTTTTTCTTCTGCTCGGGCGAGCCAAACTTATAGATATGGTTGGTGCAAAGTGAATTGTGAGCGGCGACGATGATACCCACTGAGCCGTCCACCCGCGAAAGCTCTTCAATGGCGATGACATACTCTACGTAACCAAGACCCGCCCCGCCATATTCTTCGGGGAAGATCACGCCGAGCAGGCCGAGTTTCGCGAGGTCCGGAATAATCTCCGTCGGAAAATGGGATGCTTCATCCCACTCCATAATGTGCGGCTTGATTTCGGCTTCGGCAAATTCCCGAATCGTTCGGCGCAGTTGCAGTTGTTCGTCGGTGAATGAGAAATCCAAATTGTCCTCTGTGGTTCCTTTGAATGGCCAACCAAACATACTTTTATACCACACGGGAGAGGGGGCCCCAACAAACGACGCGTGGAACATTCTGAAATGACAAGAGATTTGAGGAATCACAACTAGTGCGACTTGGAGGACGTTCCGCCGAAGGTCGAAGTGCCTTTGACCCAATAGTCGATTACAGCCTCAAGCCGTTCGCGGACTCCTTGGCCCCAACCCTCAAATTGGAGTTGGATATTGCCGTCACGATCGATCAGGACGTAAGTAGGAAGCGCCTCTTTTGTGCCCGGGACGAGCTGATGCATCACCCAACCGGTACCGTCACGGGCCTGCAGCCATTCAGGTTTATTCACGGCCAGGGATTTCTTCCAGGCATGTTCATTGAGATCGACATCGACGCTCAATAGCGTGAATTTCTGCTTATCCATGTCGTTATAGATCTGATTGAGGTCAGGAAAACTCTCCTTGCATACCCCGCACCAGGAAGCCCAGAAATCAACCAGAACAACTTTGCCACGCAGGGAAGCCGGAGAGATTTTGTCCCCTTTCAAAGATTTCAGGGAAAAATTGGGCACTGGGCGGCCCTTTTCGGAGCCATGTTTATCGATGAAACTCCTACGGACGGCCTCCTCGTCCGCCGCGGAATAATCACCCTCGCTGTCCTTTTCCGATCCTACTTTTTGTCCCACGGTGCCTGGATCGTTGACTAGCTGATTTGCTTCGTCGGAATCTGCCCCATCGGGATTCTCTTTAAGATATGCGCTCAACTCCTGTGTGCCCTCCGGAACCTTTTTCTCAAAGAGAAGCGTTTTTCCTAAATTGAAATGCAATTCGGCGTAATCGGGATCCAATTTTATGGCGGTACGAAATTCAGTTTCCGCCAATGCGAGGCCCGCCGGATCGGACGCTCCATCTTTCGCGAGCGCAAAACCTTTCAGGTTGTGACACTGCGCCTTTATTACGTCGGTGGGTGCGAGCGCGATCATGCGATCGCACGCTTCAAGAGTATTTAGTTTGTCATCAAGCTGATTGTAAGTTTGCGCCAATCCCCAATACGGGGCGTATTCATTTCCGCCCGACAGTTTGATTGCGTTTCGGTATTCCTGAACAGCGTCATCGAACTTTCCGTCCATCATCAACTTGCTGGCGGCTTTGAGAGATGCCTGATATTCGGCATTGCTGGATTGGGGCATGCCGGCCGCGAGCCAGCTCGCGAGGAGGAAGAAAGACGCTACTACCAGTAGAGCCGGAAAAGGGCGTCGATTGAGAATCATCGTAGCTCCTTCGGGCGAACAATTTGAAATACGAGCTAACGCTTCACAATGTTGACGAAAACTTCCACCGCCCGCCCCAGGGCGGCTCGGTCCACATCAAAATGAGTCACCATGCGAATTGTGTGCGAATCCGCAGGAGCGCAAAGCACTCCTCGCTTTCCGAGTTCCGAACAGATTTCCCCAGCGCTCCGTCCGGTGCCAGTGACATCGGAGTTGACAATGTTGGTCTGGACTTTAGGGATATCGACTTTCACTCCCGGGATTCTGTTAAGTCCTTCCGCAAGAAATCGAGCATTGGCGTGATCTTCGTGCAAACGCGCAGGCATTTTCTCGAGCGCGATAAGTCCTGC
>JBAUTF010000337.1:0-12844 GCA_049582065.1 Candidatus Dormiibacterota bacterium | reverse complement strand
TGGAGCACCACACGTTCGATTGTTCGAACCTTCACGATGCGCGCGAGCGGATGCGCTGGTTGGTATCAACAACGGGCTAGCCAAACTGCCGGCTGAGCCGATCGACGATGTACCGCTCCATCAAGCGGTGATCGCCCGTCGCCATGGACTGTTTGGAGGCGTTCGCATAGTCGATTGAATCGGGCCTGGGCCGCAGCCGTAACACGGGTGGCAGTCCATGCGAACAAGAATCCAGTTGCTCAAGATGCGAGCGGTCCGGCCGTTTCCATCAGCAAATGGATGGATCCGGACCCACTCTCCATGTCCGAAGGAGGCTAGCTCAACGACTCTCAGCAAGGCGGCGGACTCGCTGACATCGCCCGGGCTTTCCGCATCGAGGTTCACGAGACGCCGACTCAAGGATTCTTCAAAACGCCGAAGCTCGGCCGCTACCCGCTCGGCCAAGACGCCGGGTACGTCTTTCGCTTCCTGAAACGCAGGCCGCAACGAACCCCCTGAACCGAACGCCGAAGCGAAATCGGGCTCGTCCTCGGCCACTTCCTCGAGACCGTCCTCGGACGCGTCCTCTGGCTCCTGGTCGACGTCGCCTGGCTTGTCGTCCGGGTCTTCATCGTCCAGCCACTCGAATGAGAGGACCTCATGCTTGCCACCCCTTCCGGGGCTCAGTTCTACCGACGCGGTAGGGCTTGAACCGCCGAACGTACGCTGAGCGCACGCTGAGCTTGCAGGAGGGGCCGGAGTCGGGCCCCCTCCGTCGCGATAGTCCGAGCTCGCGCTGCCGCCGTCGGCGAATCGAACCGTGATTCGGAAGAGGCCGTCCGGCTCCTTCGCACCTGGTGGTATCGGTGGGCCGAATCCCAGGAGTCGGTGATCGAGGTCCTCCTTGGAGCGGGCCGCGACGAGGAACTCGAAACCGTTGGAGTACGCCGCGCAATCAGTCAGCGCGATGACGATGGTGGGGTCGGAAGCCAGCACGAGGCGCATCGGGACGGTGACGCCAAGCTCCGAGTCCGGCGGCCCTGAAAGGGCGGCGGCGGTGGAGCGTCAAATGCAACGGGCGGTGGCGCCGACTTGAACACATGCCATAACCGCCGCCACCAGGGCCCGGGTGGAATCGAAACATAGGCAAGGCCCTGACTAGGGCGACGCCACCCCAAACCGGCCAGGGTCGCTCCGAAAAGCGAGCGCAGGCGCCACCAGAACGTCATGCGGTTCGTCGCCGCTAACTCTGCGCCGGATCGCCCTCCGGTATCAGCAGAATTTGCAAGGTCTTTGAGTGCTCAAGGCAAGCGAGAGGGGATCGTTCGGGGACGGTCCTCGAGCAGCTCGGCTGACAACCAAGGCTGACAAGCGTCCGGACGGGACTGGAATGAGAAAGCGGGAGACGGGGGGTCGCAGCGGGAGTACCAAACCGTCGGTCGAGTTCACTTACCGGATTAGATAAGGCCCCAGCGTCAGGTCTTGACCTCCAAATGCCCAGTTGAGTCTGCAAACAAGTGGCGTGCTTAGGTGGAGCGCCGGGCAATCCAAAAGAGCCCAATACAAACAACCAGCACACCAAGAACAGCGAATATTGAGGCTTCGATGACCTGAAAGGACCAGAACCGCTCGCTTGGTTGATATGAGATCCAACTCTGGACCCCAAGGCTATGAAGATAGTCCGTCACAGTTCCCGGTAACCTACCGGCGCCCCTCATGAGCTCGGCGACGCGATCTGACGAGACCGGGTTATTGGACTTATCCGTGTAGCTCGTTGACAGCACCCAGCTGCCGTCGGGAACGGCACTCGATTGAGAAATACGATCCGGGCTGATGAAGTTCGGGCGCAGAAAAAGCTCTATGGCCGCCCGGATCGCTACGTACGCAGCAGAAGTGACCGCCATCGCGGGTACAACCCTCCTGATTACGACGCCCGCAACTGCACCGAGAGCAATGGCAAACACGACATACGCAACGAAGACGAACCCCTGCTCGTCGTAGTAATACCAAGGATTAGTAAGGTCTCCTTGCGCCGCGATCCACCTGGTCGCTAAGAAGGCGATGATCGCGGCACCGGCTATGGCTGGCACGATGACCATCAAGAGTGTCGCGACTAGCCATTTCCGACGCGTCACGCTTTGAGTCCAGATAAGTTGATACGTGCCTTGCTCTAAGTCCCGTGAAAACATCGGAGCGCCCACGAAGGTTCCGACGAGCAGCGGCACAGCCAGGAGAAACGTGGAGATGACCGCAATCGCTCCTCCTGCGCGATTACTCAGCGCCACAAGTGCAGTTGATTGATCCGATGACCCCAAGGACTGACGAACCTGGTCGATATCCCACGTCGAGTACCCCACGGCCACCGAGAGCCCCACAAGTATTAGGCTCGCCAAAATCGCCTCGGTTCGGTGCTGACGCCACGTCACCCAGATCACCGCCCTGAGCTCACAAGAACGGGATCTGGCAACGAACCCGAAGCTGGAGTAGACAAGTAAGCTATGACGATCTCTTCGAGAGAGAGATTCTTGACCTCCCACACCGGATCGACTCTCAGACTGGCCTGATTCGCCCGGACCCACAGCGAACTCTGGCGCTGGCTATGAGTTTCGCGGATTACATCCACGCCGGCAACCAAACTACCATCTGCCACGCGTGGTCCAACCAGGAGGGCGTGATGCTCCATGAGTTGGTCGATTTCCCCGGCCACCTGAAGGTGCCCGGCGGTTACAAGCAGCAGGTAGTCGCAGATCCGTTCCATGTCTCCGATCGCGTGTGAGGACATAACCACAGTTAAACCGTCATTCAAAGCCGCCTCGGTTAGCTCGAGCAAAAAGTCATGTCGCGCAAGTGGATCGAGGCTCGCGAGCGGCTCATCGAGCAGGAGTAGTTCCGGTCGCTTGGCGAGAGCTAGCGCGAGGGCGACCTGAGCCTTCTGGCCTCCAGACAATTGCCCGATCCGTCGGTCAAGGGGGATTCGCAGTCGGCGGAGTCTGTTAACCGCCTTGGCCTGATCCCACCGTGGATTGAGCTCTCGACCAAGCCGCAGCATCTCCTCGACAGTCCAACGCCAGTACAGAGGCGCGTCCTGAGCTAGGAAGCCGATGCGCGGAAGTATCAGAGCAGCGTGCATGGAGGGATCCCGGCCGAGGACTCGCAGCTGACCCGATGTTGGCGACAACAAACCGGCAGCGAGGTTGAGTAAGGTCGTCTTACCAGCACCGTTTGGACCGACGAGGGCGGCAACCCGCCCCTGTGGGAGGTTGATTGAGCAGTCGAAGAGCGCCCAAGTTCGACCATATCGCTTGGAGAGAGCGGTCCCCTCCAAAGCGAATTTCATGCCGCCCCGCTCGCCGAGGCCAGCCGGAGCAGATGGTCGAACAGGTCCTCCGTGGTTTGATCGTCCATGCCGGCACGCCGTGCGGTCCCGAGCCATCGGGTTAGATCTCGAGTCAGAGAGTCATAAAGCGCTCGGTCTATCGGCTCGGGAGCGTCTGCGGATACGAAGGTCCCGACGCCAATCCTGGTCACAACCAGGCCGGCGTGCTCAAGGTCGCTGTACGCCTTCAAGATGGTGTTTGGATTCACTGCCAACCTGCTTATTACCTCACGCACCGTGGGCAGTTGATCGCCAGGCCGAAGCCTGCCGAACCGAACTGCCTGACGGACTTGGCGAATTAGCTGTGCGTTGTACGAGAGCTCCGAACGCGGGTTTAGATGGAATTCGATCATCTCGTGATTCGCCCAGAGATGTGCCGGCTTGGGGCTGTTGCAATTGGGCGCGAAGACGTCAGCCCAGCGAAGCGCGGCTGAGCTGACGTCGTTGTCATTCGGCGGTTCGCAAGCTAGTAGACGTAGATTTCAACGGAGGTGCCGCCAGATCCCCCAGCTGTCATGTAAATGCTTGGGTAGAAGTAACCTCGCTTCACATACGTGTGATCGAATCGGGTCGACCCGGTGCTGCAGTTCAGCCAGCACGTGTAGTTGTCAAAGTTGTTGTCGCCCCAGTTGATGTTCGCGACGACATGCGTCGCGGCTTCGCAGTACCAATAGACGGTCACGGGCGCGCTCGTATTGACTGGATCGGCCTGATACGACGGGTTTGCGGTTACGTAGCCGGTACATGGTGGGCTTGGTGCTGCGGCAGTAATTGGCATCGGAGCGGCAAGTGCCGGTACCGCGCCGAAGAGCGTCGCGGCAACGAAAGCTCCCGCCAAGGCGGCGGTCCGAATTACTTTCACGATATGTCTCCTTGCTAGGACGTTTGCGACGAATCCCCGGGGAGCGAGCGAGGTGCGTCCATCCCGCCAATTGGCATCTTGCTAGATCTCTGGCTATATGTCAATAGCGCACTAGTTCACTAGCTGACCAACTGAACTCGTCGACTCGAATCCGGTCGGGGATTGGGAAGCGGGTATGAACCGAGACCGACGATGCGACTCCCACCGACGGTCAACCGAATACCGAAGGTGGACAAACGGCGGACGGAAGGTGGAAGCCGGCGAAAGATTTCGACCACCTCATGGCGATTTGTAATTCGTGAGAAACACCGCCTCCGGCCTGTCCAGGAACTCGCGTCGCCTCCTAGCAACGGCCAGGCGGCTCGAGAGCCCCTCCAGGCCATGTCCTGTCAAGTCGCATACCGCCCCGCGAGGTCACGCTTCTCGTCGCCCGGCGCGACGTCGGATATTCAGACTCACCAGTTTGGTGCTGCACGTGCGTCAGTTCCGGAGAAGCCTGACGGAGAAGCCTGACCGCCCCATCCCAACTTTGACGGCCGCCAGTGCGGCCGACAACGGCGTCGCAGACCGCTTGATTACATGTCTAAGGCTGGTAAGGCGACGGCGCTGGCGGTGAAGGGAACCTGTTGGTGAAGGCGTCCTGGCCCGGGCACCAAGAATGCCTCTTGCTACCCAAAGAGAGCGTCGAGATCGTCGAGAAATCGGTGATCGGTCATAGACCACGCAACTGAGTGATCAGGCTGTTCATCAAAGCCGACTCCTTCACAGCCATTCCTTTCCACGAAGAGCGTTCGTCGGTCGCCGGTTGCAAAAGCGAATCGGACTTGGTAATAGGATCCGTCGCTATTGGGACAGCTAAAGCCGCCCTTCGGAAAAGCTGGCAGGCTGTTGGCATCGCTCGCCAGTTTGGCAACTTCTTTGGCGTCAGTCACAGTCATAACGCGTTCGGGGATGCGAGATGCCCCAAGCGACTCGGAGGTATTTGGACCATAGCGCGCGATTGTGACTGCATCTGGCTCGCCAGGAATCAGCGCGACAGGACCGGGTTGTCGAGCCGACCCCAGCGCGTATCCAGAGATCACTGCGACTGCGATTCCGACCAAGACCAGACCCAGCAGCACTGGGACCGGCACCTTCCGCAATGAAGGTGCCGGTGGATCGGGCAGTGTTGTGGCCCGTGCGGAATTAGACAACGCGTTAGACACTGTCTTATGGATCGTCGGCGCTCAACAGCGGTCAGCGACCGCCTCCCACAGCAAACGTAAAGCTAACTGCATTGGTTGAAGTAGTTATTGAACGACTGCCCTGAGTTAGTGAGACTCGCGTTGTAGGCAAGCAGATGTGAACCGTTGTACATGCTGATATTCGCGTTCGAATAACTCCCAACTCCATGCCCTGAGCCCGTCCCATTGACCCATGCGTCGAAGAACTGAACCCAAACATAGTTCGTTAGCGATCGTTGTTGGCCACTAGACTGTGGCCGTTCGGCGATAAAGTCAGCTGTACGCCCATCCCAGCCGCTGGCGTAGACTTGGAAATTGATTCCGTATCCACTGTAGGAGTCGTAGAGGTTGAAGTTGAATCCACTGCCGCTGCCGAGGACGTTCAGCTGTGCAGTGAACGAATAACCGGGATGCCCGAAGACCGGTTCCGCGACAGCGTAGTTCGGCAGGATTTCATACCACGATTGGTATTGCCCATATCCAGGCCAGTTCATAGCGGTTCCGTCCTGCGCCAGATTCCCCGTGAACCAGCCGCCTAAGCCCGCCCAAGTGACCTCGGAGTTGTTGCTGCAGCTTGTGCTGTTTGCGGCGGGCTGTCGGTAGACCGCCTCGGCAAAGTTATAGGCCGTGGAAGAACCGGAAGTCGCGATGTAGCCACTCCATATTGAGCTTGTGGCCGCACGGTCTCCGGGAATCTCGACAAGTGTCGCCGGTGGCGTAACTGGACGCCTCTTACTCATTTCGGCCGTCCATTCAGCCAGACCGTCTGAGTCCGTGGGACGCGTAGGAAGGCCATAGGACGCGAGTTCAGCGTCGGTCGCCTTCGCCAGGTTCATGCTCGCGGGCGGCACGCGGTAGACGGTCCGAAGCCCATCAACGATGTATGTGTATTCCATGCCGCCATCAGCCAATCTTGAACTGCTTTGACGTGGGAACAGCCGAAACCCACATCGTTGCAGCACAGCCGTTGAAGTCGCGTAAACGTTGAATGAAGAGGAACAGGACGGCTGACCGGGTGCGTCTTCCGTTTGCGCGGAGGCCGGGATACCGGAACCAAGTGACGCGGGAAGCGCTAAGAGTGCAAGTCCAATCCATCGGGCCGCTTTCTTGAAGTTCGTAGTTATCCGCACGGTTATCCCCCTTCTCTCGCTACCGAGGTTCAGATGGATCGACGGCAATGGCTGCTCTCCCACACCGAGGCGGCACAATCAGTCGCCTCGGGCCACAGCCGAAGAAGTTGCGCAGAGCGTATGCGGGCTGGGCGCGACTGTCAATATGTAATCCCTTAACATTGAATTCACTGATTGTCGGGGCGCCTCAGCGGCCGGTCCAGCGTCTTGAAGCTGCAGCGCGTAGGTGCCCATGCTGCAAATGCCAGACCTACTGAGGCGCTTTAGTTTGTATGCCTCGCGCCAAGGTCGCTCCTTGCCTGAGCGACATCTCAACTAGCTTCATAGCCTCGCGCTCGGTTGGACTAAGTTTGTTGATCGCAATGAATCGTCGCAGCCGAGTCGCGGCGGCTGAAAGTTCGGTCGAAAGGTCCTTGCCCGTCAATGCGCCGGCCGCAGGCTGCAGGAAGTAGCTGAGGGGTTTACCCGTGCGGCGCGCAATCAGCCTGAGGACTGGCGGCGAAGGACGCGCCAGCCCCCGCTCCACCTGATGGATGAATGTCCGGGAAACTTCCTTGCCCGCCAGCTGGGCCAGGGTCAGGCCGGCTACGACCCGTGCTTGACGCACGCGTTCAGGGTCAACGGATATCCCCGAACCACGCACGCCTCGCTGCACGCTGAAGACGAATCGTAGTGTTAACCGTCCGTAAAGGGACGAACTGGAACCGCGTTTGGTGCAGAGGGGTTTGGTCAGTGCCCGGAAGATCCTCCAGTCGGCTCGTGCGCAGTGGTCGCCGGGGCCCCAAGGCCGGTGGAGTTCATGCTCATGATGTTTCCTCGCCTCCCCGCCTACGCTGCTGACGCAGACGGCGATACTACCGGCGTCCGATTCGGAGCGGCATATGACCTCGACTTCCTCTTGGCCATGGCCACACCTCACCTCGATGGCAACGCCGTTTCAGGGAAGCCCATGAAGCTGTAGTTCATTCAGCTCATCGGAGCCCATGACGACAACACCGATCGCCCAAATCTGATCGCCGGAAAGGCCTGCGCGACGAAGGGAAATCTTCTCGTCGCGGGTTAGCGTCTTTACCTTGAAGGCCGGCCATGGACGATCGGGATGCGTGGGTGGTCCAGCCACACGCTCGCCGCGCATAACCCATCGGTGAAATCGAAAGCCCGCAGCCTGTAGGTCGGCGCGCATCTCGCCGACCAAGCGGCGAGCCTCAATCTGCGCCCAGCGATGGGCAGCCCCAGCGACCGGGCTGACGAGGGTCCGGTCTCGAAACGAATCTCGGGGTCTTTGACCTGCGCCGGCCGGATCAGCCGCAGGTGACGCTGGAAGGCGGGATAGCTGCCGTCGTAGCCATATTCGTAACGAAGCTCGGCGTGAAGGTCGGTACCGCGCACGTTGGGACAGACCGTAAGCCGGCGCTCAACATGCGCCAGCTGCGCCTCCGTCAACGCAGTCGGCTTGGTGCGTTCGTAGTGACGCGGGCTCGGGCTGGCCAGCTCCTTATAGATGGTCGTACGGCTGAGGCCGTACTCGCGCGCCAGCGCAGTGACCGACCAGCCGAGTCGGGACAGGGCTTTCAATTCCATCGACGTTTCTCGAGACTGCAAGGCGAGGTCCTCCTGGTGCGGCGTGGGCTGTGACAACCCCTAGCCTGCCAGTGGGACCTCCTTGCTTCACGATTCCGACGGCTCCAGCCCTGCTCCGGAACTGTTCAGATTTCGTGATCAGAAGTGTTCAGATTTGGTGATCGCCAACAAGAACCGGTGCTCTATGCACTGTTCAGCCGTGCTGGTGTTGCCCGCGCAGAGCCTCCAGCTTTCGAGCCGCCGTCTTGCTCAGGTCTCGGTGCTCAATGCTGACTGACACGCGAGGATTCACCCCGGCCAGCGCCGGTAGCAGGTGGTTCAGCACCTGCTCGGCAGTCGCCTTGAATTTCCGCCCTCGCGTGCTCTCCTTGATCCAGGCCGGGCTGTCGCGATAGTAGTGCTCTACGCCAGTACCCGCGTGAAGCGTGATTAGGTAGCTGTCGTTTGTGAGCCTCATCCTTTAGCTGAGCCTCCAAAGCTATCCTTTACATCTGTGATTCAGATTTTCACGGCCTCGGTCAACTTAGACCGACTGGCGGAAAGGTCGGGCGACGACTCCAGGAGGTCGGTGGGGACAGGAGGTCGGTGGGGATCTTGTATCGGGGCTATCGGCTAGGGCTGGCTTTTGACAAAAAGAGCGATATTCGGACCGACCACTTACATGAGGAAGGGCCCGAACCTCGAAATCGATACGAACCGGCCACCAGAGATGTACTGTAACCAAACCAATCGGCTTCTGGGGAAGACAGCCCTGGACCCAGTACCAGCGGCGTCAAATTCACGATGATCACACCGTTATGGTCCGTGAACGCGATTCGCGCGGTGCAGTCGCTGTCCTGGCGAGCCTCAACGGTGTAGGCGCCAGAGGCCAGCTCGATCCAATCAGAGGACGCTGATCCAGATAGAGTTTCCTGAAATGGGAGGCGTTGCTGTGCCGACGTGGTGCATCCACCAACCGCTATGCAAACCCCGCAGGTAGCGGCGAGAACTGCAACACGCCTACTTCGCATTGAGCATCGTTAGCGTCTCAGCATTGGTCTCGAGAGGCCCGGACTCCCGAATCTGAGAACTCGCGTCCCTGGGTCCAAAAAGGCTAACCTAAAGTGAACAGGAGGACATCACTCTGCCGAGTGCCGATGACGCAAACGCCATCGCGCGGCTGGAATCAACCTTTGTTCCGCCAATCAATTCCAAAGTGACGACGGTAGTTCCTCGCCTCATAACGAACAGCTCGTCTGAAGGCATGCTGTTATAGGACGGCGTATCAATGTCCATGGCTTGGTCCCCAAGTGCGCTAATCGCCGAGGTACTGCTCCGCACCCCCGGGCCAGCAGTGACCACCTGAGTGGATGATAGTTGTGCGGAGTACCCGAAACCCGCTACGAAGTTCATTGCCGCAGCCGTGGATGCGAATGTCTGCACAGTCTCTACAACCTGAAAGATTCGTGTCGGCTGTTGAACCACAAGTGCGTTTTGATTACGAGCTCCAAAGTTTGGCGGAAGACCGTTGAGTTGTTCAGACACCGCCTGCACCCATAGATACTGCGCGGGATTTGACCCGCCAGGGCCCAGTCCAAGTGGCACGAGCGTCTGCTGGCTCAGTTGCGAAGTCACTGCCATGGTCGGATCGAAGGTAGTCGCTGGCAGTAACAGTCCTTGGCGCGCGGCACAGGAGTCGATTGAGGCGGTTGATATCGTCGAGGCCCCGACTGTTGCTGGTGGAGAGGTGGACCCTGAGCCTTCAGCAATGACTAGGCTCGCCAAGACCGCTCCCGCCCCTGCGACGCCCACTACCAGGCCAGCAAACGGAAGCAGTGTGCGTCTACGCATTCTATCTAGGAACCTCCGTTCTTCCACGAGTACGACGACTTTGCAGTAATCCAGTATGGGGAGTTGTCGCACATGGAGAAGGAACCCCATGGGGCGAAGCTTTGCGTGTTAGCTGGTTCAAAATACCCCCAACTGGTGGTTCCTCCACCTCCGTTTCCACCCATCCAAGGGCCCGTTCCGCCAGTGACTTCGCCCATCGAGAAATTCGTGCGGGACGGTTGAACGTAGTACGAGGGGTAGTTTGCGGCGTAGTAGAGCACACCACTCGTCGCGTCATAGATCTGGATTGCTAGGTTCGGCTCACTTTCCGCATCGGCTATCTGAAACTGCATTTGCTGGCTGGAGGGAAGCTGACCGGTGAGGATCCATCCCTTCGCAAGGTTGTTGCCACCATCTTCCGTCACGTAGCCCTGCGGGTAGGAGAAGAACTGTCCGTAACCTTGCGTTTGGTATGGCCACCTGCCCATAAACCAACCCAGTTCGACTGCCGAATTCGGCTGGCCCAACAAATTCCAATTGAGGATCCAGTCCCCCTCATCAGTTGCATCGCCAGAAGGGGCGTAGTAGCTGGCTGGCATGTTTGTATAGATCATCGTGCCCCACGTGGTGCCAGTGCCAGACTGGGCCTGCGCATACCAGTGGTGTCCATCGGTTGGACACGTGCCTTGGGCCAGGACTTGAGTGACCCCATGCCCAGCGAATTGAAGAACGCTGAGCATGACCGCCAACAAGCCCGCTGCGGCCATCAAAGTCCGGATTCTGGCTCGAAGCCCCATCGTTCCTCCGATTCACAAGCCTTGATGTAACTGCTGTTCTGACTTAAACGTGGACAAATTACAAGCTTTCTGCGTTAAGTATGCGATCTAACGTTCTCCTGTCAAGTGCTGTTTACGACGTGACTTAACAGCGCGTGCAAGGTGCGGTAGAAACCAGTTCGCATTTAGTCAACTCGCGGCTTCCGAAACAATCCCAGGCGATAGCCGCTTCTTGTCCGCCGACTGAACTGACGCTCACTGGCGTCTTCGAGGTATACGCCGCCGTAGACAAAGAACGGGTCGGTGGTAGAAGGCGATGCCTTCCCTTAACGTGGCTGTCGCGATACTTCGACTGAACAGGACATTCGAGCACCACGGTAGCCGAGGCGCCGAGCACTCTTCAATCGACAGCTTAGAAAACCGTTGCCTCTGCCGTGTGAGGCCAGTCATCGAGGTCCACGCAAGAGCAGCTCATTCAGCTCGTCGGCGCCCAAGCCGGCCATGCCGATCGCCCAGATCTGATCATCGGAAAGGCCCGCCCCTCGCAGCGAGATCTTCTCGTCGCGGGTCAGAGTCTTCACTTTGAACGCCGGCCTAGGGCGGTCGCGATGTGTTGGTGGTCCGGCCATACGGTCACCGCGCATCACCCATTGGTGGAATCGAAAACCTTCAGCCTTGAGCCCAGCTCGCAATTCCCCGACCAAGCGCCGCGCCTCAATCTGCGCCCAGCGATGTGCAGCACCAGCGATCGGTCCGACGAGGTCTCTTTTTAACAACCGCCGGGCATGGCGCTCAGACACACCCAGCTCCACTGCGATGGGTGCGACGTCGAAGCCAAGTCCGCCGAGGCCACGGGCGCACAGAAGGCGATGGGCGCGCGGGTTCAGCGAAGGCCTTGCTTTCAGCGCGGCAAGGAACGGCAAGAGTTCGTCGAACGCGCGCGGCTGGCGCCGCAGTCTCTTCGCCGCCGTCTCCCAGGCTGCCTCCCGCTCTTCAGCGGTTGGGCGGCGCCGCTTCCACGGCGGAGGCTTGCGCACGCGAAGACCCCGTAATGAGCGAGTCGAGATGAAGTAGGCGCCGTGCGGCCCGCGAACTGCCTTCAGCCTGCCAGTCCTGATCCGCAGCCTGAGCGTCTCGATATGGCAGCCCAGACGCTTGGCCGCGGCGTCGAGCTTGATCAGCCTGGACTTCACCTGTCGCGATCGCACTTTCAGCTTGCAGTTTCAAGGCGAAGGACACGAATCGCCCACATTGAATATTAGTAGAAGCATTTTGTCGGGACGCCCATGGCTTTTGACCCAGGGCCCTCGGCGCAGAGCTGAGCGGCCAGACCGGGGTCGGCCGAAGGCGATTTCGCCCTCCACCTCCACTCTCGAGCTCCCTTGGCCTGCGCTCGGAGGCCAGCGCCCGAGAGTCCTTCGGTCTTGCAGGAGGGGACGCTCCTATGTCCAGTCCCTTCGAAAAACGGGGGCCAAAGTTTGACCCCTCGGTCGTCGTTACGCCGCCGCACTTGCGACCACCTCCCGGCGCACGGCGCCTGGGCAGAGTTGCCAGAGGCGCCAGATGGCGCGGACGATGTAGCGCTTCAGCGCGCGAAAGGCCTCACGCGTTGTCTTGCCTTCTTGACGTCGACGCGCAAGGTAGGCGCGCGCTTGTTCCGAGTGCTGGCTCTGCGTGAGGACGATGCGGTAGAGAATCCAGTTGAGCTGCCGATGACCGCCGCGGTTGAGACGGTGGCGGACGAGGCCGGCGGACGACGCCTCGAGCGGCGCGGCGCCGGCATAGGCAGCGAGCTGGGACTCGCCTTCGAAGCGTCGGCCGGGGCCGAGGATGCCGGCCAGCTGGCCAGCCGTCAGCAGATCGACTCCGACCAGCTCGGTCAGTGGTGCGAACCCCTCCTGGGCGAGAGCGCGAATCCGCTTTGCCAACCCCTCGGCGTGCTCGAAGGCAACCCGAGCCCGCGTTGCAAGTCGCCTCACCGCGGCCACCCGCTCACGCTGCAGCGGAGTGCTCGCCGCGACAGGCGGCTCGTAGCTCTCGAGCAGCCGCATGCGGGTCCGCACTCGCCGGTTGCGAAGGCGGATTTCGTATTCGGAATCGATCTGCAT
>JBAUTF010000336.1:0-2956 GCA_049582065.1 Candidatus Dormiibacterota bacterium | reverse complement strand
GCTTCAATCAGTCCCGGAATCGTCATGCAGTTGCCTACTGGGGGTTGATGTACCAACCGCCCAAATACGGCCAGACGACCGTGATCCCGTTGCCCCAGTCGAACAACCAGATCACGCCACCGAAAGTTGCCGCAATCGCAATGATCGCGCCGCACGGAATGCTAGTCGCAACACCGAGGGCGCAATACGTGGCAAAACCGCCCCCAATAGCTATGACAGCCAGAAGCCTCTGTGTCCAGAATTCGTTGAGCCAGGCCTGCCATCCCCACCAGTAGTAGCGGAAGCCAGTCCAACCACCCTGCACGCTGAGCGACCTGACGGCAGGGTCATATACACGGTGATCGGAAGTGGTCGCCAATTTGCCCGCACGAATCTGGACGTTGAGCCCTGCGAGCCCGGCCGTCAGCTCGGCTATGGCGGGGGCGCCGACCTCATTGGCCAGAGCGGGCGGTGGTTGAAGCGAAAGAGTGCCGTCAGCTGACCTGAGCACGTAGGGATCGAGCAAGTTGATGACGTCGTGCGAGCGCTCAACCCCGGCCGTCGTCGGGAAGGTACCGTTCGCTGCCGGCGTGGGCGCCTGTGGCGAAGCTCCAACTGCAGTGGCCCCGCCGAACGCCATGGCCGCGAAGGCGCCGACCACCGACCATCCGATCATGATCCGTTGCCGAAACAGGACAACCATGCGCAGACCTCCTTGACGAGACTGGAATATGGAGGCAGCCTAGACAGCGGGTGCATGCCTGCCATCGGCAGAACTACCGACCGGTCTCCTAGTCGGGACCTACGCCTTACCTAGACGCTCGTGCGCCCATACCGCGATCTGGCTGCGTGACCGCAGGCCGAGCTTGTTGCGGATGTGCTCGACATGGGCATCGGCGGTTCGGTCGGCCATGCGCAGGCGTTGGGCGATCTCAACGTTGGTCAGGCCTTCGGCGATCAGGTTCGCCACCTGGATTTCGCGCGCCGTCAGGCTGGTCGTAGTGTCTCGCCGGTCGACAGCCGACTCTCCAAGCGCGAAACGAACCGCCTCCTCCATGGTCATCGCCAAGCCCTTGCGGCGGGCTGCGTCCGTGCCGTTACGGCCAAGCGTGGCTTTTGCGCCCGCGATTCCTTCCATGACTTCGACCGACCAGTCGTGGGTCGGCTCCGCACCACTTGAGGCTCGGAGTGCTTCGGCGGCCGAAACCAGGACCACTGCGCGAACGGCGTCTCCACCGGCCATCAAGGCCAATCCCTCGAGGCCGTCGGCGATGTTCATCGTGTCCTTGAGGTCATTTGAAATCGTCAGCGACTCTATGTAGCTGCGGCGCGCCGTCTCGTGGTTGCCCAAGCGCAGATTGATGCGGCCGACGGTATCGAGAACGTTCGCTCTGAGAAACTGGTCGCCCATCTCGTCGGTGATGGCCGACGCACGCACTACGTGAGCCAGGGCTACATCCAGGTGGCCCAGCGCCGATTCGCTCACCGCCAGGTTGTTGAGGCTCGAAGCGAGACGTTCTCGATCGCCCTCTGCCTCGGCCAGTCGCTTTGCTTCGGCGAAAAACCTGGTGGCCGCCTCGTGGTCCCCATTGTGGCCGGTGAGAATTCCCAGCATGGTCTGAGCACGTGCCAGCTCGAGTTTCAAACCCAGCTCGCGGCTGATGGCGGAACACTCCTCCGCGTCGCGCAGGGCCGTCGCATAGTCACCTCTCCGGCGGCTGAGACGCGCCCGCGCCACCAGCGCGGCGGCTCGGTACTCCCGGTTTGTGGTCTCGACCTCAAGCGCGCGGGTCAGCCATTCGAAGCCTTCACCAAGGCTTCGCCGCATCCACCAGAACCTACCCATCGCGGCCGCCAAACGAAGCGCGTTGTCGGGCTGCTCGGACAGGCTCCACTCGAGCGCAAGGCGGATGTTGGCCTGCTCTTCATCGATGCGCTGCAGCCACATGACCTGGTCCAAAGATGGAAGCAGCCTTGCGGCGCCCGTGCACCAGTCGGCGAAGTAGTCGGCGTGTCTCCGGCGCCACTCTGCCTCGCCACTCTGCTGCAACTTCTCCTGGGCGTACTCGCGGATCGTGTCGAGCATCCTGTATCGGGTCGTGTGCGGACGCGCCGGCTCCGCGACCACGAGTGACTTGTTCACGAGTCGTGCAAGAAGGGGCAGAACTTCGTCGACGCCGATTGGATCGCCGTGCACAACCGCCTCGGCGGCGGCCACGTCAAAGCCTCCCGCGAACACGCCGAGGCGTGCAAACAGGGCCTGCTCCGTAGGGCTGAGAAGCTCGTAGCTCCAGTCGACCGCCTGGCGAAGGGTCTGATGCCTCGGAAGTGAGCTCCGGCTTCCACCCGTGAGAAGCTTGAATCGGTGCCTCAAACGGCCCAGGATCTCCTCGAGTGTCATCACCCCGGCGAGGCCTGCGGCGAGCTCGATCGCCAGCGGCATGCCCTCGAGCCGCGTGCAGATCTGAGCGAGAGCGGCAGCGCCTGAGGCCTCCAGTTGAAAATCGGGCCTGCTGAGCCGCGCCCTGTCGACAAAGAGTCGAATCGACTCGCTCTCCATCAGGAGCTCTGGATGACCGGCGTCCTCCGCGCGCGGGGTGGTGAGCGACGGCGTCCGCCAGATCACCTCGCCGGTCACGCCAAGAGGCTCACGGCTCGTGGAGAGGATGCTCAACTTCGGGCAGGAGCGCAGGAGCCGGCTCGTCAGCCCGGCGCACGAGTCGACCAAGTGCTCGCATCCATCCAGCACGATGAGCGAACGGCATTTGGCCAGGCCATCGGCCAGGACTTCGAGCACCGGGCGCTTGGGCTCCTCCTTGATGCCGCACACCGCAGCCAGCGTGTGCTCGAGCAGGCGGCCGTCTCCCATCGGCGCCAGGTCCAGGAGCCAGACGCCATCAATGTATTTGTCGAGGCTCTCGGTCGCGAGGCGAAGCGCGAGCCTGGTCTTGCCGGCACCGCCCGGGCCGGTCAGGGT
>JBAUTF010000335.1:0-1526 GCA_049582065.1 Candidatus Dormiibacterota bacterium | reverse complement strand
CTTGTCTTCGATGGCCGCCAGGGCGATGTCGATCTCCTCGATGGTGGCCAAGGCCTGTGCCGACAAGGTCAGGTCGCGCTCGCGGTCCACGGCCACGGTGCCGCCCTCGCCGGACTCCTCGTCGAATTGCACGTCGCCGGGCTCACGTTCCAGCGCCAGTGACTCCGCCTCGGCCTTGAGGTCAGCGGCTTGGTGCTGATAGACGTCGCGCTCTTCGAGCAGGAAGTTGCGCTGCTCCTCGAGGAACTTCGACTCCGAGGCATACGGGCCTCGCGCCGGCCTCGTGGGCACCTTGGGAGGTGCCGCCTTCGCCGCCGGTGCCGCCTTGGCCGGTGCCGCCTTGGCCGCCGGAGCGGTCGCGGGCGCCGGGGAGCCCGCCGCCTTCTTGGCGGGGGCCACCTTCTTGGCCGCAGCCGCCTTCTTGACCGCAGCCGCCTTCTTCTTGGCGGGGACGGCCTTCTTCTTGGCCGCCGCCGGCTTTCTCACCGGGGCCGCCTTCTTCTTGGCGGGGACGGCCTTCTTCTTGGCGGGGACGACCTTCTTCTTGGCCGCCGCCGGCTTTCTCACCGGGGCGGCCTTCTTCTTGGCGGGGACGGCCTTCTTCTTGGGCGAGGCTGCCCGCTTGGCCACGGTGGCCTTCTTCTTCGGCGGTGGCGACTTCTTGGCTGCGGCCATCAGCTGGATCCCTTCGGCCGCCGAGCGGTGATCGCGATGTCGGTCATCTCCCCAATTGGCTTCCGTCTGCTCGACGAAGGTGGGCGACCATAGCGTCGCCACGTCAGGGCGGCAACACCGCGCCGCGGCGTCCTATTCCTCGTGGACGACGTCTCAGGGGGCCGCGGCTCCTCCAATACGCTGTGAGGATGCCCACCCCGCCTGACGGCCAGGCGCCGTACCCCCATGTCGACCAGCAGGCCGACTACCCGCGCCTCGAGGAGCAGATCCTGGAGTACTGGGCCAAGGACGGCACCTTCGCAGCCTCCGTCGAAGCCCGACCCGGCGGCCCCAACGAGTACGTCTTCTACGACGGGCCGCCCTTCGCCAACGGGCTCCCCCACTACGGGCACCTTCTCACCGGTTTCGTCAAGGACGCCGTGCCCCGGTACCAGACCATGCGGGGAAGGCGGGTCGAGCGGCGCTTCGGCTGGGACTGTCACGGGCTTCCCGCCGAGATGGCGGCGGAGAAGGAGCTCGAGGTGTCGGGCCGGGCCGGCGTCCTCGAGTACGGCATCGACAACTTCAACGAGTACTGCCGCACATTGGTCCAGCGCACGACCGACTCCTGGGAGCGCTACGTCACTCGCCAGGCGCGCTGGGTCGACTTCGCCAACGACTACAAGACCATGGACCTCTCCTACATGGAGAGCGTGATGTGGGCCTTCAAGGCACTGTGGGAGAAGGGGCTCGTCTACGAGGGGGAACGGGTCCTCCCCTACTGCTGGGAGTGCGAGACCCCGCTCTCCAATTTCGAGACTCGCCAGGACGACGCCTATAGGCCCCGGGAGGACCCCGCCGTCACCGTGGTC
>JBAUTF010000334.1:0-2312 GCA_049582065.1 Candidatus Dormiibacterota bacterium | reverse complement strand
GAACGCAGGGTCGGTGATGTCCATCCCGAGTCCTCAAACCAGCTCGTCCGGCCGGGTCGAGCCCCCGGCCGCCAGGAAGGCGAGGTGGTCGTCCACGAACGACGGCCCGCCCTCGAGGTAGCGGTGGCACGTGCTTATGCGCACCCCGATGATCATGGCCGAGCGAAATGCACGACGCAGAAAGGCGAACGACCCCAACCGTTAGGTCTCCTTTTCCTCTCACGCGGGTTCTCGCAGCTAAGCGGGGCAACCCGAACGCCCGGTGGCCCAAGCCTACGGTTGTGCTTCACAGCTCCCGTCAGGTTGCGATGATGCTCTAATCCAGTTCGAATCATCAGGCGAGTGTGATTCTTGGACCCATGACCTTAATATCGCGGTTCGCGTTACGTCGTGCCCAGTGAAGGGCCAATCGACCGGCGGGTGTGAGTCCCGCCCCCGCAAGCCGCCAGAGGAGCGGGGAAGCAAATTCTCCGGCGTCGGGTGAGAGCCTGGCGACGAAGCGAGAAGGAGCGCAGCTGCAGGCCGCAACGAGAGTGAACTCTGTCGCGTCGAAAGAACCACCCGTAAGGGACCGAGCGGGCCGAACCCAGCGTAACGAGGTGAAGGCAGCAGTCCGGGCTATGGATTCTGGAGCAGCCTGGAACCGCTCCGGCGTACTGGAGACGGCATGCAGCGAAGGCCGGTTGGTCAACTGGGGAGGCCCTACCGCACCCGACGGCGAGATCGACCGCCGCGGAAGCATGGCCCGGTATAAGGCTGAAACCGAAAGCCGGGGCGGTGCGGAGGGAGTCGGAGCGGGGCATAGTACCGAGGATCGTCGAGACAACAGAACTCGGCGTAGGGAAGGCCCCGCACTTCGGTGATGCGCGGGTTGCAAGGGACGGGCGAGGGCATGGCTTCGGCCAACCACCCCATTGACAAAGTCCGTGCACTTCAGCGCGCGCTTTACGTGGCGGCGAAGCAGCAACGCCAAAGGAGGTTCCATGTCCTCTACGACCGGATAGCTCGGCCGGATGTGCTGCAACGGGCCTGGGAACAGGTCCGCGGCAACAAGGGCGCCGCCGGCATCGACGGCGAAACGCTGGAGGCAATCGAAACCTTCGGCGCGGAGCAAATGCTGACGGAGCTGCGCGGATTGCTTGAGGCCGGTCGTTACCGGCCACAGGCGGTGCGCAGGGTTCACATACCGAAGCCGGGAAGGCCGAAGGAGCGCCGTCCACTCGGAATCCCGCGGGTGCGGGACCGGGTGGTGCAGACCGCGGCCAAGCTGGTGCTCGAGCCGGTCTTCGAAGCCAGCTTCCTGCCGTGTTCATTTGGATTCAGGCCCAAGCGGGCGGCCCTCCACGCATTGGAGGTCATTCGTAAGGAAGTGAACGCCGGAGCGCGGTGGGTGGTGGACGCCGATTTCGCCGACTTCTTCGGAAGCCTGGACCACGACTTCCTCTTGAGGTTAGTGGCCCGGCGGGTGAGTGATCGCAGGGTGCTGCGGCTGATACGGATGTGGCTGAAGGCCGGTGTGTTGGAGGACGGCGTATCCGTCGCCAGCATGACCGGGGTACCCCAGGGCGGATCGATATCGCCGCTCCTGAGCAACATCTACGGCCACGCCCTCGATGCTCTCTGGGCGAAGGAAGCAAGCCACCTCGGCAAGGTCGTCCGCTATGCAGACGACCTCGTGATCCTGTGCCGGACCGAGTCCGACGCAAAGCAAGCCTACGCATGGCTCCAGAGGACGGCCCAAGCCCTTCATCTCAAGGTGCACCCTGACAAGAGTCGGGTCCTGCACGTCGGTGACGGGGCGGATGGATTCGACTTTCTGGGGTTTCACCATCGGATGGTGCGGTCACGGAAGACCGGCAGACTCTTCTGCCACCGGTGGCCGTCGCGTCGTGCGATGGCCAGCGTGCGGGCCAAGGTCAAGAAGATCACGGCCCCACCCGACCGGCTGAAGTGGCCGATGGATGCACTGATAAAAGAGCTCAACCCGGTACTGCGAGGCTGGGGCAACTACTTCCGTTGGGGAAACTCGACGCGAAAGTTCACCCAGGTCGACAGCTACGTCCGCGAGCGCCTCTCCCTGTACGACAGCAAGAAGCGCGGTAAATCGGGGCGGCGCTGGGGTCAGGTGCACACGTATGTCTGGTTCCAAGGCATCGGGCTGCACTTCCTCACTGGGACGGTCCGTTATGGCAGCGCTGCGACAGTTGCAACGTGAACATCGTCGGAGAGCCGTGTGAGGGAAAACCTCACGCACGGTTCGATGAGGGGCGGCTGGAGAGGTCAGCGTGGCTGAACCAGTCGCCTACTCAGCG